>CAIPGC010000332.1 GCA_903864505.1 uncultured beta proteobacterium | reverse complement strand
GCGACAGGAGCGGGAGCAGAGGCGGGTGGGCGTGCGACGGCAACCGCTGGGGCAGCGAGGGTGGCGGGAGCAGAGGCTGGAGCAGTTGCCGGTGCAGTCGCGATGGCCGCGCCCGCCTTCTTCAGGTCGCTAATGTTTTTGACGATCTCCGCTTCTCTGGCTGCCGCGTCTTTTTCAGCCCTTTCTTTGGCGAGTTTGGTCTCGTTGGCTTTGTCGTTTGCCTGCGCTTGGATGGCACCCTTGGTCAGGGTCAGCTTGTCAGGAGTTGCCCCGGTGGCCTTCTTCTCTTCAACTTTGGTCTGTATTGATCCGCTCGCCTTTCGATCGGCGGCAGCTACAGTTGCTGCCGGGGCGTTGCTGGCCAGGTTGCGCCGGAACGCGTTGAAGTCTTTGCTTTGGGTTGCCAGAATGCGGCTTGCTTCTCCGGCCGTCACGGACTGTGCCTGCTCGGAGGTAGGAACGTTGACCACCGCTCCGGCCCGGATGCGGTTGACATTGTTATCAATGAATGCGCTGGGACTCGAGCGCATCATTGCGACCAGCATTTGGTCGAGTGAGATGCCAGGAGACTTGATATTCGCAGCAATCTTGCTGGCCGTATCGCCACTCTTCACGACAACCTGCTTATCTCCGACGGCATCGGCGTTGGGCGTTGCCTTGGCTGGCGCGGATAGGGAACTGACGGCGGGTTTCGAAGCACTGCCAGAACGCGGGGTCTCCGCAACTCCCACTGCGGTTGTCGAAGCGGCAGACTGTGGCGCGCTCACTTGCGGCAGTGTAGGGATAGTGGGCGAAGGCTGGCGCATGGCTGGGGGATCGAACAGCATCGTGTAATCACGTACGATGCGCCCGGAGGACCAACTGGCTTCCAGAATCATGTCAACGAACGGGTCATTGATGGGGCGATTGCTGCCAAGACGAATAAAGGCACGACCGTCAGCGCGACGCTGCAGCGTCATTTGTAGCCCGGGCATGACCGGGTTGTATTCCATACCGGCGGCCACAAAGGCCGCTGGTGCGGCCACCACTGTTCGCAATGAGGCGGCTTCTTCGGCGTTAATGTCAGGCACGTCGATCTCGGCGCGCAGGGGTTCCCCCAGTGCCGACTGAACCGTGATTCGGCCCAGCGAGAGCGCCCATGCGCCGCTTCCCGACAACGCGAGTATCGCAACGGCCGCAGTTGCGATAGCGGTCCTTTGCCAACGTGGTGACTTAGCAATCAATTTATATGCCTCCGAAGCCGTTCAGGTGAACGGCGTGTACTTTGCATTCTGCGGTCAAATAACCAGACTCTCAAAAAGTAAAAAGTACCATAACATCAATGTCTTAGGCTGACAAGCTAAGAAAGCTTTTAACTTTGTCAGCGCGGGTTCCGTGCCGGCATCCTTCGATGAATTTGTTGCCTGCCGACAACGTGCCCGCTTTGGCACCTTGCCGACGGCGGCCTCACCAGCGCTTAGGCATTCAGCAAAATGCGCAACATGCGTCGCAGAGGTTCCGCGGCACCCCACAGAAGTTGGTCACCAATGGTAAACGCACCAACGTACTCGGGTCCCATAGCCAATTTGCGGATGCGACCGACAGGAATGGTCATGGTTCCCGTGACCGCCACAGGCGTAAGGTCTTTAAGCGTGGCTTCACGGGTATTGGGAACCACTTTGACCCATGCGTTGTCAGCAGCAATCAGGGTTTCGATATCCGCTACCGGCACATCCTTGCGCAGTTTGAACGTCAGTGCCTGGCTGTGACAGCGCATGGCTCCTACGCGAACGCAAAAGCCATCGACCGGAACGGCGGCAGACCCAAAACCGTCACCTTGACCCAAAATCTTGTTGGTCTCGGCCATGCCCTTCCATTCTTCTTTAGACATTCCATTGCCCAAGTCCTTGTCGATCCAGGGAATAAGTGATCCGCCCAGCGGCACCCCGAAGTTGGCAGTCTCGTTCGCAGTGAGCGCGCGTTGTTTTGCGATGACCTTGCGATCGATCTCCAGTATGGCGCTCTTTGGGTCGTCGAGCAGGGTTTTCACCTCTGCATTGAGCGTGCCGTACTGGGTGAGCAATTCACGCATGTGCTGGGCACCGCCACCAGAGGCGGCCTGGTAGGTCTGGGTGGACATCCATTCGACCAGTCCCGCCTTGTACAGAGCGCCGACACCCATCAGCATGCAACTCACCGTGCAGTTTCCGCCAATCCAGTTGTTACCACCCTTGAGCAGGGAATTCGTGATGACGGGCATGTTGACGGGGTCAAGGATGATGACGGCATCGTCCTTCATGCGCAGGGTGGATGCGGCATCAATCCAGTGGCCATTCCATCCGCCAGCGCGTAGTTTGGGGAATACCTCGGTGGTGTAGTCGCCGCCTTGGCAACTGATGACGATGTCGCAGCGCTTGAGTGCAGCAATGTTGAATGCATCTTGCAGAGTGGGCTCATTTTTGGCGAGCGCGGGGGCGGAGCTGCCCGCATTGGAGGTGGAGAAAAATACAGGTTCGATCAGTGCGAAATCACCCTCGGCCTGCATACGATCGATCAGCACCGACCCCACCATGCCACGCCAGCCCACAAGGCCGACCAAGTTTCCGATTTTCATGTTGTTGCCCTTTCAGATGGTTGAATTGCGAGAATTTCATCTGCCCGGCTCGTCAGGCCGGGAGGGGCGCGACGGACCGGACTGTGTCAGCCAGTAATGGTTGTCGTCTTGGTCACAGAGGACCCTGCCACTGCAACCCACGCACGCACGCTGGACTTTGCGGAGAGAGTCCACAGGTGCCAGGGTGCGAATGAATGTTGCATGGCAGATATTGTAGCGACAACACTTACAGGTGCTTTACCAGTGCACTGCCCACCTCGACGGTGGCGAGGCTGCTCACTTTCTCTTCGCTGCGTCCTCGATTTTTTCGCCTGCCTTTTGCAGGTCCTGGCCCACTCCTTTGATGGTGTTGCAACCACCCAGGAAAAACACGCCGATTATCGAGAGCAAGGCAAACCATATCTTCATTGTGTGGTCCTCAAGTTGACTGAATTTTCGACGGGCAACAAAAAACCCGCCGGCGTTGCCAGCCGGCGGGTGCTATGGGTCAGTGCAGTTTAGCGTTTGGCGATGGGCTGTACATCGCGGCGCACAGAACCGGTAAACAACTGGCGTGGACGGCCGATCTTGTACTCGGGATCACCAATCATTTCGTTCAACTGGGCAATCCATCCCACGGTACGGGCCAGGGCAAAGATGCCGGTGAACATCGGAACCGGAATGCCGATCGCGCGTTGCACGATGCCAGAGTAGAAATCGACATTCGGATAGAGCTTGCGGGAGACGAAATAGTCGTCTTCCAGGGCAATCTTCTCCAAAGCCATAGCCAACTTGAACAGCGGATCGTTTTCCAACCCGAGTTCGGCCAGGACTTCCTTGCAGGTTTCCTGCATCAGTTTGGCGCGGGGGTCGTAATTCTTGTACACGCGATGACCAAAACCCATCAGTTTCACGTTCGAGTTCTTGTCCTTGACCTGTTCCATGAACTGGCCGACCTTGGCTACTCCGCCCATCTTCTGGATGTCTTCCAGCATGTTCAGGCAGGCTTCATTGGCGCCACCGTGCGCTGGACCCCAGAGGCAGGCAACTCCGGCGGCAATCGCTGCAAAGGGGTTGGTTCCTGAGGATCCGCACAGACGCACTGTAGAAGTTGACGCGTTTTGTTCGTGATCGGCGTGCAGCGTGAAGATGCGGTCCATCGCACGTTCGATAACAGGGCTCACGACATAGGACTCACAGGGTGTGGCAAACATCATGTGCATGAAGTTACCGGCGTAGCTCAAGTCATTGCGGGGGTACATGTAAGGTTGTCCGGCGCTGTACTTGTACGCCATAGCGACCAGCGTAGGCATCTTGGCAATGAGCCGAACTGCGGCAACGTTGCGGTGTTCCGGATTGTTGATATCCGTGCTGTCATGGTAGAACGCTGACAATGCACCGACCAACCCCGTCAGAACGGCCATCGGGTGCGCGTCCCGGCGGAAACCCCGCATGAAAAACTGCATCTGCTCGTTCACCATGGTGTGGTGAACCACTGTGCTGGTAAACGCTGTCTTTTCCGCGGCATTGGGGAGGTTTCCGTACAACAGCAGGTGGCAGGTTTCCATGTAGTCGCAGTTGGTTGCCAGTTGCTCGATCGGATAACCCCGGTACAACAACTCGCCCTTGTCGCCATCAATGTAAGTGATCGCTGACTGACAGGAAGCGGTCGACAGGAAACCTGGGTCATAGGTGAACATGCCCGTTTGCGCATACAACTTGCGAATGTCCACGACATCCGGGCCAACATTGCCCTGGTAAACAGGCAATTCGACGCTGGGGCTACCGTTACTAAACGACAGGGTGGCTTTGTTGTCAGCTAGCTTCATATTTGGCCTTTCAAGGGGGTTTCTTTCAACAAGTTCAATACTTCAAGCACATCTTCTCGGTCCAGGGCGATTTGTACCTGAGAAAGTGACCGGCGAGATAGACATAGATCAAGCAAATCATTGTCACTCAGATCCATAAGTTCGCTCAGCGCAGCTGCCTGGCCATTTGTCAGTGAATTACCATGCCGGCGGAAAAACCGCTCGATGAAGATGTCGTTTTCGAGTAATCCGCGGCGGCAGCGCCATTTGAGCTTACTCAACGCGCGTTCGCTGATCAGATCCAGCGGTGGCGCTTGGGCGGCTTGGTTCATAGAGGTCAGATGGCGCGTCGGACCATCAGCTCTTTGATCTTGCCGATGGCAGCCGTGGGATTGAGACCCTTCGGGCAGACGTCGACGCAGTTCATGATAGTGGTGCAACGGAACAACCGGTAAGGGTCTTCCAGATTGTCCAGGCGTTCGCTGGTCGCTTCGTCGCGACTATCTGCAATGAAGCGATAGGCCTGGAGCAGCCCTGCAGGGCCTACAAACTTGTCGGGATTCCACCAGAACACCGGGCAACTCGTGGAGCAGCTTGCGCAAAGAATGCACTCGTACAGGCCGTTGAGCACCTCGCGCTCCTCGGGGCTTTGCAGGCGCTCTTTCTCGGGCGGAATGCTGTCATTGATCAGGTAAGGCTTGATCGAGTGGTACTGCTTGAAGAAGAGCGTCATGTCGACGATAAGGTCGCGCACCACGGGCAGACCGGGCAGTGGCTTGAGCACGATCTCATCGGGCAGGGTGCGCATGTTGACCAGGCAGGCCAGGCCGTTCTTGCCATTGATGTTCATGGCATCTGAACCGCAGATGCCTTCACGGCAGGAACGACGGTAGGACAGGGTCGGATCAATCTCCTTGAGCTTGCCTAAAGTGTCGAGCAGCATGCGCTCAGTGCCATCGAGTTCGACCTCGAGGGTCTGCATGTAGGGCTTGGTATCGGCGTCCGGGTTGTAACGGTAGATCTTGAACGTACGTTTTGCCATGATTGACTTTCTAAAGCGAGGACGGCTGGATCAGAATGTGCGGACCTTGGGCGGTACCGACGCTACGGTCAGTGGCTTGAGGTTGACGGGTTTGTAGCTCAGGCTGTTGGTGGCTCTGTCCCACAGCGTGTGCTTGAGCCAGTTCACATCATCGCGACCCAAGGGGCAGGTGGCATCATCGGCGGGACGGTTGTAGTCGTCCACTGTATGCGCGCCGCGGCATTCTTTGCGGGCCGCTGCTGACACCATTGTTGCCTGCGCTGCTTCCATCATATTGTCAACTTCCAATGCTTCGACACGCGCAGTATTGAAGATCTTGGATTTGTCTTTCAGTGTGATGTTATTGACACGCTCGCGCATCGCCGCGATCTTGACCACGCCTTCGTCCATGCTCTTCTGGGTGCGGAAGACGCTGGCATGCATCTGCATCGTGTCGCGCATATCGTCAGCGACCTTTTGAGCGTACTCGCCCGATTTGGTGTTGTCCAGGCGGTTGACGCGTTCCAACGAAATGTCTGCACCATTGACGGGCACATCTTTTGGGTTGTCATTTTCGTCGTTGAACTTGACGATGTGTTTGCCTGCTGCACGACCGAACACCACAATGTCGAGCAGCGAGTTAGTGCCCAGGCGATTGGCACCATGCACGCTGACACACGCGCATTCGCCGACGGCATAGAGACCATTGACTACCGCACTGGGATTGCCGTTTTTGGGTGCCAATACCTGACCGTTGACATTGGTTGGGACCCCGCCCATCTGGTAATGGATGGTGGGAATGACTGGAATCGGTTCCTTGGTGATATCCACGTTGGCAAAGTTGTGACCGATTTCAAATACGCTGGGCAAGCGCAGCGCGATCGTTTCAGAACCCAGATGGGTCATGTCCAGGTTGATATAGCTCTTATTGGGACCGCATCCACGGCCTTCCTTGATTTCCTGGTCCATGCAGCGCGAGACAAAGTCACGCGGTGCCAGGTCTTTCATGGTCGGTGCATAGCGCTCCATGAACCGTTCGCCGTTGCTGTTGCGCAGAATGGCGCCTTCGCCGCGACATCCTTCGGTCAACAGCACTCCCGCGCCTGCCACGCCAGTGGGGTGGAATTGCCAGAATTCCATGTCCTGCAGAGGAACGTTTGCGCGTGCGGCCATGCCAAGGCCGTCACCCGTATTGATGTACGCATTGGTGGATGCAGCAAAGATGCGTCCGGCGCCGCCGGTTGCAAGCATCACGCTCTTGGCACGCAGAACGTGTACTTCACCGGTTTCCATTTCCAGCGCTGTCACGCCCACGACATCGCCGTCTGCGTTGCGGATTAGGTCCAGCGCCATCCACTCGACGAAGAAATTCGTGCGCGCTTTGACGTTTTGCTGGTACAGCGTGTGCAGCATGGCGTGTCCGGTACGGTCCGCCGCCGCACACGCGCGCTGTACCGGTTTTTCGCCGTAATTGCTCGAGTGACCACCGAAAGGGCGTTGGTAGATGGTGCCGTCCGGATTACGGTCAAACGGCATGCCCCAATGCTCGAGTTCGTAAACAACTTTTGGAGCTTCGCGGCACATGAATTCGATGGCGTCCTGATCGCCCAGCCAGTCCGACCCCTTGATGGTGTCGTAAAAATGGAAATGCCAGTTGTCTTCGGCCATGTTGCCCAGGCTGGCACCGATGCCGCCCTGTGCCGCAACGGTGTGCGAGCGAGTTGGGAATACTTTTGTGAGCACGGCCACGTTCAGCCCGGCGGTGGCCAGTTGCAGCGAGGCGCTCATGCCAGCGCCGCCCGCGCCGACAATGACGACATCAAATTTTCGCGTAGTAAGTTTAGTGGTAGCAGTCATGATAAATGTTGTGTCTCGGTTAAAGGCAGATGCACTCGATCAGAAGTACGTCAGTGCTCTGTCCTGCTTGGGAGGAGGGCGGCTTATAGACGCCACAAAACCTGAATGGCCCATCCGCTGCACGCGGTTAACCAGACAATGGCAAATACGTGCATGACAAAGCGCACGGCGTAGGGCTTTACATAATCCTGAAACACGTTGCGCATGCCTACCCAGACGTGCCAGAGCATGGAGATAATGACCACGAACGTGAGAGATTTCATCCACTGCGCGGCAAATATGCCCGACCACATTTCGTACCCGATGGGGCCTTTGCTGAAAACAAGCTGGGCGAGAACGAGCACGGTGAAAACGATCATTAGTACTGCCGTAACGCGTTGCGACAGCCAGTCGCGCATGCCGTAGTGCGCGCCTACCACCAGACGGTGGGAACCATAATTGACAGACATAAGAGACTCCAGAATCAATAAAGACCGAACAGCTTGGCACCGACAACGGCGGTCAGGCCAAACGACAACGCCATCACGACCACCGCTGTCTGGCGACCGAAGTCCTTGCTGACTTGATGATGGTGTGTGTCCATCCAGAGGTGGCGGATTCCGGCAACGAAATGGTGCAGACTGGCCCAGATCAGCCCAAGAGCTGCCAATTTCCAAAGAAAGCCTGGCACTCCGAGCACGCCCACATTGAAGACGGCCTTGAACTTGGCGAACGAAATTTCCGAAGAAATCGAATTATCGAACATCCAGATGATGAAAGGCATCAAAAAGAACAGGATCGCGCCGCTGACACGGTGCATTCCGGACGCGATGGATGCCAATGGCCATCGATAACTGCGCAGGCTTGCGGAATCAATGTTCCTGAATTCGGGTCGGACAGGTCGGGATTGAGAACTAACTTCGGTCATGAGTCGGCTTTCGTTGGTGTAGCTGGTACGTAATTATTCATGATGCTCCATCAAAATTCTATTCCACTGCAAACTGCTGACATCTGACTTGCGACAATAGATGTGGCATTTAATTCAATGCGTTGCGATAGTAGTGCTTGTCGGTCAGGTATAGTCCGCGCCGCATTTCCATGGGGGCATCGTTGTAGGTATAGGCAATGCGTTCCACGCTCAGAAGCGGTGTATTGGGTGGCGTGTTCAGCAGAACGCATTGTTCGGTATCGGGCAGCACCGCCCGGATCTTTTCTTCTGCGCGCACCATTCGCACACCAAATTCGGTTTCAAAGAGCGCGTACATCGGGCCATCGTAGTCGGTAAGGCGCTCTGCCGTGAGTCCTTTAAAGGGCGTTGCTGGCAGCCACAGGTCCTCCAAAATGGTCGCAATGGACGCAAATGACAACACCCGTCTTACCTGCAATACGGCATCTCCGGTGCGGATTGCGAGGCCTCTTGCGACGTCCGCCTGTGCCCGCGAACGCCTGCAATCCACAATGCGCCGCTGCGCCGGGCCTTCGCTGTTGGCATCTCCGCTGTCAGGAACCAGTTTAAGAAAGCGGTATTGCACCTGGCGTTCGGCGTGGGTGGCCACAAAGGTTCCCTTGCCCTGCCGCCGTACCAGCAGATTTTCGGAGGCCAACTCGTCAATGGCTTTACGAACCGTGCCCTGGCTCACCTTGTATCGATTAGCGAGCTCCATTTCACTGGGAATGGCGGAACTGGGTTTCCATTCTCGCGACTGCAAGCTTTGGAGAATCAGAACCTTGATTTGCTGGTACAGCGGACTAAATGCCGGAGTTAGGGGGCCATTGGCAACTGCGTTGGAATCTACGCCGGTTGCGTTGGCACCATCGCTGGTCGGAGCAGTTATTGCACTCATGGGGTGACCTCGAAAGTCAGCTTCAAGTCAGTCTCGAATAGGGGTAAATCATATCTTATATAAGACATAAGACAAATTGACGGTGGAAGTCAATCGGGGGTAAACTCCTGCGCATTCTGCCGGCTGCATGGTTCGTCTGGTGCGTGTCCGGTGGTACCCGTTTTTTCATCACTTGGAGTACTGACCATGAGCAAGAAACCCGTTCGCGTCGCTGTTACCGGTGCCGCCGGCCAAATTGGATACGCACTATTGTTCCGTATTGCCTCGGGCGAAATGCTCGGCAAAGACCAGCCTATCGTGCTGAGCTTGCTTGAAGTGCCGGTCGAAAAGGCGCAGCAAGCCCTGCAAGGGGTGATGATGGAGTTGCAGGACTGCGCATTCCCGCTGTTGGCCGGGATGGAAGCCCACAGCGATCCGATGGCTGCTTTTAAGGACGTTGATTACGCGCTTCTCGTGGGCGCTCGTCCGCGTGGCCCCGGCATGGAGCGTGCCGACCTGCTCGCTGCCAACGCAGAAATCTTTACTGCACAGGGCAAGGCGCTGAACGCTGCGGCAAGCCGTAATGTCCGGGTGCTGGTGGTCGGAAATCCTGCCAATACCAATGCATACATCGCCATGAAGAGTGCGCCCGATCTGCCACGCAAGAATTTCACCGCCATGCTGCGTCTGGACCACAACCGTGCGCTGAGCCAGTTGGCTGCCAAGACCGGTAAGGCCGTGGCCGACATCGAGAAGATGGCCGTATGGGGCAACCATTCGCCCTCCATGTACGCCGACTACCGCTTTGCCACCATCGCGGGCCAGAGCGTCAAGGACATGATCAACGACCACGACTGGAACGTGAACACCTTCCTGCCCACGGTGGGCAAGCGTGGTGCTGCCATCATTGCGGCGCGCGGTGTGTCGTCGGCGGCTTCCGCTGCCAATGCGGCCATCGACCACATGCACGACTGGGCACTGGGCACCAATGGCAAGTGGGTGACCATGGGCATTCCGTCCGATGGCCAGTACGGCATTCCCAAGGACACTGTGTTCGGCTATGCCGTCACCTGCGAGGGTGGCGAGTACAAGGTGGTGGACGGTTTGACGGTGGACGCCTTCAGCCAGGAGTGCATCAACAAGACATTGAAAGAACTGCTCGACGAGCAGGCTGGTGTCGCGCACTTGCTGTAACTGTATTGGCAGTGCTTCATCCGCGCGATATTCTCTTGGGGGCCCAGGGTGCAGCCGGTGTTTTGCCGGTGTGCGACCACTACAGTGGCACCGAGGCGCGGATGACCAAAAGCCTGCAGTTGCAGATCGAGATGATCCAGGAGTTCGGGGCTTGCGTTTTTGACGTGACCCTGGACTGCGAGGATGGTGCGCCGGTGGGTGGTGAGATTGACCAGGCAGAAATGGTTGCGGCGCTTGCCAATACTGCGCAGACAGCTCCTGATTTAATAGCAACTTGCGTCACGCGACGGGTTGGTGCGCGGCTGCACCCGGTTGATCATCCTGCGTTTGCGTCGGACGCAGAGATCGTGGTGGGCGGCGCAGGACTGGCCCTGAGCTACATCATGCTGCCCAAGGTGGAGTCGGTGCGGGATGTCGAGCGTGCGGTGGATGCCATCGACGCGGCTACGCGGTCCAGCGCCGGTGAACGGCCCTTGCCTTTGCATGTGCTGATCGAGTCACCGGCAGCGGTGCAGCAGGCGTTTGCCATAGCGGCACATCCTCGCGTAGAGTCGGTCAGCTTTGGCCTGATGGATTTTGTGTCAGCCCATGCTGGCGCAATACCTGCTTTTGCCATGGGAATGCGTGGAACGGGCGACGACACCACATTGGACCAGTTTCATCATCCCCTAGTGCTGCGCGCGAAGTTGGAGATTGCCAGTGCCTGCCACGCATTTGGAAAAGTACCCTCGCATTGTGTGGTGACTGAGTTCCGTGATAGAACTGCGCTGCGGAGAGCCGCGAAAACCGCTGCGTCGGCGCTGGGGTACACACGGATGTGGAGCATCCATCCCGATCAGATTCGGCCCATCATCGAGGCGTTCTCACCTTCGGTGCAGGAGGTGGAGACGGCGGCCGACATCGTGGCACAGGCGCGCGAGCATGGGTGGGCACCAATTTCGGTGGCAGGAAAGTTGCATGACCGAGCGAGTTTCAGGTATTTCTGGCAGGTGTTGGAGCGGGCGCACCAAACTGGATGTGCTATGCCGGAAGCCGTCCGAGACTATTTTGTGAATTCACCGGAAAGTATTCATTAGGCAGTGTGCTGACTGCTATGGATTTAGTAGCGAGTCGCGCCTTGTGCGCGAGGGTTTTAGAGTGTTTTGTTAATTGAAGGAGTTAGTACCATGTTGCAAGCCTACCGAGACCATGTGGCCGAACGTGCCGCTTTGGGTATCCCACCGTTGCCCCTGTCTGCCAAGCAAACAGGCGAACTGATCGAGCTTCTGAAAAGCCCGCCCAAAGGGGAAGAGGACACACTGGTGGAATTGATCACTCACCGTGTTCCTGCTGGTGTGGACGACGCCGCCAAGGTCAAGGCCAGCTATCTGGCAGCGGTGGCCCTCGGGTCTGAGGAGTGCGCGCTGCTTACGCGTGCCCGTGCCACCGAACTGCTGGGCACCATGCTGGGCGGCTACAACATCAGCCCCTTGGTTGATCTGCTTGACGATGCTGCCGTGGCGTCACAGGCGGCAGAAGCGCTGAAAAAGACGTTGTTAATGTTCGACCAGTTCCATGACGTCAAGGAAAAGGCCGACAAGGGCAACACGTTTGCAAAGGCCGTGCTGCAAAGCTGGGCCGATGCCGAGTGGTTCACCAGTCGCCCCGAAGTGCCCAAGTCAATTACCGTGTCTATTCTCAAGGTAACCGGCGAGACCAATACCGACGATCTGTCGCCCGCGCCTGACGCCTGGAGTCGCCCGGATATCCCGTTGCATGCACTGGCCATGCTCAAGAACAAGCGCGATGGCATCACCCCTGAGGAGGATGGCAAGCGTGGCCCCGTCAAGTTCATCGAAGACCTGCGCGCCCGCGGCAACCTGGTGGCCTACGTGGGTGATGTGGTCGGTACAGGTTCGTCGCGCAAGTCGGCCACCAACTCCGTGCTGTGGTTCACCGGTGAGGATATTCCGTTCGTTCCCAACAAGCGTTTCGGCGGTGTCTGCCTGGGTACCAAGATTGCCCCAATCTTCTACAACACCATGGAAGATGCCGGTGCGCTACCGATCGAACTGGACGTAAGCCAGATGAACATGGGTGACGTGGTGGAACTGCGCCCCTACGAGGGCAAGGCTTTCAAGGACGGAAAAGAAATCTCGTCCTTCCAGGTCAAAAGCGAAGTCCTGTTTGACGAAGTACGCGCGGGTGGTCGCATTCCCCTGATTATCGGCCGCGGCCTGACCTCCAAGGCGCGCGAGGCACTGGGCCTCAAGCCTTCCACATTGTTTCGTTTGCCGCAGAACCCGGCCGATACCAAGAAGGGTTTCAGCCTGGCGCAAAAAATGGTGGGTCGCGCCTGCGGTCTGCCCGAAGGTCAGGGCGTGCGCCCGGGTACCTATTGCGAGCCAAAGATGACTTCGGTCGGCTCTCAAGATACCACCGGTCCCATGACGCGTGACGAGCTCAAGGACCTCGCTTGCTTAGGTTTCAGCGCCGACTTGGTGATGCAGTCGTTCTGCCACACTGCGGCCTACCCCAAGCCCGTGGACGTAAAAATGCACCACGAACTGCCCGATTTCATCAGCACCCGGGGTGGCGTGGCGCTGCGCCCTGGTGATGGTGTGATTCACTCCTGGCTCAATCGGCTGTTGCTTCCCGATACCGTGGGCACAGGCGGCGATAGCCATACCCGTTTCCCGATTGGCATCAGTTTTCCTGCCGGTTCTGGTCTGGTGGCGTTTGCTGCAGCGACCGGTGTAATGCCACTGGACATGCCGGAATCGGTGTTGGTGCGCTTCAAGGGCAAGATGCAAAGCGGCATCACCTTGCGTGATCTGGTCAATGCCATTCCGTTGTACGCTATCAAGGCTGGTTTGCTCACGGTCGAGAAGAAAGGCAAGAAGAACATTTTCTCCGGCCGCATTCTTGAAATCGAAGGACTTCCAGACCTGAAGGTGGAGCAGGCGTTCGAGTTGTCAGATGCCTCTGCGGAGCGTTCTGCGGCAGGCTGCTCGGTGCACCTGAACAAAGAGCCGATCATCGAATACATCAACAGCAACATCACCATGATGAAGTGGATGATTGCGAATGGTTATGCCGATGCCCGCACACTGTCACGCCGCATTGCTGCACAGCAAGCCTGGTTAAAGGATCCCCAGTTGCTCAAGGGCGATGCGGATGCAGATTACGCTGCCGTCATTGAAATCGATCTGGCAGACATTCACGAACCTATCCTGGCTTGCCCGAATGATCCAGATGATGTCAAGACATTGGCCGAAGTCGCTGGAACCAGGATCGACGAAGTGTTCATTGGCTCCTGCATGACCAACATAGGCCACTTCCGTGCAGCGTCCAAGCTGATGGAAGGAAAGCGTGATATTCCGGTCAAACTCTGGATTGCGCCTCCGACAAAGATGGATGCCAAGCAGTTGAGCGACGAAGGCCACTACGGTGTGTTGGGCGGTGCAGGCGCGCGCATGGAAATGCCGGGATGCAGCCTTTGCATGGGCAATCAGGCGCAAGTGAAAGCGGGAGCAACGGTATTCTCCACGTCAACACGCAACTTTCCGAACCGCCTGGGTAAGGATAGCAACGTGTACCTCGGCTCGGCGGAACTCGCAGCGATCTGCTCCAAGCTTGGACGTATTCCCACCAAGGAAGAGTACCTGGCTGACATGGGGGTATTGACCGCTGCCAGCGACAAGGTCTACCAGTACCTGAATTTTGACAAGATCAGTGACTACACCGACTCCGCTGCCACAGTGAAGGACGGCGTCACAGCTTAGACGCTCCAGGTATTCGGTTTCCACGAGGCCCTGCAGCGTGAGTTGCAGGGCCTCGTTGCCTAAAGGTGAACTCTGGTTCCGACGGACCGGGTGCTCTTTGCCGTTCGTCAACCCCGGCATTTGGCCTCTTCCTTGACCTCACTGAAAAGAGTGCTCAGTCCACCTGAACCGACGTGTAATTTGGTGGACACGATCTCATAGAGATTTCAATCTGCCGGTACGGGATGAGGGTCTGGGCAGGACTATGTCAGGTTGGGGGAGGTCCAAATTATTTTTAAAGGTGCCTGATCCGTACAGTTTCGTTGCCTGTATGGGCGGTTAAACTGCGCGCAGTCGCAATTCAGTCATATTGCCGGCACATAAGGTGGATTGGAGAAGGTCATGCTGTTTGGAAAGTTATTGCCTCGTGAGGGCAATTTTTTTGAAATGTTCAACCAGCATGCGAACCGAATTGTGGAGGCCGCTCACGCATTTTCGAAGTTGGTTGCCAACTACAGTGACCTCGACTTGCGCGCCAAGTACAACCAGGAAGTGGACAATGCCGAGCGCGCTGCAGACCGTGTGACGCACGATGTCAACAAGGCCATCCACATCACATTCATTACTCCCATTGATCGCGAGCAAATCCACTCGCTGATCAACACCATGGACGATGTCGCTGATCTGATCCAGGATTCAGCGGAGACAATGGCCTTGTACGACGTGCACCACATGACCGAGGAAATTGTGCGCCTCACCGATCTGAGCGTGCGGTGTTGTGAGCGACTGCGTGATGCAGTCAGTTTGCTGGGAAATATTGCCGAGCAGTCCACAGCAGAAGCGGCCTTGAAAACCTGTGACGAGATTGACCGGTTGGAGTCCGATGCAGACCGCGTGATGCGCACGGCCATGAGCAAGTTGTTTCGTGAAGAGCCCGATGTCCGAGAGGTGATCAAGCTCAAGGCCATCTATGAACTGCTTGAAACCATTACCGACAAGTGCGAAGACGTCGCGAATGTCATTGAGGGCATCGTCCTCGAGAACTCGTGAGCTGACCCAATTTCCGCTATGGAATCGGTACAAACAACTTTGTGGGTGGTGGTATTGCTGGTGGCGCTGGCACTGCTGTTTGACTTCATGAACGGGTTTCACGATGCCGCAAACTCAATTGCTACCGTGGTGTCCACTGGCGTGCTCAAACCAGGTCAAGCCATTCTCTTTGCCGCGTTTTTCAATGTTGTTGCCATCTTGGTATTTCAGCTCAGTGTGGCGGCCACTATCGGAAAGGGCATCGTGATGCCTGGTGTGGTCGACACGCATGTGATTTTCGGTGCCTTAATTGGTGCAATCACATGGAACGTCATAACCTGGTATTACGGTATTCCGAGCAGTTCTTCGCACGCTCTCATTGGCGGCATTGTGGGTGCAGTGATTGCGAAGTCCGGTGCCAGTACCCTGATTTCGGCGGGTATTTTGAAGACAGTTATCTTTATTTTTGTGTCCCCGCTGCTGGGATTTGCGCTCGGATCGATCATGATGGTGGCCGTAGCTTGGACATTTCGCCGTACACGCCCTTCACGTGTCGACAAGTGGTTTCGACGTCTGCAGTTGATCTCGGCCGGGGCCTACAGTCTGGGCCATGGTGGAAACGACGCGCAGAAGACCATCGGAATCATCTGGCTTCTTTTGATCGCTACCGGCTATGCGACCGGCGCTGATAAGTCGCCGCCCACCTGGGTGATCGTTCTGTGTTATGCGTCCATCGGAGCCGGGACCATGTTTGGTGGCTGGAGGATCGTGAAGACCATGGGG
>CAIPGC010000331.1 GCA_903864505.1 uncultured beta proteobacterium | reverse complement strand
TTGCTGACGTTGCGCACGATGACGGTCGGTGGCGTGCCCGCCGGCGCATCGTCGGGTGCGGGGTAGCCAAAGCTCACGCTGCTCATCGACAGCATGGGGTTGGGCAGGTTGGCGGGCTCCTTGAACTCGAAGGTGAAGTCGGCCTCGGACAGCAGTGGCGCGATTTTTTCCATGCGGTCGAGTGCCTTGACCCGGCTTTGCGCCTGTTTGGCCTTGCTGGCCTTGGCCTTGAAGCGGGCGATGAACTTTTGCAGGTGGGCAATCTTGTCCTGCTGCTTGGAATAGGCGCTTTGTTGCAGCTCCATCTGCTCGGCGCGCATGTCTTCGAACTTGCTGTAGTTGCCACCGTAGCGCACCAGTTTGGCCGCATCGATGTGCAAGGTGACGCCGGTGACCGCGTCCAGAAACTCGCGGTCGTGGCTGATGACAATCATGGTGCCTTCATATTTCTTCAGCCACGCTTCCAGCCAGACCAGCGCATCGAGGTCGAGGTGGTTGGTGGGTTCGTCCAGCAGCAGCAGTTCACTGGGGCACATGAGGGCGCGCGCCAGTTGCAGCCGCATGCGCCAGCCGCCCGAGAAACTGTTCACCGGGTTGTCGAGTTCGCTGGTCTTGAAGCCCAGCCCCAGGATCAGCGCCTGGGCCCGCGCGGGCGCGTCGTGCTCACCGGCATCGTGCAGGTCGGAGTAGGCGTGGGCCATGCGGTCGTAGTCGTCGGTGGCCTCGGCGGCAGCGACTTCCTGGCGCGCGCACAGCAGCACCGTGTCGCCTTCGACCACAAAGTCGGTCGCGCTTTGCTCGGTTTCGGGCATGTCCTGCGCGACCTGCCCCATGCGCCATTGGGGGGGGATGTAGTACTCGCCGGCGTCTTCGTGCAGGTTGCCGTTGAACAGCGCAAACAGCGACGATTTTCCAGCCCCGTTGCGCCCCACCAGCCCCACTTTTTCGCCCGGATTAAGGGTGACAGAGGTACCGTCGAGCAGCACTTTGGCTCCGCGGCGCAAGGTGACGTTTTTCAGAGTAATCATGGCGGTTTGTTGGTATTGGTTTGAAGTATTTCGACGGATACTGGTCGGCAGGAGTACAGGTTGCTGCGAAGCTGCGTGTCCTCCGGCCTTCGGCCTCCTCCTTTACCTACGCTTCGCAGCAACCCGCACTCCAGTGTCGTGTGTCGTGTCGGTTTGCTTGCAGAAACGCCAACACCTGCGCGCCAAGAAGGGTGGGTGAGTGACGCAGTGAGGTAAAGGAGGAGCCCGAAACGGGCGGGGGACACAAACGAAGTTACTCACCCACCCTTCTTGGCTTGGTGCGTATGCAAGCCAAGGCCAGAAAGTGCCTCCCGCGTAACCAGCAGCACCTGGTCTTCTCCCGCGCTGGTTTCCAGCCAGACCACTTCCAGTTGGGGAAATGCAGCTTCAAAATGGGCGCGCTCGTTGCCGATTTCCAGTACCAGTACGGCCTGGGGCGCCATGTGGGCCGGGGCGTCGTGCAGGAGCCGGCGCACAAAGTCCATGCCGTCGGCGCCACCGCAGAGCGCCAGTGCGGGCTCGGCTAGGTACTCGGCAGGCAACTGTGCCATGCTGTGGGCGTTGACATACGGTGGGTTGCACACAATCAGGTCAAACGGACCCTGTGCCTGCAGCGCCGTGGCCTGCAGACCGTCCGATTGCAGCAGCGTGATGCGCTCCTGCAACTGGTGTTTGTCCACGTTGATGCGGGCCACCTCCAGCGCGTCATCCGACAGGTCCGACGCCGTGACCATGACTTCGGGAAACGCCATGGCGGCAAGCACTGCCAGGCTGCCATTGCCGGTGCACAGATCCAGCACGCGGTGGGTGGACTCGCGCAGCCAGTAGTCGATACCGCCCCCGACCAGCAGTTCTGCAATCAGCGAGCGCGGCACGATGACACGCTTGTCCACATAAAACGCCACGCCTTGCAGCCACGCCTCCCCGGTGAGATAGGCAGCGGGCTGACGGGTGGCAATTCTTGCTTCCAAAAGTGTAGCTACCCGTGCAACATCTGCCGGGGCTACTGGCCTGTTTGCGTGGGAATCCGGGTTGTCGGCCAAGGGCTCGAATGCGGTTTGCAGCGGTAAGCCCAGGCTCCACAGTACCAACCAGGCGGCTTCGTCCAGTGCGTTGGTGGTGCCGTGACCAAACGACACATTGGCATCGGTCAGTTGCTTGGCAGCAGACCTTATCAGTTCAAGCAGCGTCATGCCCGAACCAGGTCATCCAGATTTTCAAGCACACGACGGTAAATGTTTTTCAACGGCTCGATGTCGGCAATCGCTATGTACTCATTGATTTTGTGAATGCTGGCGTTGGGCGGGCCAAACTCAATCACCTGCGGGCACATCTGGGCGATGAAACGTCCATCGCTGGTGCCGCCGGTGGTGGACAACTCGGCGCTTATTCCGGTCTCACTGTAAACCGCGGCACGCACCGCGTCCAGCAGCGTGCCCGGGGGGGTAAGGAACGGCAGACCGTTGATGGTCCAACTCAGGTCGTACTCCAACTCGTGGAATTCGAGCACACGGGTCAGGCGCTTCTGCAGCGACTCCGGCGTGGACTCGGTGGAAAACCGGAAATTGAAGTCCACTACCACAGCGCTGGGAATGACGTTGCTGGCACCGGTGCCGCCATGAATATTGCTGACTTGCCAACTCGTGGGCTGAAAGAAGTCATTGCCCAGATCCCACACAAAGGAGGCAAGATCGGCCAGTGCCGGGGCCAGCAGGTGAATCGGGTTCTTGGCCAGGTGCGGGTAGGCAATATGGCCCTGCACACCCTTGACGGTAAGGCGGCCGTTCATGCTGCCGCGTCTGCCGTTCTTGATCATGTCGCCGGTGCGCTGCACCGAGGTGGGTTCGCCCACAATGCAGTAGTCCAGTGTCTCGCCGCGCGCCTGCAGGGCGCGGCAAACAGCGACCGTGCCGTCGACGGCTAGACCCTCTTCGTCACTGGTCAGCAACACGGCAATGTTGAGGGTGGTGTTCGGGTTGGATGCGAGAAATTCTTCAATCGCAACGACAAACGCAGCCAGCGAAGTTTTCATGTCGCTGGCGCCGCGGGCGTACAGCCGCCCGTCGCGGGTGTTGGGCGCAAAGGGTGCGCTGTCCCACTCCTGTAGCGGGCCGGCGGGTACGACATCGGTGTGCCCGGCAAACACCAGCGTCTTGGCGGGTGTCAAAGTCGCTACCGAATTGCTAGCTGCCTGCGCAGTGCTGACGAGGGTCCCCGGCCGTTTTGCCCACAAATTTGTGACCATCCCGCTGGCGGGACCGGCGGTGATGGTTTCGCAAACGAATCCCATGGCGGCGAGGCGCGGCACAATCAGTGCCTGGCATCCAGCATCGTTCGGGGTAACGGAGGGGCAAGCCAGAAGCTGTTGCGCCAATTGCAGCGTGTTGCTCATGCCACCCCGCTGTGTGCGACTTTGGTTGGGCGATGCATCAATGCTTCACGTCCAGGGTAATTTCGGTGAACGATGCCTCTTCGGATTCCTCCTGGGCGGCAACCGGCTGCGTGACTTTTGCAAAATCGTTCTGCATGCGCCACATCAGGTTGGTCGGCGAGTCCGCGTGGGCTAGGCCCTCCTTGCGGTCGACCATCCCTTCAACGATCAGGCGCGCAATATCGTGTTCGAACGACTGCGAACCCTCCGCCATGGCCTTCTCCATGGCTTCCTTGATCGAGGAAAAGTCACCTTTCTCAATCAGTTCGGAGATCAGTTTGGTGTTGAGCATGATTTCCATGGCCGGAATGCGCGACCCGGTTGTCGTGCGCAGCAGTCGCTGCGACACCACTGCTTTCAGTGCCGCAGCCAGGTCACCCAGCATGGTCTGGCGCACCTCGACCGGATAGAAGCTCAGAATCCGGTTGAGTGCCTGGTAGCTGTTGTTGGCGTGCATGGTGGCCAGGCACAGATGACCCGATTGCGCGTAGGCGATGGCCGCCGACATGGTTTCCCGGTCACGGATTTCGCCGATCAAAATCACATCGGGCGCTTGCCGAAGGGCATTCTTCAACGCCACCGCCAGCGAGGCCGTATCGGTTCCCACTTCCCGCTGGTTGACCACAGATCTCTTGTTCTTGAACAGAAATTCGATCGGGTCTTCGATGGTCAAAATATGACCGGAACTACTCTCATTGCGAAAGTCGATCATCGAAGCCAGCGTGGTGCTCTTGCCCGCACCGGTGGCGCCCACCATCAGTAGTAAGCCGCGTTTTTCCATGATCAGGTCACCCAGCATCATGGGTACGGACAGGCTCGAAAGTGCCGGAACTTCGACTGCGATGTAGCGAATCACCGCTGCCACGGACCCGCGCTGGCGCATGGCGCTGACGCGAAAGCGTCCAATGCCCGCAATACCAATGCCCATGTTCAGTTCACCCTCCGCATCCAACTCCGTGATGCGCTCAGCAGGCAGTACCTCGGCCAGCAGATTGCGTGGCGCATCGGCGGGCAGTGCCTGGCTGTTGATCGGAACGCACTGGCCATTGATACGGATCAGGGCTGGAGAATGCGCCGATAGATAGACATCAGAGGCCTTCTTCTCGCTCATCAGGCGCAGGATGCGCTCCATTGTGCCGGGTGCATTGGCTGTGGCCATAGGTCAACCTCGCTTGGTGTAGGGGTAAATCAGTCGCGCAATAGGTCGTTCAATGAAGTCTTGGCCCGGGTCTGCGCATCCACCCGCTTCACGATGACGGCGCAATACAGGCTGTATTTTCCGTCCGCACTGGGAAGGTTGCCTGACACCACCACCGAGCCCGCAGGAATGCGGCCATAACTCACGGTGCCGCTGGCGCGGTCGTAAATCTTGGTGCTTTGCCCGAGGTATACGCCCATGGAGATGACCGAGTTCTCTTCGACGATGACACCCTCAACCACCTCCGAGCGCGCACCGACGAAGCAGTTGTCTTCGATGATGGTGGGGCCGGCCTGCATTGGCTCAAGTACACCACCAATGCCCACGCCTCCGCTGAGGTGCACATTCTTGCCAATCTGGGCACAGGAGCCCACCGTGGCCCAGGTATCGACCATGGTGCCTTCATCCACATACGCACCTATGTTTACGTACGACGGCATCAGAATCACGCCCTTGCCGACAAAGCTGCCGCGGCGGGCGACGGCTGGGGGGACCACGCGCACCCCCGTGGCTTTCATCTCCTGTGCCGACAGGTCTGAAAACTTGGTAGGCACCTTGTCATAAAACGACAGGTCGCCGGCCGTCATGGTTGCATTGTCCTTCAGCCGAAAACTCAACAGCACCGCCTTTTTGATCCACTGGTGGGTGGTCCACTGGCCGACGGACTCGCGCGTGGCTACGCGCAGGCGACCGCTATCGAGCTCGTGCAGCACATGGTCTACCGCCTCTCGAACTTCCTGCGTGGCAGATTGCGCGGAGATATTGGCGCGGTCCTCCCAAGCGCCATCGATGGTGGGTTGAAGGGTGTGGCTCATGGGTACTTCCTCTTTCAGTTGGGACGGCGTGAAAGTGCTGTCACACAAAGTTTCATTGGCGGGATTGCACAAACTTGACAATACGCTGGGCCGCTTCCACGCATTCGGATGTTTCAGCCACCAGGGCCATTCGAATGCGTTGGGCCCCTGGGTTGTGGCCCTGCGCCTCACGTGCCAGAAAACTGCCCGGCAAGACGGTGACATTGTATTGAGCGTACAGATCGTGCGCGAATTCGGTGTCGCTGCGCTGCACCTTGGCCCACAAATAAAAGCCAGCGTCGGGCAGGGCAACTTCCAGCACCGGGGTCAGCAGGGGCGTGACCTGGGCGAACTTGGCGCGGTACATGGCACGGTTCTCGACCACGTGTTGTTCGTCGTTCCAGGCGGCAATGCTGGCCTTTTGCACCACCATGCTCATGGCGCTGCCGTGGTAGGTGCGGTACAGCAGGAACTGTTTGACCAGCGCAGCGTCGCCAGCGCAAAAGCCGCTGCGCATGCCCGGAACGTTGCTGCGCTTGGACAGGCTGGTTAGAGCGATCAGGTTTTTGAAGTCTTTGCGACCGAGTTGGGCTGCGGCTTCCAGCCCACCCAGCGGCGGCTCGTCGCGGAAATAGATTTCGCTGTAGCACTCGTCAGAGGCAATGACAAAGCCGTACTGGTCGCTGAGCGCAAACAGCTTTTGCCATTCCGCCAGGGGCATGACGGCCCCTGCCGGATTGCCCGGCGAACAGACAAACAGCAATTGGGTACGCGCCCACACCGCTGCCGGCACACTTTCCCAGTCCTGGGCGAAGTTGCGCGCAGGGTCCGACGCGACAAAGTAGGGTTGGGCCCCGCTGAGATAGGCCGCACCTTCATATATTTGGTAAAACGGATTGGGGCACACCACCAGCACCGGTTCGGCGTCGTTCCCCCTTGCCGGGTCCACGATGGTCTGGGCCAGGGCAAAAAGCGCCTCGCGCGATCCGTTGATGGGCAGAATTTGCGAACTTATGTCGAGTTCCAGCCCGTAGCGGCGCTGCAGCCAGCGCCCAATTGAGGTTCGAAGCGACACGTCCCCGGCAGTCGGTGGGTAGACCGTAAGGCCACCGTCTTTTTCCATGATCGCCTGGCAATACGCATCCTTGATCAACTGGGGCGTGGCGTGGCGCGGCTCGCCAATGCCCAGCCCAATGTGCCGGTAGGACGGATTGGGGGTAACTGACGCAAACAGCTGGCGCAGGCGTTCAAACGGGTAGGCCTGCAGCTTCGACAAATTCGGGTTCATGGGGCGGCATTATCCCCGAGCAGGCGCTAAACTGGGCAGCAATGCACACGGCGTGACTCTTCTCGCCGGTGCCAACCAGGAGTCCCCATGTCGATATTCCCTGCGGACCGCACGCCTTCGGTCTATCTGGATGCCGCGCAGGCGCTGCAAAATGTGGGTGACCCGGATGCACTGCGTGAAATGCTGGTGATGATGCAGGATTTACTGACGCGTGATGTAGCGCAAATCGCCGAATTGATGAAGCAGTCGG
The DNA here is from genome assembly GCA_903864505.1 of uncultured beta proteobacterium. Lineage (GTDB taxonomy): Bacteria > Pseudomonadota > Gammaproteobacteria > Burkholderiales > Burkholderiaceae_C > Allorhodoferax. Next base: position 1,357 of record CAIPGC010000331.1, on the reverse strand, counting down.
ACTTTCCTGCGGCGCAACATCTGTTGCACGCTCTCAAAGGCTGTATGCCCATCTTCTGCACTTCAGAACTGTGTGAAGAGCTGGCGGGCATCGAACTGCTGGCCAAGTCCCAAAACGCTGCTGCATCCGCGCCAGTCTACGATCTGCTGCGCCCCAAACTGGAACTGCTGCGCACCGAAATTAGCCTGCATCTCGCGCAATTCAAGGGGAATTGAGCCTTCTCGGAGCCGGCTCAACCCCGCGTAGTCACTTCTTTGCCTTCCGGGAGCGCTTGGCTTGAGGGGTCACTGGTTCAACAGGCTTGACTTGGTCGCCCAGCACGCCTTTCAGGGGACAAATCTTCAGTGCGGGGCATTTGGCGCAGCCGGCGACGACGGCGATGGGGCAGAGGGTCATGGTTTCCTTTACGTGGATTTGGCGAGGGTTGAGTATGCTTGATCAGGGCACCCCATTTCGTAATAGACTTGGACGTTGTTCAACCTTCTCCGGGTTGGCCTAAAACGGGGGCGTAAGCAGGTTTAAATGGTATTGGTACGGAGTCTTGCATGGACATAAAGAGAGCACGCGTGATGGTGGTAGAGGATGAAAGCGTCATGAGCACCTTTATCATGAACAGCCTGCGCCGCCTGGGCATTCTTGATTTGTACGCGTTTTCTGATGGTGCCAGCGCCTTGCGCGAGGTTATCAAGCTCAAACCCGATCTGATACTGACCGATGTCCACATGCAACCGATGGACGGGATTTCGTTTGTACGGGAACTTCGCGCCCTCGCGAATAACCAAATTAGCAATACCAAGGTGATATTTCTCAGTGCCGACTCAAGCATGTCCACTGTGGGCGAGGCCTTGCCGCTGGGTGTGTCAGGCTACATTGTCAAACCTCCAGTGCTTAACGCATTGGGTGCCAAGATTGAACAGGCGCTGAACTCGTAACTTTTCCCGTGCGCCTTAATTCCATCAAGTTATCCGGGTTCAAATCCTTCGCCGAACCCACCAATTTCCTGTTGCCTGGCCAATTAGTGGGGGTTGTCGGACCCAATGGATGCGGCAAATCCAACATCATGGACGCAGTTCGCTGGGTGTTGGGTGAGAGCCGCGCCAGCGAGTTGCGCGGCGAGTCGATGCAGGACGTCATCTTCAACGGTACCACGACCCGCAAGGCTGCAAGTCGCTCCAGTGTGGAACTGGTGTTTGACAATGCCGACCATCGTGCCGGTGGTCAATGGGGCCAATTTGCCGAAATTGCTGTCAAGCGTGTGCTCACGCGGGACGGCACCTCGAGCTACTTCATCAACAACCAGCCGGTGCGTCGCCGCGATGTGCAGGACGTATTTTTGGGCACCGGCCTGGGGCCGCGG
>CAIPGC010000330.1 GCA_903864505.1 uncultured beta proteobacterium | reverse complement strand
TGGGGTGGCTGATGGGGCTCGAACCCACGACAACAGGAATCACAATCCTGGACTCTACCAACTGAGCTACAGCCACCGTTAGAGGGAAATTATAGCGGCTGTTCGGGTCACTCAGTGGCCGTTTCGGAATCGGTTGCAGTCCTTGCAGGTCGGGTAACTTTGATTTGAACCTTAAATCGATCCTTGAGTGTGTTGTAGTAGGCTTGGTTCTCGGCACTAGCAACCCACTGGGCATATTGATTGCGCTCTTGCATCGCAGTGTCGGGTACGACAGCGTCGCGAGGCAATATTTTGGTGACACGTGCCACCGCGTACCCTTGCGACCCCAAATCGACCCCCACCCAAGCCGGCAATGCTATCGGGTCTGCACGCAAAATTGCATCCAGCAGCAGGCCCTGGATATTCTTGCTTTGGCTCTGCCCGCGTGAAACCAAAGCCGACTCGGGCAAGCTGGCTGGAGCCGCGGACTTCCATGCCGCCATTTTTGCAATCCCTTCTGCCCTTGCCATTTCAGCGGAGCGACTTGCGATTAGCCTGTCACGCACATTGGCTCGTACTTCCGTCAACGGCAGCGTACGTGCCGCTGTGTACTGGGTAATCCGCCCTGCCACCAATTGATTTGGAGCAAGCTCCAACGCTTCGGTGTTGCGCTTCTTCTCGACAGAATCAACACTAAAAATCGCAGCAAGAAACTTTGGATTGGACAAGATTCCGGTCTGAGAAGAATTCGCCTTGCGTTGCAGGTTATTTGCTGTTTTGAGCTCGAGTTTCAATCGCTCTGCGATGGGCTTGAGGCCATCGGACTGTTCGTACACCGCGTTGGTGAAGGTCTCCGCTACCTCGGCAAACTTGCGCTGCGCCTGCTGCGTCTTCAGGTCGGACTCGATGCCGCTGCGTAGCTCGTCAAAGCTCTTTTGCTTTGGCGCTTTGACATCAGTCACCTTGATGATGTGAAAGCCAAAATCGGACTCCACAACCGCACTGATTTCCCCCTTTTTCAGTGAGAACGCCGCATCTTCAAAAGGTTTCACCATCGCTCCGCGTCCGAAGAAATCAAGGTCGCCACCGTTGGGCGCAGATCCAGGGTCCTGCGAGTTCTTGCGTGCACTCTCGGCAAACGAGTCCGGGGACTTACGCACCTCTGCCAGCAAGGTGTCGGCACGCAATCGGGCATTCTGGCGGTCAGACTCCGACGCAGTCTTGGGTGCGCTGATCAGAATATGGCTGGCTCGACGCTCCTCCTTGCCACTCAGACGCGACACGTTTTGCTCGTAATAGGATTTCAGATCCTGTTCGTTAAGAATGATGGATTTCTTGACCGACTCCAGGTCCAGCATCAGATACTCGATGTTGGCCAGTTCTGGGGCCTGAAACAGCGCTGCGTTGGCCTGGTAGAAAGCATCAATGTCAACATCCCCGGGATTAACTTTGCTGGCGTAATCGCGGGGAGTGAACCGCGCAAGCTGTACTTCCCTTCTCTCAAAAAACGCGTTCAAAGACACGTCAGCTAAGGTCTTCGGAGAAAAGGATGTAGCAAGGAATCCGTTTTCAACCTGCTTCACCGACAACGCATTACGAACGCGGGCCTCAAACCCTTCAGGTGAAAGGCCCTGACTGGCTGCAAACTGGCGATAGCGCTCGATGTCTAAAGATCCATCCGGTTTGCGCAGGCTTGCAATGGTGGAGTCTTGCTGCAGTTCGCGGGCCAAGCGACTATCGGACGTGCTAAGATGGGCATCTTGTGCAGCCTCTGTCAGGACCCGCTCGCGAACCAGACGCTCCAGCGTGGCATAGCGCGCGGGCGCTGAGTCGAGCATCTTGACATCCAGATTGGGCATGGAGGCACGCATTCGGTCCACCTCGTTCTTATGGGCGGCATCCCACTCGGCTTGGGTGATGCTGACGCTTCCCACCTTCGCGACAATATCCCCCGCCCCATTGATGCGCCTAAAGCCATCCACACCGACCAATACAAACGCCGGGATGATTAGCAAGAACATGAGGAACATCATCCACTTCGTGTGCTTGCGAACAAAATCAAACATGCGTCAACTCTCCATAAAACAATAAAAAAAGCGAACATCAATGTTCGCCTTTGCTTGGGTGGTGGGTGATAACGAACTCAAACCGCCGACCTACGCCTCGTAAGGGCGAACTACGCACTTACAGCTTCCCTCTGAAAACTCACTTTTAGCTCGAGAACTTCAGACCATCTTTTGCCATTGCTTTCTACTAAGTGCAGTTGCAAACTGCAATTTTCACTTGCGGTGCACTTAAGTGCAGCCACCAAACACCATCAACCAAACATCAACAGCGGCGATTGTAACGGGCGAAAGGTCCAGCATTGCCAAGGCTGCACAGTATCGGGATATGCCCGAAAAGCCCTACGAAGTCAGGGCAGACAAGCCGATGGGCCTGCTGTTGAGGGTGCAGCCTAGCGGTACCCGCAAATAGAACCGATTCAAATCCTCCTCACCCATCCGTCGGTTGACATCCATTTCAATGGATGCACAGGAGGCTCCTACTTCGTAGCACGCTCCAGATTGATGAAAGGCGTTGCGCCTCCGCTAACCTGCGGTAGTTTTCCGTCCCATTTGGCAATGGCCGCTCGTTCGTTTTCAATACGGCGCAGGGACAGTAACTCCGGAGTTATTTGCATCCGTTGCAGTGCCAGCGATTCCGCTTCAGCTCTCGCTCCCACCACCTTCTGTTGCGCTTCCACCTGCAACCGCTGAAGGTCCCGCTCAGCCTGCTGCTTTTGTTGCTCGGCCTTTACCTTATTCTCGATTGCATCAGCAAAGCTCTTGGAAAAAGCAAAGTTGATCAGATTGAATTCATCAAGCATCAGGCCATGGCGACTCATCTTCTCTTTCAGAAGCACGGCAATAGCGTCACGCACTTCGGTTCGTCGCGTGATCAGTTCCTCGGCAGTAAAACGTGCAGTCACCGCCTTGACGGACTCGTGCGTGGCAGGAAGGATGATCCGTTCAGCGAGGATGTTGACGGATGGTCCAACATTTCTGAATGCCTCCACTGCAAACTGAGGCTGCAAGTGATAGTTGATAGCCACCTTGGTGTGTACCGACTGCAAGTCTTTAGAGGCGGCATCTCCCTCTCCTTCACCATTTTGAATCTGTACATTCATCAGGTGCATGGTTTGGGCAATAGGCCATCGGAAATGCAAACCTGGTTCGTACAACGCGTCGCGCGCATCCCCAAAGGTGGTCATCACTCCCCGACTCCCCGCTGGAACTACTGCTACGGGAGCCAAGATGGAAATCACTAAAGCAGCCCCAGCCAACAGGAATCCCTTCTTAACCCAACTTTTTCCTGCACCATCGACCACGACGCGATTGAAAATTGACATTGCATTTACTCCTTTGCCTCTTTGGCATCAACAATGAATTATCTGCGAGCACGCGACGCGAGTGGTCTAGGTGTCGACGTCGCGGCAGCCATTCTGAGCGTCTCGCTTCCGTCGACTCATGCACCAACCTATGCCGTACAGACTGCCATGATCGGTTCAACCGCTTCGCACAAACGCCTCGAAGGCTTCCAGCTCAAGAGGACGGCTAAACAGGTACCCCTGGTAAGCATCACAGCCCTCCTGAGCAAGAAAGTCAGCCTGCGCCTGCGATTCAACCCCCTCGGCGATCACCGACAAGCCCATGCTTCTTGCCAGTGCGACGATCATCTTGGCAATAGCTGCACCATTCGAATCTATCAATACGTCCTGAACAAAGCTATGGTCAATCTTGAGTTCCGCTAACGGTAGACGTTTTAAGTACTGAAGCGACGAGTATCCTGTACCGAAGTCATCCAACGAAAATCCAATACCAAACTCCTTGAGGCGGAACATCTTGGCAATCAGGTCTTCCACGTCACGCACCATCAAACTCTCTGTCAGTTCCAGCTTTAACCGGTGGGGGTCAACGCCGTTACGCTCAAGTGCTGCCAGCACGTGCGAAGCAAAATCCGCCTGATGAAATTGTCTGGCACTTACATTGACGGCCACGGTCAGGTGCGCCAACTCAGGAACCCGCGCCCAATTCGCCAATTGAGCACATACTTCCTCCAGCACCCAATTGCCAATTGCCACAATCATCCCGCTATCCTCTGCCAAGCCTATGAAATCCAGCGGTTGTACCTGACCGCGTTCTGGATGGTGCCAGCGAAGCAACGCCTCCGCGCCCAGTATCTTCCCGGTTACCGTCACTTGCGCTTGATAACACAAGCGAAGTTGACTCTTCGGTACAGCATCTCGCATGTCTGCCTCCAGGCTGGCGCGATGCGTCACGGAGGCCTGCATGGTCGGATCAAAGAACCTTAGCGTGTTGCGTCCCGCCGCTTTGGCCTGATACATAGCCAAATCAGCGCGCTTCAGGAGTTCATCGATAGATTCGTACTGGTCAGTGTGCAGCGTGATGCCAATACTTGCAGAGCAGTGGTGGTCATGGTTGGGAAGATGGTATATCTGGTTGAGCGATGATAGGATTTGACGCCCTACAGTTTCAGCTTGTGTGGCAGCCTCAAAATGTACGTTGCTGAGTTCCTCAAGCAAGACGACGAACTCGTCACCACCGAGGCGGGCCACAGTATCCCCTTGCCGTATGCTAGCAAGTAGACGAACAGAAACTTGCTGCAGCAGAACGTCACCTACATGGTGACCGAGGTTGTCGTTCAAAGTCTTGAAATTATCCAGATCAATGAACAGCAGCGCAATTGTCTTGCCACTGCGACTACTTGCGGCCAACACCTTTGTCAGCCTGTCGATTAGCAGGCGGCGATTTGGCAACTGCGTCAACGGATCGTAGAAAGCCAAATTTTTGATTTCAACTTCAGCAGCCTTGCGCTGGGTTATGTCTTCTGAAATTCCAAGAAGATACCTTGCAGAACCATCCGCTCCGAGAATGGCTACCTTGCGGGTATGAAGCAGACGCTGGCCCCCATCGGCCGCTTGAATAGGTTCCTCTGGTATATCGATGACACTCCCCCGCGCAGCCAGCACTTCGCGATCTTTGCGCATAAAGGCGGCTGCTTGATCTGTGGGAAAGAAATCGCTGTCGTTGCACCCGTGAACGTCTTCTCGCTTCAGCCCGGTGAGTTCCTCGCCAGCTCGGTTAAAGAGAACAAAGCGCAAATCAGAAGCATCTTTCAGAAAAACCATCAACGGAACATTTTCTATGATGGCATCGGTAAGTTGCTTGCTCTCCCGTAATGCACGCTCCGCACGCTTTCGCTGAGTAATGTCCCGTGTCACCGACAGCAAACAGTTCTCGCCGCCAATTTTCATCGACCGACCGGACATCAGTCCTTCAAGGAAATCACCTGTTTTTGTCCGAAAGCGGACCTCCTCATTCTCGAAAAAGCCGTCACGTTGCAGCAGTTGAATGATGCGTTGACGATCCTCCGAATCAGCCCACAGTCCAAGCTCTGTGGACGTCTTGCCAATGGCCTCCTCGCGCGTCCATCCTGTCGTGCGGACAAAACCATCACTTACCTCGAGGTAACATCCGTCGGGAATCCGTGTGATATTCACCGCATCAGGGCTGACTTTAAAGGCCATTCGAAACCGTTCATCGCTTTCACGCAGGGCGGTTTGAAGTCGATTTCGTTCACTGATATCAACCGATATCCCGCTCATCCGAATGGCCTTTCCTTCCGCATCGCAGGTGGTATTTCCGTAAGCCGCAATCCATCGAATTTGCCCATTTGGCAGCACAATCCGATACTCGCTGGTCAGTGCGGTTGCACCCTGAATTGCGTCAAGCGTCCGTTTACGCGCGTCATCCAGATCTTCGGCGTGCACAGATCGACGCCACGTATCGAGTGACACTTCGGCTGTGCTGCTGTCAATACCGAAGAGCGAACGCATTTCCGGGGACCAATACATCGTATCGGTGCCGAGTTGCCAGTCCCAAATGCCCGCCGCTGCAGCGCGCTGTGCAAACGTCAAGCGCTGCTGGGTAATCAAAAGTTCCTGCTCACGGACGCGACGTTCAGTGATATCGATGCAGCTACCGAGTGCGCTGCGCTTGCCATCCCATTCAATGGTGCTTGCGTGCATGCTCCATTGGCGCAGTTGGCCATCCTTTCGGACCATACCGACGTCGTAATTCGGAGAGATATAGTCGCCGCACATGCGTCGCCGGTGGAGGTCGAGCAACCGGGGACGATCCGCCTCGCATACGAGAGGAAGGAACGGCTTTTCCAAGAGTTCCTGTACATCGTATGCGAGCATTTTCGCAACGCTCAGATTGGCGTATTTTATGAGTCCGTCCTGAGTAATAACGATCCCTAAAGGCAGTTCTTCGGCAAAGCGCCGGTACCGACTTTCCGAATCACGCAAGGCACTTTCCGCTAGCTTGCGGGTAGTGATGTCGGTCGCATATACCGCGATCATCTCCACTTTGTCGCCTGAGCCCTTTATTGGGTAGTAATTCATGGAGAAATGCCGCTCACCACGTTGGTCTTCGATGTACCTGGCGATACCACATTGGGCAACCTGCAGAAAGTGGCTTCGCCGACTTTCTGATACCTCGGGAGGGAAAAAATCAAAGATGCACTTGTTCTCCATCTCCGCGCGACTGTGATTCAAGCGAGCTGCAGCAATGTCGTTGATCGCCAGCAACATGCCGTTCACATCCACGAGAAAGATACTTTCCGTGGTGGCGTTCAGAATGGCTTCAAAATAGCTTAGTTCAGGGTTCACGCACGCATCTTGTTATGCCAAGCCAATAGTGTCAACGCCTGTGCGGGCAAAAAAGCATCCAAGTAGCGACGAGAGATGCAGCAATGTGTGGAACGAGCCGGTCCTGCGGGTGTCCTGGGGCTTTCCCATTTTGGGGAAAATCGTAAGGCATGTGGTCGTCTACCCGGCAAACGGAAGTCGACACCTACAAAAAAATGACGCGTCAACCAGCTGTGTCGTATGCAGTTCGTACCCAATCAAGAAGTTCTCTCTCGGTTACCCACCCGTTTGACCAGCGCCAATTGGTTCCGGTTCATGCTGGCCGCCCAAATCATGCGGACCGGTTCACTTTAGAGGACTTCCTTGAATGAGTAACTGTACTAGGTGCCGTATATCGTGTTCTGCTTTGGGACTCACCGATGTAAATTCAATCCCTGCAAAGTGATTTGGTCCGTCCGTACGCAGGCTTAGGACGCGCGCATACAAATTATGAACGGCTCCCCCTACCAGCGACAGATCAAGTTCCACGTTGATTTCCGCGTAAAGCGATGCCCCAGGCTCGACCTCGGCCAACAATCCCTCGTAGCTGATGTCCAGCACTACCCCCTTGCATCGTGGAGGAATCACGACTTTTCCAACAACAAATTTGTACGTGAATGGCAGTCGGGCTTCAACTCGCGGACCCTTTCGCACGTCCTGCCGGGGGACCGTCAGGTTCAAAGACGGAACAGCCAATACTTCGCGCAGCCGAACCAGTTTGGACTTTCCCTTCACATGCACGTCCATCGGATCACCCACGGTCACAAAGCCCTGGCAGCGGTCAAAGGTTGCTTCGCTGATTAACACCTGACCGCGCACGCTAAATGCTTCGATGCGCGAGGCAATATTTACTTCTTCCCCAATGACCGTGTATTCAGAATACAAGTTCGAGCCAAGGGTGCCGGCCATCACCTGCCCCGTGTTAATCCCTGTTCCCATGTAGACCGCGGGAAATTCTAATTCGGCGTAGCCGCGGTTTATTTCTTCCATTGCGATCTGCATCTGGACTGCACAGGTGACGGCACGCCGTGCATCGTCTGCGCGGCTCACGGGGGCACCAAACAAGACCATTACGGCGTCACCCATGAACTTGTCTATCGTGCCACCGTTATCGATTGCGATTTCGCACATTCTCGAAAGAAATTGGTTCAGCGCCTCCAGTACCACGCGTGGTGGATTGGCTTCCGAAATTGCAGCAAAACCGCGCAGATCGGACATCAGAACAGTCACTTCCTGGCTTTGTCCATCCTGGCGCAGTACTCGCGACGACGGAATTTTCACCAGTGCGCTGTAAAGGCGCAGGGCTGCGTCGCGTTCTAAGGAAACGCCTGTCTCTGCCGCAACGGCCTTCTGAATCAGAAGCAGGAGATCCTCGGTCAAGTCACTCATCGCAAACCTTGCAACTGTGGGAAAAAATGTCATTCAACGATGGTCCCCAGATGATTGTCACTGCATCATAGTCAGCTATTTCTATGGGAACATCACCAAATCCCATCAAATTCCGGATTGAAGTACCTCACCTCGATTGCAGCAAGGCGCTCCAAGCAATTGCTGCCTCATTTCTCGAGTACCTACTTCCATTTTCCGTGGAACCTACTCAACTCGTGCATACTCCTGTCCAGAGAATTTGACAGCAGTACCGTTCCAATATCAAACCCAAGACAGGAGCAAATGTGAGCGAACAAACAAAGTACCTACTTAACGAAGATCAGATGCCACGGGTCTGGTACAACATACAGGCCGATCTGCCCAAACCTGCGCCGGCGGTTTTGCACCCTGGCACGCTCCAGCCAGTCGGCCCCGACGATCTTGTCCCGCTCTTCCCGATGGATCTGATCATGCAGGAAGTCAGCCAAGAACGTGAAATTGAAATTCCGGAACCAGTGCGCGAGGTGTTTCGCCTCTGGAGGCCCGCACCGCTCTATCGGGCTCACCGCCTGGAAAAAGCACTGGGCACTCCGGCAAAAATTTATTACAAATATGAAGGTGTAAGCCCTGCCGGAAGCCACAAACCCAACACGGCGATTCCACAAGCCTTTTATAACAAGCAAGCTGGCGTCAAGCGCCTGGTCACTGAGACCGGTGCAGGCCAATGGGGCACTTCCCTGGCTTTTGCTGGATCATTATTCGGACTGCAGGTGGAGGTATTCCAAGTACGCGTTTCATTTGACCAGAAACCGTATCGACGCGCCGTGATGGAAACGTATGGGGCACGCTGCGTGGCATCTCCATCGATCGAAACCGCGTTTGGCCGTTCTGTGCTGGAAAAGAACCCTGACCATCCCGGCAGTCTGGGCATCGCCATATCCGAGGCAGTGGAACTTGCGGTCCAGCGTGAAGACACAAAGTACGCATTGGGATCCGTCCTCAACCATGTGCTGCTGCATCAAACCATCATCGGACAAGAAGCCATGGAGCAGATGAAGATGGCGAATGATTGGCCCGATGTAGTGATTGGCTGCGCTGGAGGAGGCTCGAACTTCGCTGGCATTGCGTTTCCGTTCATTGGTCACGGTTTACGCGGTGGTGAAAAATCTCGGGCTGTGGCAGTCGAACCAGCGGCATGTCCGTCCCTGACACGGGGCTTGTATGCATATGACTTTGGTGACACTGGAAAAATGACACCGCTTACGAAGATGCACACGCTGGGCAGTCAATTCACCCCGCCGGGCTTTCATGCAGGTGGACTGCGCTACCACGGTATGGCCTCGCTGGTTTCGCATTGCAAGGAACTGGGCCTTGTCGAGGCCGTCGCCTACAAGCAAGTAGAGTGCTTTGAAGCAGGCGTGCTGTTTGCCCGGACCGAAGGGATTGTTCCTGCGCCTGAGTCAAACCATGCGGTGAAGGGTGCGATTGAAGAAGCCATGCGGTGCAAGCGCGAGGGCAAAGCGGAGACCATTCTGTTTTGTTTGAGCGGGCACGGTCACTTCGACATGACATCGTACCAAAAGTATTTCGCAGGAGAGTTGAAGGATGAAGGGTACAACGAGAGTGACTTGGCAGCGTCACTCCAGGGGTTACCCAAAGTTCCTGAGACGGCGTGAACCGAAGCTCAACCGGCTACATCAAGGTGAACTTTTCGGTAGATTCGTTGTAGCGTACCAATACATACCACAGCAATAGCAGCCCTGCCGAGATTAGGAAGGTCGCCCCCCAACTGGAGAACATGTCAGGCATATATGCCTGAAACCCAATCTGTGTTCGCTCAAATACATCAATGTTGTCTTCGTCGACGGAGGTAAGGTGGAATTTCTTGAACAGTGCGCTGGCAGTGGACCCCATCCAGGCAAAGAAAAACATGCTGACCCACAGCTTGATCTGCCCCTCGCCCATGCGCCAAAGGGAGCCTGACGCGCAGCCACCGGCGAAGATCATGCCGATTCCAAAAACTATGCCTCCCAGAAAAGAGCCAGCCCAGAACGTGGCCGGGATCGCAATATAGGGGTCAATCACCTTCTTTTGAAACAGCAAGGCGCAAAGCGGCAGACCGATGGCCAAGACCAGAATGACGGCTTTGGTCATCTCGCCCTCACCAGTTACAAAGGGCTCTCGAAAGGCCCTTGAAAAACATAGGCGCGAGCGATGCATGATGAAACCGATGGCAAAACCGGCCAGCACAATGGGTGCCCGATAAACCAGCGGCGCACTCCCGGAGTAAAGCCACAGCAGCGCCCATAGCAACGCTGCCAGCGCCACGACTGAGCCAAGCAGGGGATAAATCTCGATCACACTTTGGGGCACTTGCAGCGTAGCAGGCGCCTGCGTCCCCCACTCTATATTTTCCAATGTCCACAGCAACAGTTTGAAGCCGATCGCCGCACCTGCGATCAGGCCAATCCACATCGCCCAACCGGCTGGCGAGGCATGCAGCACCGGGTTGAAGAACCCCCCTGTGGCGCAGCCTCCCGCCAAGGACGCACCTATGCCCATCAGTGTGCCGCCCAGCGCAGCCCAAAGGTATTCCAGTCGGGGCGGGCGACTCAGGGCAAACTGGCGCGACAGCATGGCGGCACAAAACGCGCCCAACACCAAATTGATATTCATGAGCGACATGCTGTGCAACCAGACGCTGTTGAGCTCCGGCGGCAAGCCGAGCAGGGGTCCAAGTCCGATGAAATTATTAAACCGGTCACCCCAGAATTTGACACCGCCAAACACTCCCCAAACCATCCCATTGATCATCAACCCCAGAATGACCATAAGCAATAGCACGGCGCCCAGATACGACGACCACTTCCTGACAAACAACTTGTCATAATCAGATTTAAAACCAGCGACCCATTTGGAAACGCTTGTTGTCCTCATTGTGCTTACGTGGGGAAAAGGTGGAACAGACGATCAGCGTCTTGGCTTGCGCTGCTCAGGTCGGACGCGCGACACGAGCAGCCCATCCGCGGCATCAGCATTCAGCACAGCACCCTGCCCATCGACCACGGACTGTTCATAATCGATCCAGCCACGCACGCCCGTTTTGAGCGAGACCACTTTGCCATATCCCATGTGCAGCATCGCGTTGGCAGCCAACGCGGAACGCTTCCCGGTACGGCATATCACCACAATCTCCTGTTCGCGCCCGGCGGCAAGGGCCGGCACAGTCTCGTCGTAATCCCACTCACAGGACTGTTCCAGCACGCCGCGCGGTACGTTGATTGAGCCATGCAAGTGCAACAGGGCAAACTCTGCCGGTTCGCGTACGTCAAGCAGAATCGGCTGCCGCCCTTCCCCCAGTATTCGGCTCAAATCCCAAGGCAATATTTCACTCACGCGGGAGAGTGCGTCGGCCACCAAGCTGTCGTAGTTTTGCATCCTCGGGCTCGGTCGATCAGCCGCCGTGAATCTTCATCATCACCGGCACAATCAGCAGCGCCACAATGTTGATGATCTTGATCAGCGGGTTGATGGCTGGACCCGCAGTGTCCTTGTAAGGATCGCCGACTGTATCGCCCGTGACAGCTGCTTTGTGGGTTTCAGACCCTTTGCCACCGAAATGGTCGTCTTCGATGTACTTCTTGGCATTGTCCCATGCCCCGCCACCGGTGCACATGGAAATCGCCACAAACAGACCGGTCACGATGGTGCCCATCAACAGACCACCTAAAGCAGCCGGACCCAGTACCAGACCGACCAGAATCGGCACGACTACCGGCAGCAGGCTTGGAACCATCATCTCTTTGATAGCGGCCGTGGTCAGCATGTCAACGGCGGTGTCGTACTCAGGCTTTCCGGTGCCTTCCATGATGCCCTTTATTTCCCTGAACTGGCGGCGCACTTCAATCACCACGGCGCCAGCGGCGCGACCGACCGCTTCCATCGCCATGGCGCCAAACAGGTAGGGGATCAATCCGCCGATGAACAGGCCAATGATGACCATCGGGTTGCTCAGATCAAACGTGATATGCCGGCCGTAGGCTTCGAGTTTGTGCGTGTAGTCGGCAAACAGCACCAGCGCTGCCAGACCGGCCGAGCCAATGGCGTAACCTTTGGTCACAGCCTTAGTGGTATTGCCCACAGCGTCCAGCGGATCGGTAATGTCGCGCACGCTCTTGGGCATTTCGGCCATCTCGGCGATGCCGCCTGCGTTGTCGGTGATGGGACCGTAAGCGTCAATGGCAACCACAATACCGGCCATGCTCAGCATTGATGTGGCGGCGACGGCAATGCCATACAAACCTGCCAACCCATAAGCGGTGTAAATGGCCAGGCAGACAAACATGACAGGCCATGCGGTGGAGCGCATGGAAACACCCAGGCCGGCAATAATGTTGGTGCCGTGCCCCGTGGTCGAGGCTTGCGCAATGTGTTGCACCGGCGCGTACTGGGTGCCGGTGTAGTACTCGGTAATCCAGACCAGTGCCGCGGTCAGCACCAGACCGACGGCACCGGTACCAAACAGTTTGAACTGGCTGCCTGCCGCGCTGATCGCGTTGTCGGGCATCAGCCACTGTGTCACAAAGAAGAACGCGATTAGCGACAGTACGCCAGCCACCGCCAGACCTTTGTACAGGGCGGGCATCACGTTCGTCATGCCAGGCGAAG
>CAIPGC010000329.1 GCA_903864505.1 uncultured beta proteobacterium | reverse complement strand
TGCGCGGCGTAGCGCCGCTGCTGGTGGCGCTATCGGCCACATTCACCCTGGGGGAGTCACTTTCGGTGCTGGCGTGGGTCGGCATACTTGGCATCAGTGGCGGCGTCCTGGTGATTGGACTGCACGCGCACGCACTCAAGGCGCCCAAGGCAATCGGTTTTGCTCTGGCAAACTCCGTTGTCATTGCGATCTACACCGTTGTTGATGGCCTTGGGGTGCGAGCATCCGGGCATGCACTTCAGTACCTGGCGACCCTGTTTTTGCTCGATGGATGGCCGTTTGCCTTGCTGATGCTTGTGACACGGGGACGTGCTCTACCAAGGTACGCCCGCCATCGCTGGCCCGTTGCGACCCTGGGTGCATGCGCGTCCCTTGGTTCCTATGGAATAGCACTGTGGGCGATGACCCAAGCCCCAGTGGCCACGGTGGCGGCACTGCGCGAGACCTCCGTGCTATTTGCAGTATTGATTGGCACATGGTTTCTGAAGGAGGCTTTTACGATTCGCCGACTGACGGGAACCTGCTTCATCGTCGCTGGTGTCATGGCCCTGCGTCTGGGCTGATCAATAGTTGTCTATCAGGAGTTCATTGTGAACCTTCCAACCCACGCTCAAACCGTGATCGTCGGCGGCGGCATCGTCGGATGCTCCACGGCCTACCACCTTGCCAAGATGGGACGCACCGATGTGCTCCTGCTGGAACAAGGCAAGTTGACCAGTGGCACCACCTGGCATGCGGCAGGACTGGTCGGCCAGATGCGCCCGAACCGCAACATGACACAGATGAGCAAGTACGGCATTGAGCTCTACGCCGCACTGGAAGCAGAGACAGGACTTGCGACCGGGTGGAGGCAGTGCGGCAGTGTCAACATCGCACGCACGGTTGAGCGCATGCAGGTCCTGAAAAAGCAGACTGCGATGGCGACCAGTTTTGGTGTGGAGTGCCATCTGATAACGCCCGAAGAAGCGCAATCCCTTTACCCGATCATGCGTACCGACGATCTGCAAGGCGCAATCTGGTTGCCCGGCGACGGAAAAGTCAACCCGGCAGACCTCTGCATGTCCCTGGCAAAGGGTGCAAGGCAACGCGGGGTAAAAATTGTAGAAGGCATCGAGGTAAACGGTGTGATTGTGGAGGGTGGCAGGGTCGTTGGCGCACGAACGAGCCAGGGCGAGGTTCGCTGCGAAGTACTGGTGAACTGTGCGGGTCAGTGGGCGCGTCAGTTCGGCTACCTCGCAGGTGTCAACGTGCCGCTCTATTCAGCCGAACACTTCTACATCGTCACAGGAAAGATCGATGGCGTGCAGCCCCATTTGCCGGTCATGCGGGACCCTGACGGCTATATTTACTACAAAGAGGAAGTTGGCGGCCTGGTGATGGGCGGCTTTGAACCCCATGCAAAGCCATGGAAGGTGGATCCCATACCCAGCACGTTCCAGTTTGAATTGCTCGGTGAAGACTGGGACCAGTTCGAGCCCCTGATGCGCAACGCCCTGCATCGAACACCCTGCCTGGAAACGGCAGAAATCAAGATGCTGCTCAATGGCCCGGAAAGCTTTACGCCCGATGGCAACTTCATTCTGGGCGAAGCGCCGGAACTGCGCAACTACTTCGTGTGCGCCGGCTTTAACTCGGCTGGTATCGCCAACAGCGGCGGTGCAGGCCGACTCATGGCCGAATGGATCGTCGGCGGTGAACCGAGCACCGATTTGTGGGATGTCGACATTCGCCGATTCAGTGGATTCAACGGCAACCGTCGCGCACTGGCCGAGCGTACCGGCGAGACACTGGGGCTGCACTACGCCATGCGCTGGCCCCGCCAGGAACTCGTGACTGCACGTCCCCTGCGAACCTCGCCCCTGTACGATGTACTGGCAGGCAAGGGCGCTGAGTTTGGCGCCAAGAATGGATGGGAGCGCGTCAACTACTTTCGTCCTGAACACGAAATCAGACCCGAATACACGCTGGGCAAACCGGGCTGGCTCCCGTGGATGCTCAATGAACAGCGTGCCACGCGTGAAGCAGTTGCGCTGTACGACCAGAGTTCGTTTTCCAAGTTGCTGTTGCAAGGGCGCGATGCGCTGGCCGTGTTACAGCGCCTGTGCGCCAATGAGATCGACATTCCGGTAAACAAGATGGTTTACACGGCAATGCTCAATGATCGCGGTGGTTTTGAGAGCGATTTAACCGTCATACGGCAGGCACCAGACCGCAGCGGAGACCGTTTCCTGATCGTGACAGGCTCAGCCCAGACGGTGCGCGACTTCGACTGGATCTCACGGCACATTGAAGCGCAGGAGCACGCCGTGCTCAGCGATGTGTCGGCCCTGTACTGCGTACTCTCCGTAATGGGCCCCAGGTCGCGCGAGCTGCTCGCTCGCGTCAGTCCGGACGACCTTTCGCCCGCAGCGCTGAAGTTTTCCTGCACGGCCATGATCGACCTGGGCTTCGCCCGGGTTCGTGCAGCGCGAATGAGTTACGTGGGCGGGCCAGGCTTTGAGCTGTATGTGCCGGTGGAAATGACACGGCATGTGTACCAGATATTGATGCAGGCCGGAACTGATCTGGGACTGGTGGATGCGGGCTACTTCGCGCTGGACGCACTGCGTATCGAACAGGGGCGCCGAGCCTGGGGAGCGGAATTGGGGCCCGACGAGAACCCATGGGAGGCCGGATTGAGCTACGCAGTGAAGCTGGACAAAACCGCGCACTTCAAGGGCCGGACTGCACTGCTGGCTGCAAAAGACCAACCTTTGCGCAAGAAGCTGGTGACGCTGGTATTTCAATCCTCCGACGCATACGCGTGGGGCGGTGAAGCCATCACGTTGTGTGGTGAAACGGTGGGAGAAATCTCCTCAGTGGGTTGGAGTCCGCTGGCGGGCGCATGTGTCGCGCTGGGTTACGTGCGCGGAACGGGTGCCAATCAGACCCACACAGGCACACCAGCAACCATTGAACTGTGGGGGGTGAGCACTCCGGTACGGCTGTATGACCGGTGGCCAGCCTGATCTGCGCCGCGCGAGCCCATTGACGAACACCCAGGAACTCCAGCAATGACTTTGTTCAATACCATTTACCAGTCGCCCGAATTCTCCATGCTGTTCAGGATGATTTTGTCGATCATTGCGGGCGGAGTCATCGGCCTGGAGCGGTACCAGAATGGTCACCCAGCCGGGGTTAGAACCTTTTCAATCATCAGCCTGACCTCGACGATTCTGACCGCAAGCCTGACGCAGGGCATGTATGGGCAATTGATGGGGCAAGGGGACATGGGGGCGTCGCGGGTGATTCAGGGAATTTTGCAGGGCATCGGTTTCATTGGCGCCGGTGTCATCGTCAGGGATGGCGTGTCGATCAAGGGACTCACCTCTGCGGCCAGCATCTGGGCAGTTGCTGCTATCGGCGTGCTCATCGGATCTTCCGAGCTATTCCTCGCAGTGTGCGGAACCGTCTTTACTGCGCTCATACTGGTGGCGTTCAGGAAAATTGACGCTCTGACTGCCCGTCGCGGCTTTGCCATCATCGAAGCGAAATTTGTCAAAGGAGCCGTGCCAGGCGAGCAGCAGATCCATGAGCGGTTTACCAGCTACGGGTTTAACGTCTCAAGCATCTCGTTCAAAGGTGCAAAAAGCGGAACCATGCAGGTCAAGGTCCACGTCTGGACGCTGGGAAATGCGGCTGAGGCGCGCAGCCACCTTGCCATGGAAATGCTCAATGATCCGAGCATTGCGGATTTCTCGGTCGAACCGGTCAGGGAATAAGGGTCAAAGTCCCCGCAGGTATTGCACCATGATCAGTGCGGCCTCGGAGGTAAAAGCATTGCCCTCGAGCATGGCTCGCAGCTCACTCTGATCGACGCGTGCGAATCGCTCAACCTCGCCGTCCAGATTGACCGGTTGTACTCCCGCCGGTACTTCGCATTGAAACCAGTCTATGCGCTCATTGACATAGCCAATTCCGCCGTCATTCGCATGCGGCATGTTGAGAACTACATAACCGCCCCAACGCACATTCATCAAGGCTTTGAGCCCGATTCCGGCTTCTTCCCAGGTCTCTCTCTCCAGTGCCGACTCCAGCGTGTCCCGCGCAGAAATCATGCCTCCCATCAGGGTGTCCCACAGGCCCGGGTCGGTCGACTTGGTCAAGGATCTCTGCTGAATCCACAGGCGCTTCTGGTCGTCGCAGCCCACAAGATGCACTGCGCGTGTTGATATTCCCAGCGCACGCACTGCACCTCGCTCAATCTGTCCGACCGGTAACTCGTCGCAATCGCGCACATCCAGCAACTCATTGCGCCACAGTGAGGCCACGCCCGATGACTCGATTTGCTTCAAGGCAGTAGCAATATGCTCCAGTGCGAAAGTGGCCTCACCCAGCAAGTGCCATGCCGGCACGCCGCAATCTTCGGTACGCAGGAGCAGGGGCGAAAATGCGGCACGTTGGCTGCGCCAGAGGTGGCAGAAATACTCGTCGTCCACAGAGCCAATACACCTTGCGCCCACCATCAAGGCCGCTCGCCTGCGCAGGGGAGCTTGAGTCGAAGCCGCTTGCAGTTGGTGATACCAGTCGCTCGAAAAGAAGAATGTGTCCATGCACGTTGCAGGCTAACAAGTTTCCTTACGCAAGGCCAACTTGCCAATGGTTGGTTCCACAGGACTCTATCAGCAGAACATAAATGCCAAAAATGAGTCGCTCTTGCTCACCCTGCGGGGAGCATGAGTACAATTGCCCTCAGCGCCAGATTTGATCCCAGCTTGCGGGCGCTCAATAAATTCAGCTAAACACGGACCGACATATCAACCCGGCCTCCTTTTTAGCGGTGCCGGGTTTTTTGATTGGAATTTGCTTTCGTCATGACACTGATTGCAACGCCGCAGCAGATGCACTTTGATGCGCCTTTGCCACTGCAAAGCGGCGCGTCGTTGCGCGACTATGCCTTGAGTTTCGAGACCTACGGCGCGCTCAATGCGCAGCGTTCCAACGCGGTTCTGATCTGTCACGCCCTCAACGCCTCGCACCATGTGGCTGGCGCGTACGCCGGGCAGGAAAATTCGCAAGGCTGGTGGGACAACATGATTGGTCCGGGAAAGCCGGTCGATACCGACCAGTTTTTTGTCATCGGAGTGAACAATCTGGGTTCGTGCTTTGGCTCCACCGGACCGATGCAGGTGAACCCGGATGCCGCCCAGGGGCAGGTTTATGGTGCAGACTTTCCGGTGGTCACCGTCGAAGATTGGGTCACCGCCCAGGCCCGTTTGCTCGATGCCCTGGGCATAGAAAAGCTTGCCGCGGTGATGGGCGGCTCGCTTGGCGGCATGCAGGCGCTGAGCTGGGCGTTGCAGTATCCCGAGCGAGCAGCGCATGCGGTGGTGGTGGCCAGTGCGCCCAACCTCACGGCGGAGAACATTGCCTTCAACGAAGTGGCGCGCCGCGCCATCGTGACCGACCCCGACTTTCACGGCGGTCACTTTTACCAGCACGGCGTCATTCCCAAACGCGGCCTGCGCATCGCCCGCATGATCGGGCACATCACCTACCTGAGCGACGACGTAATGAACGAGAAGTTCGGACGCCAGTTGCGTGAGGCGGTTCTAGGCAGCGCAGCGGGGTACCGGTATTCGACACAGGAAGTTGAGTTTCAAATCGAGAGCTATCTGCGCCACCAGGGTGACAAGTTTGCCGAGTATTTCGATGCCAACACCTACTTGCTGATCACCCGGGCGCTTGACTATTTCGATCCGGCACGCTCTTATGGTGGCAGCCTCACCCAGGCGTTGGGTAGGGCGACCTGCAAGTTTTTGCTGGTGAGCTTTACCACCGACTGGCGTTTTAGCCCCAAGCGCAGCCGCGAGATTGTCAAGGCACTGCTGGACAACAAGCGCGACGTGAGCTATGCCGAGATCGATGCGCCCCATGGGCATGATGCCTTTTTGCTCGATGACCCCCGCTACTTAAGCGTTGTCAGCTCCTATTTCGATAGCATTTCGAAAGAGGTGGCAGCATGAGCGATGTAACCATTCAGCACGCGATTGCCGAACTGGTGCCGCACGGATCGCGCGTGCTGGACTTGGGGTGCGGCGACGGCGCCATGCTGGACTACCTTCAGCGGGCGCGCGGCTGCACTGGCTATGGCGTGGAGATTGACGATGCCAATGTGCTGGCGTGCGTCCAGCGTGGGGTCAACGTCATCCAGTTGAATCTGGACGAGGGTCTGGTGATGTTTGACGATGCCTCGTTCGACGTGGTGCTGCAGATTGACACCCTGCAGCATTTGCGCAATGCCGAGGTGATGCTGCGCGAGACCGTGCGTGTGGGCCGCATGGGCATTGTGGCCTTCCCCAATTTTGCGCACTGGCCGAATCGCCTGAGCATTCTGCAAGGCTACATGCCGGTGACGCGGCGCCTGCCCTACCAGTGGTACGACACGCCCAACATCCGCGTCGGCACGCACGCCGACCTGGCCACGCTGGCGGCCCGCAACGGCCTGCAGGTGCTCGACAGCTTTGGCCTGCAGGACGGCAAGGTGGTTCGGTGGGCGCCGAACCTGCTGGCAGGTACCTCGGTGTACCAGCTCGCGGGCGCCGCGATTTAGCGTTGGCGCTTGCAGCAGCGCACTGTGTGCGTTCATGCTAGAGTGCCGCCATCGGGGGTAACAGCACCCCGGTAGCGGGCTAAACGAGCTCCAAGATGGTGTCCCATCCAATTGCTGGTAACTGCTGGCACAGCTTCAGGAGCATTGCATGGACACCCACAATCCGTTTCCGTATTCCATTTCCCCGCACGACTTCAACGCACAGCTCGGCCGGGCGGATACGCCCTTGGTGCTGGACGTTCGCCGCCAGGAGCGGTTCGCCAGCAGCCCGCGTCTACTCGCTGCGGCACTCCGCTGTGCTCCTGAAGATGTAGCGTCTTTCGCTCTTTCCATGAGTCCTGGAGCCGTATTTGTCTATTGTGTCTATGGTCACCAGGTCAGTGAAGAGGCGGTGATTGCGCTGCGCGCTGCCGGCTGGAGCGCGCACCGGGTCGCTGGGGGAATGGAGGGCGGTCAGGACGGCGAGGACAGCGTGCAGGCTATCGGACAGTGGCGCGCCCATCCGCCGCTGAGCTTCGTCAAGCGACCCGACTGGGGGGTGACCGGCGAGCAGGCTTCACGCTGGATTACCCGTGCGCGGCCCAAGATTGACCGCATCGCCTGCCCCTGGCTGATTCGCCGCTTGATCGACCCCAGGGCCGAATTTTTCTACGTTCCCACAGCGCAGGTTTTTGCCCAGGCAAAGCAACTGCAAGCCGTGCCCTACGACATCCCCGGTGCGCCGGTGTCACACGACGGTGCGCTTTGCAGTTTTGATGCCTTGCTGCGCGGCTTTGACCTGCACGACAGTGCGCTGGACTTGCTGGCCACCATCGTGCGCGGAGCCGATACCGACCGCCTCGATCTGGCCCCCCAATCGGCCGGTTTGCTGGCCTTCTCCTTGGGTCTCTCAAGTCTGCACGCCCGAGACGACCACGCCATGCTGGAGGCCGCCATGCCCCTGTATGACGCGCTGTACGCCTGGTGCCGTGACCGCGTGGCCGCACAGGACGAGGCGCACAGCTGGAAGCCCGACGCCATGGTGGTGGGAGCACCGTCATGAGCGCAGACTCACCCAAGCAGCCAGGACTCGGGGCGCCAGAGTGTGCTGCGCAGGTAAGGGAGGAGTCCGCGCAGCGGGCGGGGGACACGGAGCAGCACGCTCTGGCGCCCCGTATCCTGCGCACCGTCTCCTTCAGCGACGCCCTGCGCTTCTGGCTGCGCCTGGGTTTCATCAGCTTTGGCGGGCCGGCCGGGCAGATTGCCATCATGCACCGCGAGCTGGTGGAGCAAAAGCGCTGGATTTCGGAGGCGCGTTTTCTGCATGCGCTGAACTATTGCATGCTGCTGCCCGGCCCGGAAGCGCAGCAACTGGCCACCTACATCGGCTGGCTGATGCACCGCGGCTGGGGTGGCATCGTGGCCGGTGCACTGTTCGTGCTGCCCTCGCTGTTCATCCTGATCGCCCTGAGCTGGATTTATATGGCGTTTGGCGACGTCCCCTGGGTGGCGGGGCTGTTGTACGGCATCAAGCCGGCGGTGGCCGCCATCGTGCTGCAGGCGGTGCACCGCATTGGCTCTCGAACTTTAAAGAAACCGGCCACAGCCCCCGTGCTCTGGGCGGTGGCAGCTACGAGTTTTGTAGCAATCTATGCGTTCAATGTCCCGTTTCCCTGGATCGTCCTGTGCGCCGCGTTCACCGGTTGGCTGGGCTCGCGCTGGGTGCCCGCGCAATTTGCGGGTGCGAGTGGCCATGGAGCGGGCAAGGCCGTTGCACTGCAACCCGGCGCGGTCGACTGGCTCATTGGCGACAGCACACCCACGCCATCCCACGCGCGCTTCAAGCCTGCGCGCCTGGGCACCGTGGTGGCAGCCGGTGTCGCGCTGTGGCTGTTGCCGATGGCGGCATTGGTGGCCTGGCAAGGTTGGGACAGCACGCTTGCGCAAATGGGCTGGTTCTTCACCAAGGCGGCGCTACTGACCTTTGGCGGTGCCTACGCCGTGCTGCCCTATGTGTACCAGGGTGCAGTGGAGCACTTTGGCTGGCTGACCGGAGCCCAGATGATTGACGGTCTGGCCCTGGGCGAAACCACACCGGGGCCATTGATCATGGTGGTGGCCTTTGTTGGTTTTGTCGGTGGCTGGAGCCGCGAAGTGCTGGGGCCGCAGGCGCAGTTCCTGGGCGCGGCGCTGGCGGCCACGGTGGTGACCTGGTTCACCTTTCTACCGTCCTTTGTCTTCATCCTGGCAGGTGGCCCGTTGGTCGAGTCAACCCACGGCAAGCTGCACTTCACCGCACCGCTGACCGCCATCACTGCGGCGGTGGTCGGAGTGATCGCCAGTCTTGCTCTATTTTTCATAGCGCATATTGCAGTCCGCCCGGGCGTTACGGGCGCATTTCCCGCAAATCTCGATGGTGTGGCGCTGGCCATTGCGGCGGCTGCCGCCATCGCCCTGCTGCGCTACAAGGCGGGTGTAATCCCGGTGATTGGCATGTGTGCGCTCGCCGGGCTGGCCGCACGGCTGGCGGGTTGGGCCTGAGGCAGCGCTGAATTTGCGCTACTGCGGCACGAACCCGCTGGCTTTGATGATGCGGTCCCAGGTCTGGCTATAAGCCCGCTCCCGACTGGTGAGTTGCGCTGGTGTCATGTAGCCCACGCTCAAGCCCATCGCCGTCAGACGCTCATGCACATCGGGCATCGCCACCACCTTGGCCAGCGCGGCGGAAATCCGCTCGATGGTGGCTTGTGGCGTGCCCACCGGCGCGAAGATGCCGTAGTAGGGCAGGTCTTCAAATCCGGCCAGTCCCAATTCGGCAAAGGTGGGCACGTCGGGCAGAGTGGCCTGGCGTGTTGTGCCCATGACGGCCACGACGCGGATCTTGCCGGCCTTGTGGTTTTCGATGAAGTCGGGGATGGAACCAGTGCCCGCAGCAATCTGGTTACCCAGCATGTCACCCATCATCGGTGCGCTGCCGCGGTAGGGCGCGGACTGCAGGTCGAGTCCATATTTCTGGCCGATTACCTTGACCAAAAACTCCGGCACCGATGCCGGGGCGGGTACACCCACGGTGCTCTTGCCTGCGCCCTGGCTCTTGACCCAGGCCACATACTCAGGCACCGACTTGGCCGGGGTTCCGCCCGACATGGCCAGCGCGTTTACAAAGGTGGCAAAACCACCCACTGCCACAAAGTCGTGCGCCGGGGAAAAGCCGGGATTCTTCACCACCAGCGGCAGGATAGACACCGTGTGGTCGTGCGAGAGAAAAAGGGTGTTTCCATCGGCCGGGGCGGCCTTCAGCGTTTGCGCCGCAATCTGGCCCCCGGCACCGGCCTTGTTTTCCACCACCACGGGCGTGCCCAAAGCGTCCTTGAGCTTGTCTGCCAGCGTGCGTGCAATGGCATCGGTGCCACCCCCAGGTGGAAAGCCCACCAGCAGTTTTACCGGACCGGATTGGGCCTGAACCAGATGGCAAAAGAGCAGTGCGCCCAGGGTCAGCACAGAGCGCAGTGCACCGGCGCCGCGCACGGGGGCTAGATGAGCAGGTGAGTGGGGCATAGTGAATTCCAGGAAATGTAAGTACAGTGGTGAACCGCCTCCACTGTAGCAAGCTTTCGCCATGCCCCAATTCGCCGCCAACCTTTCCATGATGTACACCGAGTACGCATTCCTCGATCGCTTCGAAGCTGCGGCGCAGGACGGGTTCAAGGCGGTGGAGTTTCTGTTTCCCTACGACTGCGCGGTGGCCGACATTCGCGTGCGCCTGCGCGCCAATGGTCTGCAGCAGGTGCTGTTCAATGCCCCCCCTGGCGGCGATGACGATGCGTCGGTCGCGGCTGCGTGGGCGCGTGGCGACCGGGGTACTGCCTGTATTGCGGGGCGGGAAGCAGAGTTTCGCGCCGGAATCGAGCGTGCGCTGGGCGTGGCGGTGGCGCTGGAGTGTCCCCGCATTCATGTCATGGCCGGCTGCGTGCCGCCCGGCCCAGACGCCGGGAGCCTGCTTGCCACCTACCTCGAAAATCTGCGCTTCGCGGCGACCGAAGCCGCCAAGACCGGTGTCGACTTGATGATCGAGCCGATCAACCCACGCGATATGCCCGGCTACTACCTGAGCCGGCAGGAGCAGGCCCACGCGGTGCTGCGGGAACTGGGTGCACCGAACCTGAAAGTGCAGATGGATCTGTACCACTGCCAGATTGTCGAAGGGGATGTCGCCACCAAACTGCACCAATACCTGCCCACTGGGGCGGTTGGGCACCTGCAGATTGCTGGGGTACCCGAGCGCCACGAGCCGGACTCGGGCGAGCTGAATTACCCCTATCTGTTTTCGCTGATTGATACCCTGGGCTACACCGGATGGCTGGGCTGTGAGTACCGTCCGCGTCTGGGCGCGCAGCCCGGTGCCACGCGCGCCGGACTGCGCTGGATGCAGCAGACCATCCAAGCCGTGGCATGATTCTGCGCTTGACGACACCACGTTGCCCAAGGAGCCGCCCATGAATGCCCGCATACCCGCCACCCTTCTCAATCCCGCCGACACGCTCAGCCAGGTAAGTTCGATGTGGGACGAACAGATTGTTTCCCGTCTGGAAGACTACATTCGCATCCCGGCCAAGTCCCCCATGTTTGATGCGGACTGGGCAGCACACGATTACATCGGCACCGTGGTGCGCAACACGGCCCAGTGGATCGAGGCGCAGAAAATCAGCGGTCTGACGCTGGAGATCGTTCAGTTGCCCGGGCGCACTCCGGTGCTGTTCTTCGAGGTCGCTGCCACCAAACCCGCATCCACCCAGACCGTGCTGGTGTATGGCCACCTGGACAAGCAGCCCGAGTTTTCAGGTTGGCGCAGTGACTTGGGTCCGTGGACACCCAAGATGGAAAATGGCAAGCTTTATGGCCGCGGCGGTGCCGATGACGGCTATGCCGCCTACGCAGCCGTTGCCGCCATTCAGGCCCTCAAAACACAGAAGGTGGACCACCCCCGCGTGGTGGGTCTGATCGAGACCTGCGAAGAAAGCGGCTCCTACGATCTGCTGCCCTACCTTGACTTGCTCAAGCCCCGTCTGGGCGAGGTGGCACTGGTGGTGTGCCTGGACTCGGGTGCCGGCAACTACGACCAGCTCTGGCTCACCAACAGCCTGCGCGGGATGGCCAGCGGCGTATTGAAAGTGGAAATTCTCACCGAAGGCATTCACTCGGGCGATGCCAGCGGCCTGGTGCCATCGAGCTTTCGCATCATGCGCCAGGTGCTGGACCGCCTGGAAGACAGTGCCACCGGGCGTTTGTTGCCGGCCAGCTTTCACTGTGAGGTGCCAGCCGATCGACTGGCTCAGGCGCAGGTCACGGCGGCGATTCTGGGCGACGAGATTTACAAGCGTTTTCCCTGGGCGCACTACGATTGCGGTGGCGCCGCCACCTTGGCACTGCCGACCACGACCGACCCGCTGCAGGCCTTGCTCAACCGAACCTGGACGCCGACGCTGAGCGTGACTGGGGCGGATGGTTTGCCTGAGCTAAGAAACGCCGGCAATGTGCTGCGCCCCTATACGGCCTTTAAGCTCAGTCTGAGGTTGCCCCCGCTGGTGGAGGCGGACATGGCGGTGCAGCAGCTCAAAGGAGTGCTGGAAGACAACGCTCCGTACCAGGCGAAAGTTACTTTTGAGGGCCTGTCGGCCGCCACCGGCTGGAATGCGCCCAGCACTGCGCCGTGGTTCGAAGCGGCACTGAACGCCGCGTCTCAGGCCCACTTCGGTGCGCCCTGCGGTTTTGTCGGTCAGGGCGGTACGATTCCCCTGATGAACATGCTGTCCAAAGGATTTCCCAAGGCGCAGATGATGGTGTGTGGCGTGCTGGGTCCCAAGAGCAACGCCCACGGCCCCAATGAGTTTTTGCATGTGCCCTACGCCAAGAAACTGACTGCAGCCGTGGCCCAGGTGATTTCGCTACTGCCATGAGCGCAGAGTCCACGCTCTCGACACTCATCGCCGGCGACGGCGAGAACATTGTGGTGCAGGACTGGCCGATTGATGCAGGCATGCCGCTGCGCGGCGTGGTGCTGCTGGTGCACGGTCTGGGTGAACATGCCGGGCGCTATGACCACGTTGCGCGGCAGCTCAATGCGTGGGGCTTTGCCGTGCGGGGCTATGACCAGTACGGGCACGGAGAGTCTCCCGGGCTGCCAGGCAGTCTGCCCACGGAAAACCGCTTGCTCGATGACCTGGCCGATATGGTCGACAGCACGCGAACGCGCATGCAAAAGCAGACGCCGCTGATCTTGCTGGGCCACAGCATGGGGGGTCTGGTGGTGGCGCGCTTCGTGTCGCTGCGCATACGGCGGGTGGATGGATTGATTCTGTCGTCGCCCGCGCTCAATCCGGGGCTGAACCTAGTGCAGAAACTGTTGCTGGCGGTGTTGCCCAATATCGCACCCAATCTGCGGGTGGGCAACGGGGTCAAGCCCGAGTTCATTTCGCACGATCCGGCGGTGGTGGCGGCATACCGTGGCGACCGGTTGGTCCACGACCGCATCTGCGCCCGATTGGCCAAATTCATTGCCACTGCGGGTCCGCAAACCCTGGCACTGGCGGAGAAGTGGACGGTGCCGACACTGCTGATGTACGCCGGCGACGACCGGCTGCTCAACCCGCAGGGCAGCCGCGACTTTTCGGCTGCCGCGCCCAAGGATGTGGTGACCGCGGTCTGCTTCGAGTCGCTCTACCACGAGATCTTCAATGAGCTCGACGCCTCTGCGGTATTTGCCACCTTGCGCACGTGGCTCGCAGCCAGGTTCTGAGGTCGAACCAGGGCGTGGGAGGCAGAGCATTCTGCTTCGTGTCACCCGGCCTGCGACCTCCTTCTCTACCTACGCAGAATGCTCTGCCTCCCACACCCTTCAGCCGCGCAATAGGCTGGCGCGTATCCAGGTGTGACCGTTGACCAGAATGACCCCGGCAATTACGAGTACCGCGCCAACTAAAAAACGCGGCTCCAGCGATTCGTTGAGTAGCCACACACCAAACGCCACGCCAAACAACGGCGTAATGAACGAGAACACGCCCAGTTGCGAGGCCAGGTATTTCTTGAGCAGCCAGAACCAGACCAGGAAGCTGGCGAACGACACGATGAGCGATTGAAACAGCAGCACGCCCCAGGCCAGCGCAGTGGGCTCAATCGCCGCCTGGCCCATCACGAGTGCCGCTGGCAGCAGCAATGCGAAGGCACCCAGCAGTTGGTACAGCAGGGTCAGTGAGGCAGAGGCACGCGCCAGGCTGGAGCAGCGAATCACCACGGTGGTGGCGGCCCAGGTCATGCCACCGAGCAGGGCAAGAATGTCACCGAGCAGGATGTTCGCGGCTTCCCCCGCAGGCACCACCGCCGCGCCGCGCCCGAGGAAGGTCACCGCAATGCCGATGAAGGCTACGGCAATGCCGGTCCATTGCAAGGCGTTGAGCCGCTCAGAGGGCAATTTCAGGTGCAGGCCCAGCGCCACAAAGATCGGTGCGGTGTAGAGGAACACGGCCATGTGGGAAGCGGAGGTGTGGCGCAAGCCCTCGCTGACCAGCAGGAATTCGAACCCGAACAGGAGACCCACAAGCACACCGGCGCGCCAGGTGCCGTCGAGCAGCGCAATGCGTTCGCGACGCCACAGCATCAGCAGGCTGACCAGCAGCGCCGCGACGCCTGAGCGCACGGCAATTTGCATTACGGGCGCAACATCGGGCGCCGCCAGTTTCATCAGCGACTGTTGCAGGCCCCAAATCATGCACAGCACCAGCATCAAAATGACCGCGCGTCGGTCCAGCGTCTGACGGGTATCCATGGGTTCAGGTTTTTCTGCGCAGTGCGGCGAGCCAGACGAGCGACAGCGCCGTCAGCGCAACCGGCACCAGCGAGCCCAGGTTCAGCAGGTTCCAGCCCTGCGTCGTCACCAACGCACCCGAGGCAAAGGAGGTGATAGCCATGACAGCAAACACCGAAAAATTGATGGCGGCCTGGGCCTTGTCCTTTTCCTCTGGCCGGTAGGTACCCAGGGCCAGCGTGGTGCTGCCGGTAAACAGAAAGTTCCAGCCGACCCCCAGCAGAAAGAGGGCGAGCACAAACTGGTGCAACTCCACGCCCATGAGGGCCACCGCGATGCACGCCAGGTTCAGCACCAGTCCAAGCGCCATGACAGTCAGGGTGCCAAAGCGTTTGATCAAATTTCCGGTGAAAAATCCGGGAGCAAACATGCCAATCACATGCCATTCCAGCACCACCGCGACGTCGTCGAATCCCAGTCCGCACTGTTGCATGGCCAGCGGTGTGGCTGCCATTAACAGGTTCATCACGCCGTAGCCCAGTGCGGCGCTGATGCAGGCCACCATGAATACAGGTTGGAGGATGATGGCACCCAGGGAGCGTCCGCCGTGGCTACCCGGCTGCGGTAGTACCGAAACTGGAAACTCGATGAAAGCCATGAGCACCATGGCCAACAGCGCCACGCCCGCCAGCACCAGATAGGCACCTACAAAGGGAATGTCCATCAGGCTGCGCGAACGTGCGGCCAGATTGGGGCCAATCACCGCACCGATCAGACCACCCGCCAGCACCAGCGAGACGGCTTTCTCCCGAAAGCTGGGCAGGGCCAGTTCTGCAGCAGCAAAGCGGTACAGTTGCCCGTTGGCGCTGTAGTAACCCGCCACCATGGTGGCCACCACCAGCAGCCAGAAATTCTTGTCCGCCACCGCCAAGGCCGCAAGCCCTGCAGACACCAACGCTACGGCCAGACCCAGTTGAAACGAGACGCGACGCCCAAACCGCGCCTGTGTCTTGGCCACCAGCGGTGTGCTCAGAGCACCCCCCACCACGTAGCCCATCACC
>CAIPGC010000328.1 GCA_903864505.1 uncultured beta proteobacterium | reverse complement strand
CTCAAACCCGATGGGCACCCAGGTCCCATGACCTTCATGCAGCTCGAAAGCGCGCTGGAGATTCATGTGCCACGCCTGCAAACCGAGCCTTGACCAGCCATGTCCTACATTCTTGATGCACTCAAACGCGCCGATGCTGAACGCGAACGCGGGGTTGTCCCCGGGCTGCACGCGCAGCAGCTGACCCCCGCTGAAGTCGAGACCAACACCGGCAGCCGAACGCGCCTCTGGCTGGTAATCGCAGTGGTTATTTTTGCAGGTGCGGCCATTTCAGGTTTGTGGTCCCGCCGTTTCGCTCCGATCACCATACCGCAGGCAGCTGTAACAGCGGCAGTGACTGCCGCGCCCCCCGCAACCCCAGCGCAGTCGATCGCAGTCTCCACCCCGGCAGTGGCGGTTGCTGAACCTGCCAGCCGCCCCGCTATTGCCACCGCAACGCCTGCCCCCCCTGCTGTGACCCTACCCAAGCCTGCAGCCATTTCGCCAAGGCCGCAGAATGAGCCCTCGCTTGCAGAGCTGGCAGATGACGTTCGTCGTCAGATTCCCCCTATGGCCATAACTGGTGCGGTGTATTCGGACAACCCAGGCCAGCGCTTGCTGCTGATCAATGGCCTGGTGCTGTCGCAGGGTGGTGCGGCCGCTCCCGAGGTAACACTGGAAGAAATCGGCGAACACAGCTCGGTGTTCAGTTCTCGGGGAACTCGGTTCCGGGTCGCCCACTAGCGTTTGAGGCTAAAGAATCGCCGCACCACAAATCAAAAAGGTTTCGGGTCTAAAACGGAATGTCGTCGTCCATGTCATCAAAACCGCTGGCAGGCCGTGGTGCCGGCGCCTGGCGCGGTGCTGGTGCTGCAGCGGCCGGTCGTGATGCAGGCGCTGCTGCACGGCGTGACGCTCCTGCGTCCTCGCCATCGCTGGGTGCGCCCATGCCTTCACGGCCACCGAGCAATTGCAGTTCAGTCGCCACAATATCCACCGTGTTCTTTTCCACGCCCGCCTGGTCGGTGTACTTGCCGTATTTGAGACGGCCTTCGACGTAAATGGGGCGGCCTTTCTTCACGTACTCACCTGCGATCTCGGCCAGACGGTCATAGAACGTGACACGGTGCCACTCGGTGGTTTCGATGCTTTCACCTGTGTTCTTGTCCTTGCGCCGCGTACTGGTGGCCACGCTCACGTTGGCGACGGCCTGGCCCGAGGGCAGGTAGCGGATTTCGGGGTCTCGGCCACAGTTGCCGACCAGAATGACTTTGTTGACCGATGCCATAAGTTTCCCTTGTGAGTACCAATTGCACCAGTATAACGACGCAATTTCTGCCACCGAACCGGACTGGCCGATACCAACTACGGATCTTCTAGAATTGAACGACCGCGCCTACTTCACAATCCATGAGCCTTCATTCCGTCCGAGATTTCTTTTCCCAGCTGCAACTGGACTTGCCTATCATCGAGTTGGAGTCCAACACCTCCACCGTGGCATTGGCGGCCCAGGCCCATGGGGTGGAGCCGGGCCGCATTGCCAAAACACTGGCGTTCCGACTGGGCGACGGCCGCGTCATTTTGCTGGTGGCCCGGGGTGATGCGCGCATCAACAACCAGAAGTTCAAAACCGTCTTCGGCAAGGGGAAAATGCTACCCGCGCACGAAGTGGAGCAGCTCACCGGCCATCCGGTAGGGGGGGTGTGTCCCTTTGGCCTGGCCCAGGCGCTACCCATTTACCTGGACTGCTCCCTGAAAGATTTCGACGTGGTTCTACCGGCAGCCGGCGCAGTTCACAGCGCGGTGCGAATCAGTCCGCAGCAGATGTTTGAAGTGACAGGTGGTCAGTGGACCGATGTCTGCCAGGTCGGGCCTGCATCGGCTATCGGCACTGCCCTTTTCAGTGACGTGGGGGTGCAGTCATTGGCCAGGCCACCAGCAACCACACCAGCATGGCCGCCGCGCACGCCATGAACAGGCCTTGGGGGCCGGCGTTCTTGGCAAGCCACCCACCCGCCAATCCACCGGTGAAGAAACCCAGCGACTGCAGGCTGTTGTACACCCCCATGGCGGTACCCCGCGCACTGGCCGGTGCCAGTCGCGACACCATGCTGGGCTGGCTTGCCTCGAGCACATTGAATCCGCAGAAGAACAGAAACAGGATGAACGCCAGTTGGCCTATCGTGGGCGCGGCGGTCGAAAGCCACAGCAGTCCTAGTTGCACCAGACCGATCAGGGCCACCGCGCTGAGGAACACGGCGCGCAGGTAGCCGCGCTTTTCCAGCGGGAACATACCCCCCATGATGAAGAAGGATCCGAGTACGGCGGGTAGGTAAACCCACCAGTGATGATCCTTCAAGAGGCCCGCCTGTACCAGCATGGTGGGTAATGCCACCCACATCGACAACTGCACTGCATGCAATATAAAAACACCAAAATTCATGCGCAGCAGCGCGGGGTGGCGCAGCACCGCCACCAGCCCCTGGGACAGACCGAGTTGCACTGAAGCCGCATGCTGGCGCGGCTCTGGCGGCACCCACCACAGAACCACCGCAATGCCGGCAACCGCCAGCGTACCGGTCATGGCAAACAGACCATTCAGCCCTACCAGGGCATTGAGCATTGGCGACAGAACCAGCGAAATCGCAAACATCAGTCCAATGCTGGCACCCACCAGCGCCATGGCCTTGGTGCGTACCACGTCGCGTGTCTGGTCGGCCAGCAAGGCGGTGACCGCCGCCGAAATGGCACCCGCACCCTGCAATGCCCGCCCGCTGACCAGCCAGGCCAGCGTTGGGGCCAGCGCCGCCATCGCGCTGCCAGCGGCAAAAATGACCAGACCGATGACCATGACGCGCTTGCGGCCGAAGCGGTCCGAGGCCACGCCAAAGGGAATCTGCAGCAGTCCCTGGGTCAGGCCATAGATGCCCATGGCCAGGCCGATCATGGCCGCGTCATCACCACCGGGGTACTTGCGTGCCTCCAGCGAAAACACCGGCAGCACCAGAAACAGACCCAGCATGCGCAGTGCAAAAATCATCGCCAGCGACACCGCCGATCGGCGCTCCTGGCCCGTCATGCGGGTGGATTCTGTCGATGGTTCGTGGGTTGGGGCGGTAGAAGACAAGGTGGACAAAACAATCACTCGCTAGCGAAACGGGGCGCGCCGGGGCCGCCAAAAGTCGCCTATTGTCTCCCATTCAACCGATGGTGTTGTGGCACAGCTTTACACAAGTTTTCGGCATTCACTATCATGGTGGGTTTCCCCAACAGTAGGTCTCCAACTTGGCTTCTCTTCCCGACGGTAGTTCCATTGCCCATGATGCAGAAGGCAAGTTCCTGGTCCGCGCCCTGCAACACCAGACCATCAGCGTGCGAGGTGCGCGCACCCACAACCTGAAAAACATCGACCTGGACATTCCGCGCAATCAGCTGGTGGTGATCACCGGGTTGTCGGGCTCCGGCAAGTCCAGCCTGGCCTTTGACACCCTGTATGCCGAGGGCCAGCGCCGCTACGTGGAAAGCCTCTCCACCTACGCGCGCCAGTTTTTGCAGTTGATGGACAAGCCCGATGTGGACGTGAT
This sequence comes from uncultured beta proteobacterium, assembly GCA_903864505.1. Lineage (GTDB taxonomy): Bacteria > Pseudomonadota > Gammaproteobacteria > Burkholderiales > Burkholderiaceae_C > Allorhodoferax. The sequence continues at coordinate 3,900 of CAIPGC010000328.1, read as the reverse complement.
TGAGGGGCTCTCTCCCGCCATCTCCATCGAGCAGAAGGCCACCAGCCACAACCCGCGCTCCACCGTGGGCACGGTAACCGAAATTCATGACTACCTGCGCCTTCTGTTCGCCCGCGCCGGGACCCCCTATTGCCCGGACCACAACCTGCCGCTACAAAGCCAGACCGTGAGTCAAATGGTGGACACGGTGCTGGCGCTTCCGCCTGAAACCCGGCTGATGATTCTGGCGCCGGTGGCCCGCGAAAAGAAGGGCGAGTTTCTGGAGTTGTTCTCCGAGATGCAGGCACAGGGTTACGTGCGCTTTCGCATCGACGGCACCGCCTACGAGTTTGACGACCTGCCGACACTGAAGAAAACCGAGAAGCACGACATTGATGTGGTGATCGACCGCATCAGGGTACGGCCTGAACTTCAGCAGCGCCTGGCCGAAAGCTTCGAAGCGGCTTTGCGTCTGGCCAACGGGCGCGCCATTGCGCTGGAGATGGCCAGCCCAGATAGCATCGAAAATGATAGCGGTCCACGCACGACTGGCGAGGGCCAAGGCCCCAAAGAGCACTTATTCAACGCCAAGTTCGCATGCCCGGTGTGCAGCCATTCCATCAGTGAACTGGAGCCCCGCCTGTTCTCGTTCAACTCGCCGGTGGGGGCTTGCCCCGCCTGTGACGGCCTGGGTGTGCAGGAGTTTTTTGACCCGGCGCGCGTGGTCGCGTTCCCGTCCTTGAGTCTGGCCAGTGGTGCCATCAAAGGCTGGGACCGGCGCAATGGCTACTACTTCTCGATGCTGGAGAGTCTGGCCAAACACTACAAGTTTGACTTGGAGAAGCCGTTTGAGTCACTGCCCGAGGGGGTACAGCGCGCCATCCTGTTTGGCTCGGGTGCGGAGGAAATCAAGTTCAGCTATGTAATGGATTCGGGTAACTTTGCCGGTAAGAAGATCAGCAAAAAGCATCCGTTTGAGGGCATCCTGCCCAACATGGCCAGGCGCTACCGCGAAACCGATTCGACCCTGGTGCGAGAAGATCTGGCCCGCATGCGCAGCACCCAACACTGCCCGGCCTGCAGCGGAGCGCGACTGCGGGTGGAAGCACGGCACGTGAAAATTGGCGAAGGAGAGCAGGCGCGCGCCATTTTTGAAATCAGTCACGCCACCCTGCGTGAGAGCTACGCCTACTTCCAGACGCTCACCATGCACGGTGCCAAGGGTGATATTGCGGCCAAGGTGATACGCGAGATTGGTCTGCGGCTGAAGTTCCTCAACGATGTGGGACTGAACTACCTGAGCCTGGACCGCAGCGCCGAGACGCTCAGCGGAGGTGAAAGCCAGCGCATTCGACTGGCCAGCCAGATCGGCAGCGGCTTGACCGGCGTGATGTATGTGCTCGATGAACCCTCCATCGGTCTGCACCAGCGCGACAATGAGCGCCTGATAGAAACCCTCAAACACCTGCGCGACATCGGCAACAGCGTGCTGGTGGTGGAACATGATGAAGACATGATGCGCGCGGCCGACCACATCATTGACATGGGTCTGGGCGCGGGCATCCACGGCGGACGGGTCATTGCGCAGGGCGACTTTGAGGCGGTCAAATCGAACACCCAATCGCTGACCGGAAAGTACCTGGCGCAGACGCTGAAAATTGCAGTCCCAAAGCACCGCACGCCCTGGTTACCCACGGTGCAGGTACAGCCCTACCGGGCAGCCGACAAAGCGCAGCGCTACGCGCCCAGCCCGGCCTCCGTGCGCCGCGCCGAGCGCGAAGCCCACCACCGGGCTACCCAGGGCGCGCTACAGACGCTGCGCGTGGTGGGCGCGACCGGCCACAACCTGCAAAACGTGAGTGTGGACTTTCCGGTGGGTCTGTTCACTTGCGTCACCGGCGTGTCGGGGTCTGGCAAATCGACCCTGGTCAACGACACGCTTTACGCGGCGGTGGCCCGCACCATCTACCGCGCCCACGACGAACCCGCGCCGCATGAGGCGATTGAAGGCATTGAGCATTTCGACAAGGTCATCAATGTAGACCAATCGCCCATCGGCCGCACCCCGCGCTCCAACCCGGCCACCTACACCGGCCTGTTCACACCGATCCGCGAACTGATGGCCGAGGTACCCACCGCACGCGAACGTGGCTATGGTCCCGGACGTTTCTCCTTCAATGTTGCCGGTGGCCGCTGCGAAGCCTGCCAGGGGGACGGCATGGTGAAAGTGGAGATGCACTTTCTGCCCGATGTGTACGTGCCCTGCGATGTGTGCCTTGGCGCACGTTACAACCGCGAAACGCTGGAAGTGCAGTACAAGGGCAAGAACATCGCGCAAATTCTGGACCTGACGGTAGAGGCCGCGTTCGACTTCCTGCAAGCCGTGCCCACCATTTCGCGCAAGCTGCAAACGTTGCTGGACGTAGGACTCTCGTACATCAAACTCGGCCAGGCCGCCACCACCTTGTCGGGTGGCGAGGCGCAGCGCGTCAAACTGGCGCTCGAACTCTCCAAGCGCGACACCGGGCGAACGCTCTATATCCTGGACGAACCCACTACCGGACTGCACTTTGCCGACATCGATCTTCTGCTCAAGGTGCTGCACCAGTTGCGCGATGCCGGCAACACCATCGTTGTTATCGAGCACAACCTGGATGTCATCAAGACCGCCGACTGGATCATCGACATGGGCCCCGAAGGCGGCTCTGGCGGCGGCATGGTACTGGGTGTCGGCACGCCGGAAGACATTGCAGCCAATACACACAGCCACACCGGGCACTACTTGAAGCGCCTGCTGCCCGGATAGGGAATGCACGCAGGTGCGCGCCGAATGCGCAGCCCCACAGTAAGAAAGGTTTCCTGATCGCTGCGAAATGTGGAACTGCTCACGCCGTGGTCAAAAGGGGTACAGCCCACCAAGGTCGCGGACGGCAAGCCATTTGCGCCACCACCACAGGCCCCGGCGCGCCCAGCGCCAGGCACGCCGGGGCTTCCACACCAGCAGTGCCACCACGACCGCAACTGCCGGCAAAGGTTTTTCCTGCAGGCTCCGCACTGCGGCTTGGACCAGCACCCGAATGCGCGCTCCTGCCTGCTCGGCCTCCAGTAGCGGCGTGATCTCACGTGCCAGCGTGCTTCGCTGGTGGGCAATGCGCTCCAGCAGTTGCCCGCGTTCCTGCTGCAATTCACTGCGGCTTTTGGCCACGACCGGTCGCCTCCTGCAGTTGGCGCAAGTCCTCCTGTAATTCGGCCAGAGTGGCGGCAAACACGGGCTCGGATTTAGCCCCTGCGCCGCGCAACGCCGCATAGAAATACCATGCCAGCGCAAAGAACAGTGCCGTGCTGGCTGCCAGCACCCAGACCCGGTTATCCCACCATACCACCACTGCCAGCCCAACCGCCAGGACTACCGCCAACCCGAGGCAAAACACCAGGGCCAGCCCCAAGCCCAGCAGCCGCAGGACGTTGAATTTTTCGACCTGAATTTCATTGGACAGCAACGCCAGACGCGTCTGGGCTGTACCCAACAGCGTAATGGCGATGCGTTTGAGCACGGGCTAACGGCGCCCGATCAGCAGACCCACCAGCAGGCCCACGCCTGCTGCGATACCCACCGCTTGCCAGGGCGACTCATGTACGTAGTCGTCGGTCGCGCGGGCCACCGCCTTGGACTTGGCTACCAGGGCCGCTTCGGCATCACCAAGCCTAATTTTCGCGTCCAGCAGACGGTCTTCGATGCGTGCACGCAGCTGTGTCACCTTGTCATCGGCCAGACCCGCAGTTGCCGCCAGCATTTCCTCTGCCGTGGCGATCACGGCCTTGATGTCATCGACGAGTTGCTGTGAATTGATTACGGAGGCGTGAGTATTGGACATGCTTGACCTTTCAAAATACGAAACCGTTAATTGACCTTGGCACTGG
>CAIPGC010000327.1 GCA_903864505.1 uncultured beta proteobacterium | reverse complement strand
GTGGTCAATCGTCAGAGGAATGTCGGCGTTGAGCGTTTCGCGGATGGCCTTGCCGTTGTCCACGGTTTCAGCGTAGGCCAGCAGTTCCAGGTTGGCTTCAATGCGGTCGGCAATTTTCAGCAGAACGTTGCTGCGCGTGGCGGCATCGGTCTTGCCCCAGGCATCGGCAGCAGCGTGGGCGGCGTCGAGCGCGAGGTCAATATCTTCGGCGGTTGAGCGTGCTGCCTTGGTATAGACCCTGCCACTGATCGGGGTGATGACGTCAAAGTACTGGCCCTTGACGGGTGCTACAAACTTGCCGCCAATGAAGTTGTCGTATTGGGCCTTGTAGGCAATCTTGGCGCCTGCTGCGCCGGGTGCTGCGTAAATCATGAAGTTTCCTCGTTGTAGACGTTGGTTCGAATATTTCCCTTGCGGGCTTTCTTACCTATCAAGTCCCATGCCAACCGCAGTAAACGTTTTAAAGCGTTGATTTCATTGATAAATATGAATTTCACCGGCCGTGTAGTGGTGCGACTGAGAACATGCGGAGTGCTCCAGAACGGAGCAACTGTCAAAAAAATTGACATATCACGCACCGTGGCTCTATGCAAGGCATTACATATCGTCAGTTTCGCGTGCCTTGAGTAGGATCAAGACTGTTTTGATCACAGCGAAATACGAATGGATGAACTATTGTCTCCCGGTCTGCGCAGACCAGGCCCGCCGATTCAGATCCGATTGCGCGGCGGCAGCGGTCATATTGCAGTAGTTCACACACCGGAGACAAAGTCGTCGACCACGCTTCACCCGGTGACGCATTTAGAGTATCAATCGGTGGACGCGCTGTCCTGTCTGGATACTGGCGACTTGCGTTGGCGCAGTGCGGCTGACAAAGCGCGCAGAGTGCTCGACAAGCCCATACCGGTGCTGATTCAGGGGGAATCGGGTGTTGGCAAGGAGTATTTTGCCCGCGCCATGCATGACACCAGTGCCCGCCGAACAGGTCCGTTTGTTGCCATTAACTGTTCGGCCATTCCCGAGAATCTGATTGAAGCGGAACTGTTTGGATACGCCCCCGGAGCATTCACTGGTGCAAAGAGGGAGGGAAGTCCGGGCCGACTGCGTGAGGCAAACGGGGGCACGCTTTTCCTTGACGAGATTGGTGATATGCCTCTGAGCATGCAAACCAGACTTCTTCGCGTGCTGCAAGAGCGTTGTGTGTCTCCGCTGGGCGGAGGAGGCTCCGTGGAGGTTGACTTTGCACTGGTCTGCGCCACCCGTTGCAATTTGCGTGAGGAAGCTGACCTCGGGAGATTTCGCAGCGACCTTTACTACCGAATCAACGGGCTCACCATCGCGTTGCCACCATTGCGGGAGCGCACCGATTTTCAGGCGCTCACGCAACGGCTTCTCGCTGGATTGAGCGCGGAGCGGGAGGTCCATCTTGCAGAAGACCTATTGAAGGAGATGGAGAAGCATGCGTGGCCTGGCAATTTGCGCCAACTTGCCAGTGTGCTGAGAACGTCAAACGCCATGCTTGCGGTGCATGAAGACACTATCGAATGGTGTCACCTCCCGGATGAAATTGTCGAAGATTTGTTGGCACCTGTCCCTCCTGTCATTGAAGCTGCTCCAGAGAACATCGCTCGCAATCTGGACGACCTTGAAAAGACCGCCATTCAACAAGTGTTGGTGCTCACCAAGGGTAACGTCTCTCAGGCGGCGCGCATCCTTGGAGTCAGTCGGCAGACTTTGTATCGAAAGATGGCGCAGGATCCGACCCTCACCAATGAGCGATAAACCATGATCAATTTCAAATCTATTTTGCTCGGCTCATTGCTTGGAAACCTGCTCGGATGTACTCCGGCAGCGCTCGCACAAACTGCGGCCCCGTCGGCAGCAGATGCGGTTCAGGTCTATGCCGCAGGCAGTCTGCGGGAAGCAATGACAAATATTGCCAGTAACTACCAGGACCGAACGGGACAAAAAGTTGCCCTGACATTTGGAGCCTCGGGCTTGCTGCGCGAGCGTATTGAGAAGGGGGAACCTGCGAGTGTCTTTGCATCGGCAGACACGTTGCATCCGCAGCGCCTAGCTGATGGAGGAAACTGGCTGGCACCGGTTGTGTTCGTGCGCAACGCCATGTGCGCGCTGATTAGCGACAAAGTGGTCGCGGAGCCGTCGACGCTGCTGTCTGCCATGCTCAAACCAGAGGTGCGTGTTGGTACATCAACGCCGATAGCCGACCCGTCCGGTGACTACGCCTGGACGCTCTTTACGAAGGCAGAGACAGTTCAACTGGGTGCATTCAGGATATTGGATGCCAAGGCGCTCAAACTTACCGGGGCAGCCAGTTCACCGCAACCTCCTGCCGGGAGAACCTTTTATGGATGGGCGATGGATGAGGGGCAGGCAGACGTATTCCTGACATACTGCACCAATGCGGTAGCGGCTCAGGCAGAGGTGCCACGATTGAAAGTTGTCCAGATGCCGCCGGAACTTCAGGTAGGGGCAACCTATGCGCTGACGGTAAGCAAATCGGCGAACCCAGCCGCAACCGCTTTTGCCCGCGCCCTGCTGGAGTCACCAGCCCTTGGGATCTTCAAGCGGTTTGGATTTGGCAGCCCCTGAAAGCGACTGTTCGGTTAGCCTTTGATTGCTGAGTATGTTGCCTGGACTTCGTCAAAGCAAATGATTCCATTGACCAGGTCAATTCTCTGCTTTAGTAACAGGGGCAACGTTCTTGACGTATTTGTCAAACCAGCGAACCATTTCATAGATCAGCTGCTCATTCGATTCCATGGCGGTGTACCAATGCGGTTCGTGCGGCAGCATGACCAGTCGCGTGGTTCCCCCGTTTCCTCGGATGGCCTCAAACAGTTTGTTGGCTTGCAGTGGCGTAGTGCCAGGGTTGGCGTCATCGGCACCGTGGAGGATGAGAATGGGTGTCTTTATCTTGTCGGCAAAAAAGAACGGTGAGACTTTTTGGTAAACATCAGGGGCTTCCCACACCGAACGGCGCTCGTTCTGGAAGCCAAACGGCGTTAGCGTCTTGTTGTAGGAGCCGCTGGTGGCCACACCGGCGCGAAACAGGTCGGAGTGGGCCAGCAGGTTAACTGTCATCAACGCACCATGGCTGTGGCCGGTAACCCCAATGCGGATCGGGTCAGCCACGCCCAGGCGCACGGCTTCATCGACAGCGGCTTTGGCGTCGGCAACCAATTGCTCGGTGTAGGTGTCATAGGCTTTCTTGGGGTCACCCACAATCGGGAACGACGCGCTGTCTATGAGCGCATAACCAGCAAGCAGTAGCAACCGGTGTAGCCGTAATCGGGTAAAGGTGGCTTGAGAGCCACTGACTTGGCCAGCCTTAGAAGCATCGGCATAGTCCAGCGGATAGGCATACAAAATGGTGGGTACCCGGGTGCCCTCGACATAACCTGGCGGGGTGTAGAGCGTGAAGGACAGATCCACCCCGTCAGCGCGTTTGTATTTGACTAAGCGCTTCTTTATGGCCCGCACCACAGGTGCGGGGTCGGGTATGTGGGTGATGGCGACACCGGTTGTCACAAATGTGGCTTCGCCAGGTGGCGCGTCCACAGCCTCACCCAGCGTGTGCAGAAACGCATTGGGTGGCTCCACGACCGATTGGCGCGAGGTAATGAAGCTGCGCGTATTGCCGCCGGTGAACGACAGGAAGCGTTCAAACACAGCCTTGTCGCTACGAAACAGGCGTTCGGACTTCTGTGTATTTAGGTCCAGTTTGTCCAGGAACGGGCGGTCGCCATCGGGAGACGCGCCCAGGCCAGAGAGGTAGATGGCATCCCCGTCCATGCGAACCACGCGCATGCCGTTGGGTAGGCGGCGCGACACCGGGGTACCGGGGTTTGCGTACTTTTCTTCCGTGGAGCGGTCCCACAGCAAGCGAGGTTGCTGCCCAGCGTCATCGACATTGATGACAAAGGTGCGCCTCCAGTGGCGGTTGTGGTCATACTCGAACAGCAAGGCGGTGTTGGCACGCTCGGTCCAGGCAATGCCTTGGAAGCGCTGTTCGGTGCGAGTTATCTCAATGGCAGGCACCTTGAATGGTGCTTTTTGGATCAGAACCCGGTCACGTGAGGGAACCTTCACATTCCAGTCGCCGCCATCAAGTGCCTCTGCCCACACCAGCGTTGCCGGCTCATTGGCATGCCATTCAAAAGCGCGTGGTCCCACCGGTACGCCGTGGATCGGTACGCGGTCTGCCAATGGCAAGTCGGCAATGGTTTGCAGTTGAATCTTGGTGCGATTGGTGATGTCCCACACCGCAACATTTCGGGGAAATCGCTCATGTGTGGTCACGTAAGAGTAAGGCTTGTGGATGGATGTGACCAGCAGGTGGCGACCATCGGGCGCAGGATCAATTGTCTCGAAATTGGCGGGCTTGCCCAGGCGAGTGATTTTGGAGGTGGCAGTGTCGACTAGAGCTACTTGGGAAATAGCGTAATAGTCAAATAGGTCTTCATCGTGTTTGTTATTCAGCGTGTCACGGGCTTCGTACGTGCTGCTCAGTCCCTTTTCACCATATGCTTCCTGGATGCTGGGTCCACTGGGAACCACCGGCTTTGAGGGCGGCGCGCCGAGGTGGTCTGGCACCAGTTTGACCAACAAAGTCTTTTGATCGGGCATCCACTGCAACTCATGGTCAAGCATGGGGTTGAGGCGGGCGCCCGGAATTCTGTGGACCTTGCCACTAGCAGCATCGCCAATCCACAGCTCAACCGCCTCACTGGCGGCGTTAGCAAACGCGAACTGCTTCCCGTCGGCGGACCAATGCGGGTGGTCGGCACAGGCGCTTGTGGGCAGGACGACTGGCGTGCGTGCGCCGTTAGCAACCTGCACCAACTCGAAGGCACTGACGCAGGGTTTGATGCCGTTTCCGCCAGGGGTATCGTGCTTGCTGTGGTTCTTGGTTTCCACGCGCGAACCGGCCAAGCGCAAGAATGGCGTTGCGACGCGCGACATCGGCGGATAGTCCCGCCACGAGACCAGCAAAATCGTATTCTGCATCGGGCTGACACTTGCCACTGGCGGCGAGGGCGCGCGCATTACGTCCAAGATTTCTTTTGGCGGTTGGCTGTAGCCAGATGGCTCCGGGGTTGGCGTGCCAAGCGCAGCAGGAATTGCTATTGCGGCAAGTGTCGCAAGCAAGGACATTCGGATGATGATCGGACGCAGCACTGACTGTCTCCATAGTATGGGTCGCGATTTAGCGGTTGCGCCCAATAAAAATAGTGGAATCCTACAGTACAAGACCCGTACCTGGGTTCAAATTGGCGACCCTTTGAGCAGTATCACAAATCAAGCAAGTGGACGACCCAAAAGCCGGCTGCCTCCGAAAAGCAGATCTTCCAAGCAGCCCGAGACGACCGCCGATAACCAGAAGGAATCGGTTCGAGCGCAGTGCCCAGTTTGACTTCCCGAGTTATTGGCAGCAACCTGCTTCATCAATTCGACGATGCTACAAAAGTAGTAGCTAACCGCGCCAATTCTACGGGTGTTTCAGGCTGATTTAGCCTATTTTCTCCGACCCTATTTGCCCATGGCAACCCGTCACGCATTGCGCTGGAACTTTCGAGAAAAATAATTACCCCCGCCGCAAATCCCGGGTAAACGGAAACTCCTTGCTGCCGGGCACATTGATGGTCGCAGGCGGCACGTTCATCACGCCCGGTGTGTGGCCGGTGCTGGTGAAGCGGGTCAAGCGGCGGCTCTCTGCTTCAAACGAGTTGACCGGAAAGCTCTCGTAACTCAGTCCGCCGGGATGGGCGACGTGGTACTGGCAGCCGCCCATCGAGCGCTTCATCCAGGTGTCCACGATGTCAAAGGTAATGGGCGCGTGCACGCCGATGGTGGGGTGCAGGCTGCTGGGTGGATTCCATGCCTTGTAGCGCACACCGGCCACATATTCACCCACCGTACCCGTACTTTGCAGTGGCAGCGCCTGGCCGTTGCAGGTGACCACATAGCGGCTCTCGTTGAAACCCTTCACATGCACCTCCATCCGCTCCAGCGATGAGTCCACATAGCGTGCAGTACCACCGGGTGCGCCTTCTTCGCCCATCACATGCCAGGGTTCGAGCGCGCAGCGCAGCGTGAGTTCCACGCCGGCCGACTGCACAGACCCCACCAGCGGGAAGCGGAACTCCACGTGCGGCGCAAACCAGCTGGGGTCAAACGGGTAGCCCGCGGCGCGCATGTCTTCCACCACGTCGTCGAAGTCCATCTTTATGAAAGTGGGCAGCATGAAGCGGTCGTGCAGTTCGGTGCCCCAGCGGGTGACCGGCGCCTGATACGCCTTCTTCCAGAAGCGGGCGACGAGCGCACGCAGCAGCAACTGCTGCACGATGCTCATGCGCGGGTGCGGCGGCATCTCGAAGGCGCGCAGTTCCAGCAGACCCAGTCGGCCCGTGGCCGAGTCGGGCGAGTACATCTTGTCGATGGAGAACTCGCTGCGGTGGGTGTTGCCGGTGGCGTCAATCAGGATGTTACGCAGCGTGCGGTCCACCAGCCATGGGGGCATGGACTGTCCGTACACCCCTCGGTTCCTGTAGATCTGCTCGATGGCAATTTCGAGTTCGTACAACTGGTCGTTGCGCGCCTCGTCCACGCGTGGAGCCTGACTGGTCGGGCCGACGAACATGCCGCTGAACAAGTAGCTCAAGCTGGGGTGGTTGTGCCAGTACAGCAGCAGGCTGGCCAGCAGTTCGGGCTTGCGAAGGAAGGGGCTGTCCACCGGTGTGGCGCCGCCCATCACAAAGTGGTTGCCGCCACCGGTGCCGGTGTGGCGGCCATCGGTCATGAACTTCTCGGCCGACAGGCGTGATTCGAAGGCGGCGTTGTACAAAAACTCGGTGTTGGCGACCAACTCACCCCAGTTGTTCACCGGATGGATGTTGACCTCGATGACGCCGGGGTCGGGGGTGACCTGCAGCAACTTGAGGCGCGGGTCGTGCGGTGGCGGATAGCCTTCTAGCACCAGTTTCACACCCAGTTCCCTGGCCGTGGCTTCAATGGCACTCAACAGATCCAGGTAATCTTCCAGCCGCTCCAGGGGCGGCATGAAGATGTAGAGCACGCCGGACTTTTCTCCGACGGCCTCGGCCTTGGGTCCGCTGGCGCGGCGCGGGTCGCGTACTTCGATGCACAGCGCCGTGCGGGTAATCCAGTGCGCCGACTGGTGGCGCTGCGGCGGCTGCGCGTACGGCGGCGGTTCGGGTTGCAGAGCGCTTTGGGCGTTGGCAATGATGCTGCCTTCGCCACGGTCTTTGACGGACTGGAACTTGCGCACCGCCTCGGTCGACGCGAGATGGCCAGCCAGGAACGATCGCCCCGCGGTGGATGCTGCTGCCATGGCACTCGCCGCGGTGGATGGACTTGTACTCTGCGCCGCATGGGCACCCGGTGCATAACGGGCTGCGAAAGCGCTGTGGGTGGGCAGGGCGCCTCGGTCTTCGGTGGGGTCGCGCTCGATCATGTACGGGTAGTCACTCTTGCTGACCCAGGGCAGTGAGTCCAGCGGCAGACGCAGGCCCATGGGAGAGTCGCCTGGCATCAGGTACATGCGCTCGTCGCGGAAGAACCAGGGACCGGTGGTCCAGCGCGGGCCGCGCTGCGCCCATGCATCGCTGGCCTTGATGGGAAGCACATAGCCAATGGGCATGTCGAGCTTCTGTTCGAACACCCGGCGCAAGCGCATGCGCTCCATCTCGTCGTCCAGCTTGGAGTTGAACGGATCCACATTGACCGGCAGGCGACGTTCGCGCCATAGGTAGTACCAGGCATCCTCGTACGCGCTCTGGATGTATTTGTCGGTGAGGTTCAGCCGCGCGGCCAGTGCGTTGGTGAAGCGTTTGGCATCGTCGCTGGTGTATTGGGTGGGTTTGCGCTCATCGGTGAACAGCGATGGGTCGGACCACACCGGTTGCTTGTCCGCACGCCAGTAGATGTTGAGGGCCCAGCGCGGCAGTTGCTCCCCGGGGTACCACTTGCCCTGGCCAAAGTGCAAAAAGCCGCCCTGACCGTACTCGTTGCGCAACTTGTGCACCAGTGCAGTGGCAAAACCGCGCTTGGTCGGACCCAGCGCATCGGTGTTCCATTCGGCAGCGTCGCGGTCGTTCACCGCCACAAAGGTAGGTTCACCGCCCATGGTCAGGCGCACGTCGCCAGCCACCAGCTCCTGATCCACTGCGGCCCCGAGTGCCATCACTTCGGTCCACTGCTCATCGGTGTAGGGCAGGGTGACGCGGGGCGATTCGTAAATGCGGGTGACCTGCATATGGTGCGCAAACTCCACCTCACACTCGTCAACCCCGCCTTCAATCGGTGCTGCACCTGAAGGCTGGGGCGTGCAGGCCAGCGGCACGTGGCCTTCGCCGGCGAGAAGTCCGGATGTGGCATCCAGGCCGATCCAGCCGGCCCCGGGCAAGTAAACCTCACACCATGCGTGCAGGTCGGTAAAATCGACCTCGGTGCCACTGGGACCGTCTAGCGATTTCACGTCGGACTTGAGTTGAATCAGGTAACCCGACACAAAGCGCGCGGCCAGACCGCAGTGACGCAGCAGCTGCACCATCAGCCATGCCGAATCGCGGCACGAACCGGAGCCCAGGCGAAGCGTCTCTTCGGGCGTTTGCACTCCCGGCTCCATGCGAATGGTGTACTTGATGGCGTTGTGCACCAGGGTGTTGAGGTCGACCAGAAAAATCACCGTGCGGCGCTTGGTGTAGTCGATGGTGGCAAGGTAGTCGTTGATGGGTTCCGTGCGCTCACCTGCCATCAGGTAGGGCAACAGTTCCTCCTGCAACTGGGGTTCGTATTTAAATGGAAACTCCTCCGCCTCCGGTTCCAGAAAGAAGTCGAACGGGTTGTAGACCGCCATTTCGACCACCACATCGACTGTCACCTTGAACTCGCGGGTCTTGTTGGGGAACACCAGGCGTGCCTGGTAATTGGAAAACGGGTCTTGTTGCCAGTTCATGAAATGGCCCTCTTCGGGCTCGACTTTCAAGGAATAGGAAATGACCTTGCTGCGGCAATGGGGCGCAGGGCGCAGCCGTACCACTTGGGGACCCAGTGCGACCAGTCGGTCGTAGGTGTAGTGGGTGACGTGGTTGAGCGCGGCGTGAATGGACATAAGTGCCTGGTTTCGTCTTAGTGGATCGGACAAACTCCGCGTAAAGCAGAACTGTGCGCACGGATGGTATCAACAAGCAGATAAGCAAGTCCCGAGCCACCAGTTCACCGAGTTAGCATGGGGCATGGCACAGACGATGTTTGCGGCGCTGTTGGGTTTTGTGGCGGGTACCGCCTTGCAATTGCAGCAAGCGGACCTGTGGTCGTGGCCGGTTTATGTGGTATTTTTGCTTCTAGCGCCTGCGGGGTATGCGCTGGCAGCTACCAAAAGCATAGCGTTTGTGGTGCGTTCCGTGGGTGTTTTCTTGATCCTGGCGGCCGTTGGTGCTGGACTGGCAGGTCTACGTGCTTCGGTGTATTTGGGCAACTCGCTGAGCGTGTCGCTGGAAGGGCGCGACGTTCTCGTGACGGGCGTAGTGGTCAACCTGCCCCAACGCAACGAAGCCGGTTTGCGTTTTCGACTGGCGGTCGAGTCCGCAATGGCAGACGGGCAGCCCCTGCGACTACCGCCACTGGTGGATGTGGGCTGGTATGGCGGGGCGTTCTCGGCCGGACCCACCGTTTTGGCCGATGCGGACAGTGCGAGTCTGGGTGAGCGAGCCCTACCCCAGCTAAGCTTGAACCGAATGCCAGCCGACGTGCAAGCGGGCGAGCGCTGGCAGGTAACGCTGCGTCTGAAGGCGCCGCACGGCAGTCGCAATCCGTTCGGCTTTGATTACGAGTTGTGGTTGTGGGAGCAGGGAGTGCAGACTACCGGCTATGTACGGGCCAGTCCCAGGGATCCGGTGGCGGTGCGATTAGGGCAAACCTGGCGGCATCCGTTCGCGCTGGCTCGGCAGGGGGTACGGGACCGGATTGTGGCGCGGGTGGAGCAGCGCCAGTTCGCCGGCATGATAGCGGCCCTGGTGGTGGGAGACCAGAATGCGATAGACCGTGCCGACTGGGACGTGTTTCGCGCCACCGGCGTCGCCCACCTGGTTTCAATCTCAGGTTTGCACATCACCATGTTCGCGTGGGGTGCAGGGTTGGTGCTGGGATGGCTGTGGCGGCGGTCAGCGCGTCTGTGCCTGGCGTTGCCCGCACCTACCGTTGCGCTGGTGGGAGGGGTGCTGCTGGCCACGCTGTATTCGCTTTTTTCGGGTTGGGGCGTGCCGGCGCAGCGCACCTGCCTGATGCTGGGCACGGTGGCGTTGTTGCGTCTGTCCGGGGCACGTTGGCCTTGGCCCCAGGTCTGGATGCTGACCTGCGCCGTCGTGGTGGCGGCGGACCCATGGGCTCTTTTGCAGCCGGGATTCTGGTTGAGCTTTGTCGCCGTCGGAGTGCTTTTTGCTACGGATTCAGGAGCAGTCTGCACTAGTGGCACTTGGACTGGAAGGCTAATGGGTCATATTCGGTCGAACCTGCGTGAACAGTGGGTGATTACCGTGGCGCTGACGCCGCTCACGTTGCTGCTGTTTGGCCAGGTCTCGCTGGTCGGACTGGCCGCCAACGCGCTGGCCATTCCGTGGATAACGCTGGTGGTGACGCCGCTGGCCATGCTGGGTGTTCTGATGCCAGCACTATGGGACGTTGCTGCCGCTGCAATTGGTGGGTTGTTCGCTTACCTGCAGTGGCTCGCCAGTTGGTCCTGGGCGAGTGTGTCAGTGGCGGTGCCGCCATTGTGGGCCGCCGCCGCCGGTGTGCTCGGAGGTGCAGTGCTGGTGATGCCGCTACCCTGGAGCCTGCGGGTGCTGGGCCTGCCGCTGTTGTTGCCGGTCATCCTGTGGCGTGCGCCGCTGCCACCGAACGGGCAGTTTGAACTGTTGGCGGCCGACATCGGGCAGGGAAACGCCGTGCTGGTGCGCACCGCCAACCACGCGTTGCTGTACGACGCCGGGCCGCGATTCAGCCTGGAAAGCGACGCCGGGCACCGGGTCCTGGTGCCGTTGCTACAGGCGCTGCTCACCCGTCTGGACATGGTGGTACTCAGCCACCGCGATATGGACCATGTCGGTGGTGCACCGGCGGTGCTGGCCATGCAGCCACAGGCTGAACTGCGCAGTTCCATTGAGACGGACAACCTGCTGCAGTCGTTACGCCCAGCCCAGCGATGTGAGGCCGGGCAGCGTTGGGAATGGGATGGCGTGGCGTTTGAAGTGTTGCACCCGCAGGCGGCCGCCTACGACACTGCGGCCAAGTCCAATGCCATGTCTTGTGTGCTACGCATCTCGGCTGGCGGGCGATCGGCTTTGCTGGTTGGCGATATTGAACAGGCACAGGAAGCCCGGCTGGTGCTCAGTGGAGCGGCGCTTCGCTCCAGCGTGCTGTTGGTTCCGCACCATGGCAGCAAAACCTCCAGCAGCGACGCGTTTCTGGATGCAGTGGCTCCCCAGTTGGCGGTCGTGCAGTCCGGTTACCGCAACCGCTTCGGGCACCCTGCCGCTGCAGTGGTGGCGCGCTACCGCGAGCGCTCAATCACCCTGATCGATTCGCCCCATTGCGGTGCGTTTGTCTGGCAATCGTGGAGTCCGGAGTTGCCCCAAAATGAGGCGTGCACGCGACAGCAGTCGTTGCGCTACTGGCATCACCGGGTGCCGGAGTAGGGCCAAATTGGTGCCGAGCGCATGGTGCCAGGTGGCTCGAACCTTGCTAAAGTCTGAGCAGGAGAAGGAATCTTATGCAGAAATTTGACGAGATGTACACGCAACTGCCCTACGCCTTTTTTTCAAAGGGCGAGCAGGTGCGCGAACATTACAGGATTTACGACGAATGGCTGGCGCGCCAGCCCGGCGACATGATGGCCATGCGGCGCGAAGAAGCCGAGATGATATTTCGCCGCGTCGGGATCACCTTTGCCGTGTATGGCGAGAAGGACCAGGAGGGCGCAGGCACCGAGCGACTGATTCCGTTTGACCTGATTCCGCGCATCATCCCCGCCCACGAGTGGGCCAGCATGGAAAGGGGACTGGTGCAACGGGTTAGCGCGCTCAACCGCTTCATTCACGATGTCTACCACGATCAGGAAATTCTGAAGGCCGGCATCATTCCGCGCGAACAGATTGAAAAGAATGCACAGTTTCGCCCCGAGATGATGGACGTCAATGTGCCCAACCAGATCTATTCGCAGATTTCCGGCATCGACATCGTGCGTGCGGCCAATGCGAAGGGTGAAGGTGAGTACTACGTGCTGGAAGACAATTTACGCGTGCCCAGTGGCGTGAGCTACATGCTCGAAGACCGCAAGATGATGATGCGCCTGTTTCCGGCCCTGTTCAACGAATACCGCGTTGCACCGGTTGCGCACTACCCCGACCTGTTGCTCGAAACCCTGCGCGCCAGCAGTCCCGAAACTACTGCGGAACCGACGGTCGTCGTGCTGACTCCGGGCATGTACAACAGTGCCTATTTCGAACACGCCTTTCTTGCGCAGCAAATGGGGGTGGAACTGGTTGAGGGTCAGGACTTGTTCGTCAAGGACAACTTTGTTTACATGCGCACCACGCGTGGGCCGCGCCGGGTCGACGTAATTTACCGCCGGGTCGATGACGACTTCCTGGATCCCACAGCGTTTCGCCCCACCTCCACGCTGGGTTGTGCCGGGTTGCTCGATGCCTACCGTGCCGGCCACGTGACGATTTGCAATGCAGTCGGTACCGGCGTTGCTGATGACAAGTCGATCTACCCCTATGTGCCCAAGATGATCGAGTTCTACCTGGGCGAGAAGCCGATTCTGAACAACGTGCCCACCTATATGTGCCGCAACCAGGACGACCTCGCCTACACGCTGGCGAACCTGAAAGACCTGGTGGTCAAGGAGGTCCATGGAGCCGGCGGTTACGGCATGCTGGTGGGCCCTGCGGCCACGACGGCCGAAATTGAGGACTTCCGCAAAGCGCTGCTGGCCAATCCCAGCGGCTACATTGCGCAGCCCACCCTGAGTCTGTCGAGTTGCCCGACATTTGTAGAGAGCGGAATTGCACCTCGGCACATCGACTTGCGCCCCTACGTGCTTTCGGGAAAGACGGTGCAGATGGTGCCAGGTGGGCTCACGCGCGTGGCGCTCAAGGAGGGGTCGCTGGTGGTGAATTCGTCGCAGGGCGGGGGCACCAAAGACACTTGGATTCTTGAGGACGATGCATTGGTAACTGCAACCGACCCAAACGGTTCAGCACAATTCCAGTCCTAGAAGGGAAATAAAAAAATGTTGTCACGCACCGCAGATCACCTGTTCTGGATGTCCCGCTACACCGAGCGGGCGGAAAATACCGCACGCATGCTCGATGTCAATTACCAGACCACTCTCCTTCCACAATCGGACGCGGTGGCGCTGATGGGCTGGCAGGGTCTGCTCAGCATCAGTGAACTTGCAGCTACCTATGCCGAGCGCTACGGTGCCATAGAAGCCCGTCAGGTGATGGATTTCATGGTCAAGGACGAGAGCAACCCCTCCAGCATCCTGTCGTGCCTGAGCGCGGCGCGCGAGAATGCGCGCGCGGTGCGGGGTACGCTCACCACCGAAGTCTGGGAAACGCAGAACCAGACCTGGCTGGAGGTCAAGCGCATGCTTAAGACCGGCGAGTTCGAACGTGATCCGGCACAGTTTTTTGAGTGGGTCAAATTCCGCTCGCATCTCTCCCGGGGAGTCACGGTAGGCACCATGCTGATGGACGAAGCGCTGCACTTCATGCGACTGGGTACTTTCCTGGAGCGTGCCGACAATACGGCACGTCTGGTGGACGTAAAGTTTCATGCCGTGCAAAGTGACTTCTTTGGGGCTGCCAGCGAGAAGGACCAGGAGTACGACTTCTACCACTGGAGTGCCATCTTGCGCAGCGTTTCAGGCTTTGAAATTTATCGCAAAGTCTACCGCGACGTGATCAAGCCCGAACTGGTGGCCGAGCTGCTCATCCTCAAGTCTGATATGCCGCGCTCACTGCATGCCAGTCTGAACGAAGTCGTCAGCAACTTGAGCCTGGTAGCCAGTGACCCCACCGCAGAGACGCAGCGTCGGGCCGGCAAACTGCGCGCCGATCTGCAGTATGGCCGTATTGATGAAATTCTGGCGACTGGGTTGCATGCCTATCTGACGCAATTTTTGGATCGGGTCAATGACCTTGGAGCGCACATCAGCAGGGAGTTTTTGGTTCCTGCCAGCGTGTGAGGGTTTGTTTGCTCGAGGTCACATTTCTCTTGCGGTAATAATGCCAGCAGGCATTGAACGCAACGAGGAATCGCATGCAACCCACGGCACCGCGCAGGGTGACAAAGACGGAGACCGACCACGAACTCGACCAGGCACTGGCGTCAGGTCCGTTGCGCGATATTGTTATCCCGCCCTGTCCGGAGTTGCTGGTTGCGTTACGCCGTGAAATGGACATGGCTGAGCCTGACCCGGTGGTGATAGCCGACATTGCCGGACGCGATGTAGCTATGGCCGCATCGTTGATACGGACTGCCAACAGTCCCTATTACGCACGCTCCCGCCCTGTGACCTCGGTGGCGGAGGCGCTGGGTATGCTGGGCTTGGCGATGACACAAAAACTGCTGACGGCGTTTTCAATGCGCAACGCGATCCGCCTTTCCTCGCCTCTGCTGGAACACTTTTGGGAGACCTCGACCCGGCGTGCCCTGGCCATGCAATACATTGCACGTCAACTCTACGGCGTGGATGCCGACCTGGCGTACACCTGTGGACTGTTCTACCATGTTGGCATACCGATACTTATGCAGGGCGTGCGCGGCTATGCAGGTACTATGACCGAGGCCCTGGCGCGCCAGGACCGCAGCTTTACCGCAACGGAAAACGCTGCCCACAAGACCGACCATGCGGTGGTGGGTGCGCTGGTTGCCCGAACCTGGCGTTTGCCATCACCTATCTATCTGGCGGTGCGTCTGCACCATGACTTTACGATTTTCAATGTTCAGGGTATTCCAGTGCAGGCGCGCACCCTGGTCGCCATGGCACTGGTCGCGGACCGCCTGGTAGCCACGCATGAAGGTGTTCGGCAGCAAAAGGAGTGGGTCACTTACGGCTCGGTGTGCCTGGGATATCTCAATGTCAGCGAGGTCGAGGTCGACGTCTGGACCGACGCCCTGCATGCAGACTTTGAGGGCGTTGCGCTGACCTGATTGCGCCGCGCATGTGCCCGGTGTTAGGGCTCGATGATGATGGCTTCCAGCGACAGTGCACGAATTTTCTCAACTGCTGCCTGTGCCTCGTCGCGGGAACCAAATGGGCCCACACGTACCCGCGTGCGCGGCCCTTTGGAGGTGGAGAACTTCTCCAAGGTGGCTGGTAGCCCGGCATCCAGCAACTTGGCGTACGCCCCCGCCGCATTGCTTTCGACAGCGAAGAGTCCCACGTTGATCACAAATGGTTTGCTGCTGTCGGCGAGCTTGGGCCGGGCGGCGGAACTTTGCGGTTTGGGTGCGCCGGCTGCAATGGCCGACGCGATTGCCTTGGGCTGTGTCGCCGGTTGACTGGCAGCCTTTTGAGGTTCGGCTGCCTGCGGTTTGGTTGGTGCCTCGGTTTGCACCGGGCCCTTCGCCGACCGGTCGGCTGACACGACGACCGGTCGCAGGCAACCTTCGCAGGGGACAGTCGGTGCGGCACTGGCAGGGCTCAGGGGCGCTGACGCCGGCGGTGTTGCGGCCGATGCCGTCGCGGGAGAAGATGCCTGGGCCGACGCCACTGGCGCGATTGAACTGGCTTGCACCACCGGTGCAGAAGCAGGTGCGGCCAGGCTGGGGGCCGGTTGAGCCGCATGCGGAAGGCCAACCGACAGGGTGGTGAGTTCGGTCCACTGCAGGTACGATGCGACCAGTGCGGCCGCCAGCAGCGCGTTGGTCAGCAACAACCCAGCCAGGCGTTTGCGTGTGGTGGCCTGGCGGTTGAGGGCAGCACAGGCCTGGATTTCATCCGGGCTGTTGCGCAACGCCAGCGTCATGCGCCGGCGGCAGTCGGCATGAAACAGTGCGTTGCCAAAGAGTCCGGGAAGAACTACCAGCAGCGCACCCAGCGCCACGGCAAGCATCCGCTCCACTGTGTCCGAGAACTGGAACACCAGTCGGCCAATGCCGAAAATGATCAGTGCCAGCGCCACCACCGCGCCGCTGTATCCCAGTGCCGCATGCCAGAGCTTGCGAAACACCAGCCAGTTCAGTGTGAGCGATGCCGCAAACCAGTTCCAGTGTAGTGAGATGCGCTCGCTTGCGTCGAAACGGGTGAATATCTTAAGGAAGTGGTCCGTGCCCACCGGGCCAATGGCGGCGCGGTACAGCGCCATGGTGACATCGTCCGCTGCGACGATGGTCGCTTTGGCGTTGGGGCTTGATTCGGTGGGCATGCCTTATTTTGGCATGGCGGCGGCCACTGCATCCCCAAGCTCGATCACTGCCAGGGCGTAGTAGCTGCTCCAGTTGTAGCGGGTGATGGCATAGAAGTTCTCGGTGCCTGCCAGGTACAGTGGCGCGTCAGTGCCATTCTGCAATTCCACCAGCGCCAGCAGTCCCGGGTGCTGCGACGCCGCGCCATCGAGTTCAGCGCCCAGCGCAGCGAAGGCCGCTGGCGTAAACGTGGGGACAATGTCGGGTGCCAGCAGCGTTGCCATGTTGACGGTAGCCGGATTGAAATGCACCGGATAGTGCGTGCGCAGTCCGCGCTGCCAGTGAAACGCCAAGAAATAGTTGGCTACGGAACCGATGACATCGGCCTGGCTCAGAAACAAGTCCACCCGTCCATCTCCATCAAAATCAATCGCGTATTTGTCCCAGCTCGAGGGCATGAACTGCGGCAACCCCATGGCCCCCGCGTAACTGCCGCGCAGCGCAAGCGGGTCGGTGCCGGTGCGATGGGTCAGCTTCAAAAACGCTTCCAGTTCAGCGCGAAAGAATTCGGAGCGCTCAGCCGCGCGCGGGTGTGCTGACGGAAAGTCAAATGCCAGCGTGCACAAGGCATCCATCACCCGGTAGCTGCCGGTTTGCTGGCCGTAAATGGTTTCCACGCCGATGATTCCGACCACGATCGATGCTGGCACGCCGGTCGCCTGTTCAGCACGCTCCAGCGCATCCCGGTTGGCCAGCCAGAATTTGACTCCGGCGCGAATCCGAATCGGGTCAATGAAACGGCTGCGGTACAACTTCCAGTTCTTTTGTGTTCCGACCGGTGGTGGTGCAACGGCGCGCGCAACACTGGGCTGGTAGTGGGCATGTCCGATTGCGTGGCGCACCCATTCCCGTTCCAGTTGGAGGCGCTGTGCAATCCCGTCCGCCGCCTTTAAAACCTCGGGACGGGTCGCGTACAGGGGGCCGCTGACATCTTTTGCCAGGGGCTTGTGCCGGAGCGTCTTGGAGCCTGATTTCTTGAGGGGTTTATCGGTCGAAGCTCCCGTGCTAACTGCGCAGGAAGCTATCAAAAACATAGCAAAAAAACGGTGAATAGGTGTCACGTTGCGGGGCGCACTTCAGGGCAAGCGCCCGGGCCAGGGTAATCGTTTGAACTCCTGTTGCAGTGTACCCAGTTGCTGCATGCCAGCATGGGGAGCGTAGCGCCAGACTTCCATTCTCAGGAGCCACGCGCACAGAGCCTCAACCTCGGTGCTGGCATGATCAGTGCGATGTTTGAGCAGCACCGCAATCTGTCGTGGCGCAGCGTTGTCGGTTACCACCAGGCCAGCCTGTTGCAGGCGTTGTGTGGCCCGGTGCAACAGGCGCAGCCAGGGGTCCTGGCGGCGGCGTTCCCACTGCGTCCAGGCTGCACCCACCAGCGCCGCCAGCACCACAATGCCAATGAGGACATAGCTCAGATCTTCCCAGCTGGGTGAGTCAAAGCCGAGGTTTCGCAGCAAATCAAGCTGTCGCGCCTGCGAGTAGTTCAGTACCCACTGATTCCAGCGGTTGTTCACTGCATCCCACAGGGCGCGCAGGTTCAGGGTCAGCACCGGGCTGACCATCCCAAGCACCTGTGCCATAGCCCCACGTGGTGCTAACAAACGCTGCAGACTTCCGGTGCGCCCAGGTGCCACCGCCGAGGTCGGATCGACCCGAGTCCATCCATGGTCTGCGATCCAAACCTCGGCCCAGGCGTGGGCATCGCTCTGGCGCACGATCCAGTAACTGTCCACGTTGTTGACCTCACCCCCCTGATAGCCGGTGACCACGCGGGCCGGAACGCCGAGTGTGCGCATCAGCAGCACGAAGCTCGAGGCAATGTGTTCGCAAAAACCCTCCTTGCGGTCAAACCAGAACTCGTCGGCACTGTGGGTACCAAACACGCCGGGGTCCAGCGTGTAGCTGTAGCCACCGGTGCGCAGTCGGTTCATGACCGCATCCACCAGCACTGTGGCATCCGCCCCGGCGTAGCGCGGGTCGCGTCGCAACTCGGCCGCCAGTTGTGCCGTGCGCGGGTTGAAACCGGGCGGCAATTCCAGATAGTCCTGCATGCCGGGGACCAGACGCAACGGACCATGGCGAAACGCCATATGGCTCTCTGCGCTGTAGCGCACCAGGTCGCTAATCGGGCGCTCAGCGACCCACTGCAGGGTAGGGGTCATGCTGGCATCGTAGCCTGGCAGTGTGGGTTTGCTGGGCGTCGCATCCAGCACCAGCAGCCAGGGGCGCTGGTTTGCCTCCAGCGTGATCTGGTACCGGATCGGTTCGCCTGTCACCTGAAGGTCAGCGCCAAGCTGCAGACGCGACGGAAAAGCTGAGCGCAGGGGCCGCCACTCCCGGCCATCAAAGGTCGATAGCACCGGTCCCCGAAAATACATCTGGTCCATGCGCGGAGCGCTTGCTTCAAAGCGAATGCGCATCGCGATGCTGCTGTCCAGCGCCAGGCTGGCGATGCTGCCCACTTGCATGCGTTCACTCAGACCGCTGCGCCCGCTCATGGCATCCCCCGGCACACCCCACAGTGGAGCCAGCCGGGGAAACAGCACAAACAAAACCACCATAATGGGCGCGCCAAGCATGGCCATTCGCCCTGCAGTAAGGGCAGCATCGGCCAGCGCAGGGCGACCAACCGGCATGTGGCTGTTGACCAGTGCAGTCAGCAAGCCCAACAAGCCCACCAGCATGACAAATGCGGTCAGCAGGCTTTGCGAGAAAAAGAAATTGCTCAGCAGGGCAAAGAAGCCCAGAAAGAACACCACAAAAGCGTCGCGCTGCGCGCGCAACTCCAGCGTCTTGAGCGCCAGCAGCACCACAATAAAGGTGACACCGGCATCGCGTCCGAGCAGGGTGCGGTGGCTGTAGTAGGTGCCGATCGTGGCCAATAGCAGCAAGCCTCCCAGCCACCAGCGTGCGGGTAGCGGGCGTCCTCGCAAGGAAATGCTGGCGCGCCAAACGAGGATGGCGCAAGCCATGCCGCTACACCACAGCGGCAGGTGGCCGAACTGTGGCGCGATCACCCAAGCAATCACCGTCAGCAGGAACAGTGTGTCGCGTGCATCGCGGGGCAGAGTTCTGAGGGCTTGCAGCATGAGGGTTGGACGGCAGGTCATGCCGCCGCCAGGGCCAACGCCTGGAGGCATGCCTTTTTGTGGGCATCACCGTTGCCTGGCGAAAGCTCCACGCTGCCCAGGTGCAGACCGTATTGCATGCCCAGTTTCTCCGCCCGCAATACCCAGGCACACAGTCGCGACAGTCTGCGCTCCACTACGCCAGCGTCGGCGCCGGGGATGCCGGTGTGGGCCAGATCCAGCCACAGCTCCAGACGCTGCACCTGCTGCGCGTCGCGGCTTACCAGTTCGTCAGCCTTGGCAATCTTCTTCCATACCACCAGCTTCAGCGGGTCGCCGCGGCGGTAGGCGCGTACCCCATCGAATTCTCCGGTGCTCTGGTGTTGCGCGTTGGAGGCGCCACCGGCGCGGGGCTCGCCTGTTGGAAGCGGGGGTGGGTGGGGTTCCGGGGTCGGGTAAATCAGCACTTGGGCCGCAGGACGCCAGACCGTCCAGACCCGAAACGTCCCTAACGGAAAGCGGGTTTCAGCGGTCAGGGCTGGCAGCGGGTGCAGACCACGGCGTGCCGGTTGGAAAGTCACCTGGACCCGTGCGCTGCCCTGGGCCGGGACGTCGGTCCAGTTCCAGTGTCCGCTGCCGAAAATGGCCAGGCCGATGCCGTGGCGCACAGTGCGCCGGTTGCTCAGCAAATTGATATCAATATGGACGCTAGCGCCCGCAAACTGTGCGTCAGGCGCTACCAAATTCATAGTAAGTCCACGCAGGGTGCCATGGCACACATGCATCCCGACTACAGCGCTGCCCGCCAGCAGAAAGGTTAGCAGGTAGCCCAGGTTCAGCTGGTAGTTGATGGATGCCACCAGTAGCACCAGCAGGGTTACACCCAGCATGAACCCGGGTCCGGTCGGCAGGATGTACACGTTGCGCTGGGTCAGCAGCGTGCTGTCGCGTCGCCCAATGCGCGACTGAAACCATTGTTGAAACCGTTGTCTCAGACTCACGGCAACGGCACGGCCTGTAGCATGGCGCGGACCTGCTCCACCGCGCCCCGTCCGGAGTCGCTGACTGGAATCAGACGGTGGGCAATGGTCTGAGGCAGGATGGCCTGCACATCATCGGGGGCGACATAGTTGCGTCCGCTGAGCAATGCCTGGGCCTTGGCGGCGCGGACCACGGCAATCCCAGCGCGTGGACTCAGGCCCTGCAAAAACCATTGCGCTGATCGGGTAGCGGCGACCAGATCCTGCACATAGTCGAGCAGCGGATCGGCCACGTGCACGGCCAGCACCTGCTGTTGCAACTGCTCCAACTCGCCGTCCTGCAGCAGGCTGGGCAACTGCGCCAACAGGTCGCGCCGGTCCTGTCCGATGAGCAGGGCACGTTCGGCGGCACGGTCCGGATAACCCAGCGAGATGCGCATCAGGAAGCGGTCCAGTTGGGACTCCGGCAGGGCGTAGGTGCCTACCTGGTCCAGCGGATTTTGCGTGGCGATCACAAAGAAGGGCGAGGGAAGGGGGCGTGTTTCGCCTTCGATGGTGACCTGTTTTTCCTCCATGGCTTCGAGCAGCGCGCTTTGGGTTTTTGGGCTGGCACGGTTGATCTCGTCGGCCAACAAAACCTGGGCAAAAATGGGGCCGGGGTGAAACACGAAAGCCTCCTTGCCGCGCTCATAAATGGATACGCCAGAAAGGTCGCTGGGCATCAAGTCGGAGGTGAACTGCACGCGCGAGAATTCCAGGCCAAAGCTGCGCGCCAGAGCGTGGGCCAGCGTGGTCTTGCCTACCCCAGGAACGTCGTCAATAAGCAGGTGTCCGCCAGCGAGCAGGCAGGCCACACAGTCCTGGATCTGTAAGGCTTTGCCCACGATCACCGTGTTAAGCTGGGCGAGCAATAATTTAAGCTTTTGTTGTGCATTCATGGCACAACGTTACCCGAAAATTTTGAACCATGAGCGCTGTACCCCACAAGACCGGTTACTTTACCCACAGTGATTGCCGTAAACACGAAATGGGGGGCGGCCACCCTGAATGCCCGGAGCGGCTCGACGCCATTGAGGACCGGCTACTGATTAGCGGAGTGGGCGATGCGCTGGAGCGTCGCGATGCCTCCAGCGCGCCGCTTGCGGACATCGAGTTGGCGCATGGCCGTATGTACGTCGCTTCGTTGCGCGGGTTGACCGATGGTTTGCGCGAAGAGATCGATGCCGGCGGCCCAACCCACGCGCAGATTGACCCCGACACCTCCATCAACGTGCACACCTGGGATGCGGCGCTGCGCTCGGCGGGTGCTGCCATTGACGCGACCGATGCCGTGCTGGCGGGAGAATTGGAAAATGCATTTTGCTCGGTGCGACCTCCTGGCCACCATGCCTGCCGTGACAAGGCGATGGGTTTCTGTTTTTTCAACAACGTGGCTATCGCGGCGCGCTACGCACTGGAGCGTCACGGGCTTTCCCGCGTGGCGATCGTAGACTTTGACGTGCACCATGGAAATGGAACCGAAGATATCGTGGCGGGTGATCAGCGCATCCTGATGGTGAGCTTTTTTCAGCATCCGTTCTATCCGGAAGGGGGTTCACTGTCCAATGCCAGCAACCTTGTGAATGTGCCTGTGCCAGCCTATACCAAAGGCATGGAGGTGCGCGATCTGATTGAGACCTACTGGATGCCGCGGCTCGATGCCTTTGAGCCTCAGATGATTTTCATCAGTGCCGGGTTTGATGCGCACCGCGAAGACGATATGGGTCAGATGGGACTGGTCGAGCAGGACTATGCATGGATCACTGATCGGGTGCGGGCGATGGCGCGCAAGCATTGCCAGGGGCGCATTGTGTCGGTTCTGGAAGGCGGGTACGACCTGGGTGCTCTGGGGCGCAGCGTGGAAGCGCATATTCGGGTGCTGGCCGATATTTGATGGCAACCGGCAGAACGCCTGCGCCCAAACCCATCGACGACTTCGAGGGCTGGCTGGCTGCTTTTCTGCAGCCCACGGTGATCGTCGAAGTACTGGTGCTGGCCGTGTGTGTGGCACTCGCATGGGGCTTGGTGGTGGTGGTGCGCCGCAGTCTGGGTCAGCGCGACGGACGCTCTATCTGGTTTGGCAAGCGCGATTTGGACGGCGTACTGTTTCCTTTGACTCTTTTGTGTCTGGGAACAGTTGCGCGGACGGTTCTGGACAGCATGCTGCCGTCGGTGATCGTACTCAAAGTGGCCGTTCCGGTTTTCGTTGCGCTGGTAGCGATTCGGGTTGGGGTTAAGGTGCTGCAGGTTGCTTTTGCCAGCGCCCGCTGGGTCCGCCCGCTGGAGCAGACCATCTCTTGGGGGGCCTGGCTGGCCATGGTCATGTGGGTTAGTGGCCTTTTGCCGGTGGTTCTCAATGAGTTGGACCAGATCTCATGGAAGGTGGGTGCCAGTACCCTGTCGGTGCGCAACCTGATCGAGGGCATGCTGACCGCTGGTGCGGTGTTGATCATTACCCTATGGATTTCGTCGGGCATTGAAGCACGGCTGTTGCGGTCTGCAACCGGGGGTGAGTTGTCGTTGCGCAAGGCAATTAGCAATGCGACCCGTGCGCTGCTCATGTTCGTTGGGCTTATTCTGGCTTTGTCGGCGGTGGGAATCGACCTGACCGCTTTGTCGGTTTTGGGTGGGGCAATTGGAGTAGGAGTCGGCCTTGGTCTGCAAAAGCTGGCTGCCAACTATGTCAGCGGGTTTGTCATTCTGGCAGAGCGCAGCATGCGCATTGGCGACAACGTGAGAGTTGATGGCTTTGAGGGGCGCATCACCCAGATTAACGCGCGCTACACGGTGGTGCGTTCCCAGTCGGGTCGTGAGTCGATCGTGCCCAACGACTTGCTCATTACCAGCCGGGTGGAGAACCTTTCGCTGCAGGATTCTCTGGTATACCAATCCACGGTCGTGAGCGTGGCGTACGACAGCGAGGTAGAACTGGTGGCGCAACTGCTGGTGCAGGCGGCCAGCGCCCAGGCGCGGATACTACGGGACCCGGCGCCCACGGCATCCCTTTCGGCATTCGGTGCGGATGGATTGGAATTTACCGTCGGCTACTGGATAAACGATATTGAGAATGGTCAGCTCAATTTGCGCTCCGATGTGAATCTGGCCATCCTGGCGGCGCTGCGCGCCAACCATATTGATATTCCGTTCCCGCAGCGCGTAGTGCACAACCGATAGGTGCCATTGCGCCACTATAATAAAAAAGCACGATCGTTCTATTTTTCAATTTCAGTACCCACCCCGACGGAAAACACGGTTTGGTGCGAACGCGGCATAGAATCGATCAGTTGACGTTAACGTCAAGTCAAAAGTCCAATTTGTAACTGTCTGGAGTCGCAGCAATGAAAGTTCTGGTAGCGGTAAAACGGGTCGTCGATTACAACGTGAAGGTTCGTGTCAAATCGGACGGTAGCGGTGTCGATACGGCCAACGTCAAGATGAGTATGAATCCCTTTGATGAAATCGCTGTCGAAGAGGCGGTTCGACTCAAGGAAAAGGGCGTGGTGACCGAAGTGATTGCTGTGTCCTGTGGGGTGACGCAATGCCAGGAAACCCTGCGTACAGCCATGGCTATTGGCGCGGACCGGGCCATCCTGGTGGAAACTGCCGAGGAACTGCAGCCCCTGGCCGTGGCGAAATTGCTTAAGGCGCTCATGGACAAAGAGCAGCCTGGCCTGGTAATTCTGGGAAAGCAGGCGATTGACGACGACTGCAATCAGACCGGACAGATGCTGGCCGCGCTGGCAGACCTGCCCCAGGGCACCTTTGCCAGCAAGGTCGAGATTGCCGATGGCAAGGCCATCATTACACGTGAAGTGGATGGGGGCTCGGAGTCGGTTTCACTGACCATTCCCGCCGTCATCACGACCGATCTGCGCCTGAACGAGCCGCGCTATGTGACGCTGCCCAACATCATGAAGGCCAAGAAGAAGCAACTCGACACCTATACCCCCGAGGCCCTGGGTGTGAACGTTGCGCCACGCATCAAGACGATCAAGGTGGTGGAGCCACCCAAGCGCAGCGCCGGCATCAAGGTGCCAGATGTGGCCACCCTGGTCGCCAAACTGAAGAACGAAGCCAAGGTTTTGTGAAGGAACATAACATGACATCTCTCGTAATTGC
>CAIPGC010000326.1 GCA_903864505.1 uncultured beta proteobacterium | reverse complement strand
GGTGTTGGCTGGTTGCGAGGCCCATGTCTGCTTGTTGCAAACTGCGCTGGACTTGCTGGAGGACGAGTTTGATGTGTGGGTGGTGACCGACGCTTGCAGTTCTCGTACCGAGCGCAACCGTGATGCCGCTTTTGATCGCCTGGCCGGTGCGGGTGTCGAACTGGTAACCACCGAAATGGTGGCGTTCGAGTGGACTCGCAGTGCCGAGCATCCTGTTTTCAAAGAAGTGCAGGCACTCATCAAGTAACTGTGCCGGACGGTCGTTGGAAGTCAGCAACCTGCAAGCTGCCTGTCCATAATTATGAATTCAGTTTTCATAACCCGGACGGAGACAACATGACCCACTACGCAGATTTTCATCGACGCTCCATAGAGGATCGTGATGGTTTCTGGGCCGAGCAAGCCCAACTTGTCGATTGGAAGAGCGCACCGCAGCAGGTGTGTGATTACAGTAATCCACCCTTTGCGCGGTGGTTTGTGGGTGGCACCACCAACCTCTGTCACAACGCGGTGGACCGGCATCTGAAAGAGCGTGCAAATCAGGCGGCGTTGATCGCGGTATCCACAGAAACCAATACCGAACAGACGTACTCGTTTGCAGCGCTGCACGCAGAAGTTCAGCGCATGGCCGCTTCGTTGCTGGAGCTTGGGGTCAAGAAGGGCGATCGGGTGCTGATCTATATGCCTATGATTGCCGAAGCTGCTTTTGCGATGCTGGCCTGCGCACGCATTGGCGCCATCCATTCAGTGGTATTCGGCGGCTTTGCGTCGGGCTCCCTGGCATCACGCATTGAGGACTCTTCACCGACCGTGATTGTGAGCGCTGATGCGGGTTCGCGCGGTGGCAAGGTGGTCGAGTACAAGCCCCTGCTGGACGACGCCATTGCCCTGTCAAGCCACAAACCACAGGCCGTGCTGATGGTGGATCGCAAGCTGGCAGTGATGAGTTTGGTAGCTGGTCGCGACCACCTTTGGGGAGCACTGCGGCAAAAGCACCTGGAAACTGTGGTGCCCTGCGAGTGGGTGGATTCGACCCACCCCAGCTATACCCTCTACACCAGTGGTACCACCGGCAAGCCCAAAGGCGTGCAGCGCGACACCGGCGGTTATGCGGTGGCGCTGGCCGCGAGCATGAAGCATATTTACTGCGGCAACCCGGGGGAAACCTATTTCTCCACCAGCGACATTGGGTGGGTGGTGGGCCACAGTTACATCATTTACGGGCCACTGATTGCGGGTATGGCCACCATCATGTACGAAGGCCTGCCAACACGGCCGGACGGCGGCGTCTGGTGGAGCCTGGTTGAAAAATACAAGGTGACGGTCATGTTCAGCGCGCCTACCGCCGTGCGCGTGCTAAAAAAACAGGACCCGGCGTTGCTCACCAAATACGACCTATCCAGCTTGCGCGCGCTGTTCCTGGCGGGTGAACCGCTGGATGAACCGACAGCGCAGTGGATCAGCCAGGGGCTGGGCAAACCCATTATCGATAACTACTGGCAGACTGAAACCGGCTGGCCGATTTTGAGCATCGCCAATGGCGTGGAAAAGGCTCCCAGCAAGTTCGGCAGCCCGGGCGTGGCTATGTACGGCTACGACGTCAAACTACTCGACGAAAGCACGGGCGAAGAGTTGCTCGGAGCCGACCAGAAAGGCGTGGTGGCCATTGAAGGACCGTTGCCTCCAGGGTGCATGCAGACCGTATGGCGCGATGATGAACGCTTTGTGAAGACCTATTGGAAAAGCATCCCCGGCAAGCTGGTCTACAGCACGTTTGACTGGGGTGTGCGCGACAAGGATGGCTACTTCTTCATTCTGGGTCGAACCGATGATGTGATCAACGTGGCGGGTCACCGACTCGGCACACGTGAAATCGAGGAGAGTATCTCCAGCCACCCCAACATCTCGGAAGTAGCGGTAGTGGGCGTGGCTGATGCGCTCAAGGGCCAGGTAGCGATGGCATTCGCCGTGGTCAAGGATGCGAGCTTGCTCACCGACGAGGCCGCGCGCCAGAAACTGGAAGCAGAAGTGATGAAGGTCGTAGACCAGTCCATCGGTGCCGTGGGACGACCGGCCCGGGTTCGCTTTGTATCCGTGCTGCCCAAGACGCGCAGCGGAAAACTGCTGCGTCGGGCGATTCAAGCAGTCTGTGAAGGACGGGACCCAGGCGACTTGACCACAATGGAAGACCCCGCAGCACTACAACAGGTCAAGGACCTGATGGCGGGCTAATCGGGGCACCTGCGGCTAACCGGGTCTATTGCAGGCCTGGTTACAAATCCAGATCGATGTGCTGTTGCGACTGATCGTTGCTCATGAGCAGCCCGGTGCGCGCGACCCCATGCAATGCGATCAAATCGCCAAACGCAGCCATGTCAAACGGGTGTTCTTCCTTGTCCCAGGGGTCGCGAAAAATGAATGTCTCCAGAACCTCAAGCACTTTGGGTGTACCCCAGTGTTTGCGGATGTGTTGCATGACCTCAGGGTAGGCTTCCAAGTCACGTCCCTCGTCGCGGAACAATGCAAATTCCGGGACGTTACAGTGAAACCCCTCCTGGAATTCATCCCGAAATTGACGGAAATCAGTCTTGAGGCTGCGTGCGTTGGCAATATGCAGCAGTTCAAGGTAGAGCAGTGGGCATTCCCTGCGGCTTTCCGTGATGCGTTGTTCCAGCGCGGTGATGGCCTCGTCGGTCTTGCCCAGTCGGTCAAAAAATTCGGCTTGCTGGCAAGCATTCATAATGCTTTCGGAATTGAAATCGACATGGGGTGTAACCGCGAAGGCATCGATTTGTGGCAAGTCCAGTTCGTGCATCAACTCGGACGGGCCGGTCGGTGTCGGCGACATCAACTCGCCAAACGACTCATGGTCCATTTCCATGAGGTTGACATCTAACCCGGATGAATCGTCTGCGCTGTGCTGCACTGGAAGTGGCTGCGTGGATGTGCTTGGGCTGACCGCAGCAGCGCGTGTTCCTGCTGCCGCATCGCCCCGTCCCTTCACGACAGGCGTTGAAGGATGGCTCGGCATGGTGGGGACCGCAGTAGCAGTTGGCTGTGCAAGTTCGATGCGCGCGCTGGGTAGTGCGTTTTGCCATGGTGCACTGTCACGGCGCCGGCTCCACAAAAACGCGATAGCACCCAGGCAGGCGACGACCAGCGCTGCTAGCCCGTAGACCAGTGCCATCGGGACCCGCTCCGACTCGGCTTGCTCCAGTCGAGCGCGTAATGCCAGCAGGGTGGCATCGTTCTTGGAGGCCTGCTGCAGCAATGCCTTGACATCGTTTTGCATCTGCTCCATGCGCTGTGTTTCGCGGGCGCTATCTTCAGGCGGTGCGGGCGCGGCGGCGGCGGCCGACTCCAGTAGCCGGATGCGTTCAGCCAGATTTTCCAGGGGGTCAAGCTTGAGACGTGGGCGCCCGGTTCCGGTTCGCTTGGTCGAGTCTTCAAGTTTTTGGGCTGCCAGGGGGGCAGCAGCGACAGCGTTGGGGCGGGGCCGTGGTGCCGCGGGTTTGCGCGCAACATCGGTTTTCGCGGGTGCGCGCATTGCCGGCTTGGCGGCCACTTCGGGTGCAGTTTGTGCTGGCGTGGCTGCAGAAGTTGATTGTGCGGACAAATTGCTTCCGGTCGCCGAGGTTCCGGCTTGTGGGGTTTCAATCGCTCCGCTGTCGGGCTGGCTGGTAATCAGCGGAACCGAGGGCGGTTCCGGAACCACCCGAGGCGCGGGCGCAACGCTGCTCGCCTCACTGGGGAAATCTGCCAGTAATACGTACTTGCGCGTCACCTTCTGGCCGCAACCGGCGCGCAGGTACAGGGTGACGACCGGTTCGTCGACCGCTGCGGTCGAGACCACGCGTACCAGCACGGCATCAGCTTCTGTGCTCGGTTGCTGGGTAACGCGAATCCGCGCCCCCTCCTGGCGGTTGTCGGCGTAGAAAACATCGGCCTCTGCACACACGGCAGCGTCTGTGTTGCCGGTCTCTACCTGGACCGTCACTGTTAGGTCCAGTCCCTGACCGATCCATGCGGCTCCGCGGACGCGTCCGAGTGTTAGCGCGGAACTGCCAAGGGCATACCCCGCCAACACCAGCCCAATGCTTACCTCTCTGAGTCTCATACTTGCCTCTGAATGTTGGTGTATTTTGGCATGGTATTGAAAGCTGGTAAATGGAGTGGGCGCCTGTCAGACAGCTCGTCCATTGGAGGTGGGCTAAATGATGTCGACCGTATGGATGCCATAGACACCCTTGCTGTGGTCCGCAAAGTAATACTCAAGCGTTTCCTTGACGGTCCTGAATGCGATCTCGTCCCACGGGATTTCATGCTCGGCAAATAGACGTGCCTCGATGGTTTCTGCTCCAGGCTGGAATTCGTCGCTAAGCAGTTGGGCCCGATAGAACAGGTGAACCTGTCCAACCCGGGGCACATTGAGCAGGCTGAACAGCTCCTGCATTTCAAATTGCGCGCCCGCCTCTTCGACGGTTTCGCGCGCGGCCCCCTCAGCGGTGGTCTCGTTGAGTTCCAGAAAGCCCGCAGGCAAGGTCCACTTTCCCCAGCGCGGCTGGATGTTGCGCTTGCATAGCAAGACCCGGTCACCCCAATGGGGGACGGTTCCCACGACATTGAGCGGATTCTCGTAGTGAACGGTTTGACAGACCGGGCACACCGCACGCTCCTTGGTATCGCCGTCATCCGGCAACCGGTACACCACCTTGTTGCCACAGCTTTTGCAGTATTGAATGGGTGGGCGCAACATGCTGTGATATGGATGCCGTGGTGTGAGGGAAAAATTGCTATAAAAATTGAAGTGACCAGCACACATTCTACGGGCATAGGCGCTCCGATCGCAAAGAAAAAGCCGGCATCTGCCGGCTTGCTTCACGGGGTGGGTCGCAGCTACTTTTTGCTGCGAACTTTGGCCAATTCTGCTTGCGTTTCGTTCCAAAGATCCATGCCTACATCGGTGCCGATCAAGGCGTAGACCTTGGTCAGTTTGTCGCGCATGCGGGCCGATTCGACGGGTGAGAGTTCGTTGATCTGCATGCCCTTGGCCTTCAGGTCGCCCATCGCTCGGGATGCTTCTTCGCGGGTGTCCTTGCGCTCAAAGTCACGACTGATCTTGGCGGCATCCATCAACACCTTCTGCTCGTCCTTGGAGAGCTGGTCCCACCACTTCTTGCTGACCGTGACGATCCACGGGCTGTAAACGTGGTTGGTCACCGTCATGTATTTCTGCACTTCGTAGAACTTGCTGGACAAAATCGTGTTGAAAGGGTTTTCCTGACCATCCACAGTCTTGGTCTCCAACGCGCTGAACAATTCGGAGAAGGCCATGGGGATTGCGTTGGCACCGAGTGTCTGGAAGCTGCTCAGGAACACGTTGTTCTGCATCACGCGCAACTTCACGCCTTCGAGGTCTTCCATCTTGTTGATGGCGCGCTTGCTGTTGGTGAGGTTGCGGAATCCGTTTTCCCAGTACACCAGGCCCACCAGTCCTTTCTCCTGCAGCTTGGCCTTGATCTTGTCGCCGATGGGGCCATCCAGCATGGCATCGGCTTCTTTCGTGTTGGCAATCATGAAGGGTGTGTCCCAGATCGCCATCTCCTTGGTGATGCCAACCAGGGTGGCTGTAGACCCCACCATCATTTCCTGCGCGCCGCCAATGAGCGCCTGCTGCATCTGCGTATCCGGGCCAAGTGCGGCGGCGCCAATCGCGCGTACCTTCATCTTGCCGCCGGAGGCCTTGTCGACGGCGTCGGAAAACACCTTGGCTGCGCGACCCTGGTTGCTTTGTTCGTTCAGTCCGTAGCCAAAACGGATCAGCCGGGGTTTGATGTCCTGGGCCAGCGCGGACAATGATGCGCCAAGCAGGGCGGCCGTTGTAGCGGCGATAAGTGTGCGACGTAGAAAGGTCATGCAAGTCTCCTGGGTAAATGAAAAGTTAAAGGTGAAAGTTATGGCGTGGCTATCGCATCCACGCCACGGGCGCCGTGACGATCTGCGGGAAAAGTACGAAAAAGAACAGGATTACGACGTAGGTCAGTAGGAAGGGGTTCACGCCCTTGATGACCTGGTGCATCGAGATGCGGCCGACACCCGCCACCACGTTGAGTACCGTTCCCACTGGCGGAGTGATCAGCCCGATGGCACCATTGAGGACAAACATCAGACCGAAATATACCGGGTCAATGCCGGCCTTGACGGCGATCGGGAGCATCACTGGGGCAAAGATCAGGATGGTTGGCGTCAGGTCGAGCGCGGTGCCAATGATGACCAGCACCACCATCATCACAAACATCAGCAACTTGGGGCTTTCCACCAGTGGGCCCAGCCAGGCAGTCAGCACGCTTGGAAGATCCGCCAGCGTAATCATGTAGCTTGCGACCTGCGCTCCAGCGCACAGGAACATCACAATGGAGGTGGTTTTTGCTGCACGCACCAGCACGCCGTATACCTGGACAAATTTCATCTCGCGGTGCACAAAGAGTGCAACCACCAGTGCGTAGAATGCCGCCACAACTGCTGCCTCGGTCGGTGTGAATACACCGCTTTTCATTCCCCCAATGATGATGACGGGCATCAGCATGGCCCAGAACGCTTTCAGCGTGGCGCGCAATCGTTCTTTCAGCGGCAGAGGCTGGCCCTGCGGCAACTTCATGTCGCGCAGCACCCATTTCCATGCCACGATCAGGCCGGCACCCATGATCAGACCCGGCACGATGCCAGAGATGAACAGCGATGAGATCGAGGTATTGGTGGTGACACCATAGATTACAAACGGCATGCTTGGCGGAATGATGGGCGCAATGATGCCGCCCGAAGCAATGAGTCCGGCCGAGGTGTGCATGGGGTAGCCCTGCTGGCGCATCATGGGCAACAGGATGGTAGCCAGTGCGGCAGTGTCCGCCAACGCAGAGCCGCTCATGCTGGCCATGAGAACTGCTGCGCCAATGGCCACGTAACCCAAACCGCCGCGAATGTGTCCGACCCAGGCCTGGGCCATGGTGATGATGCGGCTGCTGATGCCGCCAGAATTCATCAACTCGCCCGCCAGAATGAAGAAGGGAACTGCCAGCAGCGGGAAACTGTCGACCCCCGCGACCAGGTTTTGCGCCAGCAATTGCGTGTCCCAAAAACCCAGCACCCAGGCCATGCCCGCGCCGGTCAACACCAACGCCAGCCCCATGTTCATGCCAATGCCCATCAGCAGCAGCATGCCTACCGAAAAGA
This sequence comes from uncultured beta proteobacterium, assembly GCA_903864505.1. GTDB lineage: Bacteria > Pseudomonadota > Gammaproteobacteria > Burkholderiales > Burkholderiaceae_C > Allorhodoferax. The sequence continues at coordinate 8,419 of CAIPGC010000326.1, read as the reverse complement.
CGATAAAAGCCAGGCCTTCGTTAGACATGACGGCTTTACTCCACTTCAGCGCCGTGACCGAGGTCGAGCGGCTTGTGCTGTATCACTTCAACCAGGGCCATGGCACCAATGGCGATGGCGCAGAGCAGGGCGGGCAGCGGCAAAAGAGCCACCGGGTAATGCAGCACCACGGAGGTGCTGTCCATACCCACTACCACTTGCTGCCAGGCGCCCCAGCCGACCAAGGCGCAACCCAGCACCACCAACAGCCGGATCAGGGTCGATGCCGTGGCCATGGCTGCGGGGCGCTGTCGCAGCAGACCAATGAGGCTGGTGAAAGCCATGTGTTCTCCCATGGGGTAGGCGGCGGTGGCGCCGATAAACACCATCCACACAAACAGCAGACGCGACAGCTCTTCACTCGCCGCCACACCGCTGCCGAAACCGTAACGCAGCACCACATTGACAAAGACGGATAGCGCCATTACGCCCAGGCAGACGGCCAGCAGCGTATTGGCGGCGCGCTGAAAGAGGGATTCGACCGGGTTCCCAGGGGGGTGCGTTGTCATGCGGTTTCCTTTGTGTGCAACCACGCGCGAATTTGGTCTTGCAGTTCCACCAGGGGCGCCATTGCTGCCAATCGGATTACTCCTGCCTCGCCCACCGGGTTTTCCAGGGTGGTGAACTGGCTGTCGACCAGACTGGACGAAAAAAAATGCGAGGGAGCGCGTGCGCAAACACGCGCTAGCGCGGCCTCGCGACTAATCTCCAGAAAGGCGAAGCGCAGACCCGGTACGGCGCTGCGCAGGCGTTCGCGGTAGGCCCGCTTGAGCGCAGAGCAGGTAAGTACTACGCCTTCCGGGTGGGCGCGCAGGAGCGTGCCCAGGGTGGTGAGCCAGCCATCACGATCCGCATCGGTGAGTGCAATGCCCTGGCGCATCTTTTCGCGGGCGCAGGTGCTGTGGTGGTCGTCGCCTTCGATCAGGCGAAGTCCGGTTGCTTGTGCCACCAGCGTGGCGACACTGGATTTGCCGCAACCGGCCACGCCCATGATCACAATTGAATTCACTGTCAAAGCGTTGAGTTGGATAGCGCTATCCGATCTAGTCTAAAAAATTTGCCGCGACCGACATTGATCCTTGTCATACAAACTGTCCTAAGGGAAATCCCGTCTGTTGACTTTTAATGGATAGCGCTATCCTATCTACATTCGAATCCGCCTAAATCAGTAGTTACCCCCGGTCCATGAGAAGTCCCACGCAACATCCGCGCGCCACGGGTCGCATCACTCTGGCCGATGTGGCGCGCGCAGCAGAGGTCAGTCCGATCACCGTGTCGCGTGCGCTGCGGGGCGAGCGCGCGGTCGCACCGGAACTGGTAGCGAGGGTGGAGGCAGCGGCAAAGAAGCTGGGCTATGTGCCCAACCCCGCTGCCCGCGCACTGGCATCAGGCCACAGCACCCACGTGGCGGTTTTGATACCCATGCTCTCCAACGCCCTGTTCGTGGACCTGCTGGAGGCCATTCAACGTACCCTGCGTCAGGCTGGGTACCAGTCGCTGATCGGGGTCACGCATTACGATTTCAGCGAGGAGGAAACCCTGTTGCGTGAGCAACTGCTGCACCGACCAGCGGGCTTGCTGGTGACGGGACTGGAACGCAATGAGGCGACCCGGCAGTTGATTGCGCAAAGCGGCGTGCCGTGCGTCCACCTGATGGATGCATCCAACACACCGGGCATTTACAGCGTGGGTTTTTCGCAGGCTGAGGCCGGTGCAGAAATGACCCGGTACCTTCTCTCCAGGGGTCGCAGAAGAATCGCATTTGCTGCCGCGCAACTTGACCCGCGTACCCTGCAGCGCCTGGCGGGTTGGCGCAGCGCGCTTCAGCAGGCTGGGCTGTATGACGCGACCTTGGAGTGGCTCAACCCATCGCCATCGTCGATCGCACTGGGTGCGCGTATGTTTGAGCAGATCATGGGGCAACGCCCGGAGATTGATGCCGTATTCTTTTGCAATGACGACTTGGCCCAAGGCGCGTTGCTGGCCGCACTGCGGCTGGACGTGTCGATTCCAGGGCGCATTGCTGTGGCCGGTTTTAACGACCTCACCGGTAGCGACCAGATGCTGCCGACGCTCACCACGGTGAGTACACCTCGCGCCGAAATTGGACAGGCGGCCTCGCGTATGCTGCTCGAGTTGATGGCCGGAGAAACGCTTGCGACGTCGTGTGTCGACCTTGGGTATGAACTGGTTGTGCGTGGAAGCACCTGACCGAGTCGCCTGAAGCGCTACTGAATCAGGAGCAGTTTGCGCACGTACCACGGGCGCTACAAGCTGATTTACTATCAAAAAGGGCCGGTTTTTACCGGCCCTTGTCACGTCGGGGGGAAGACGTGCTTATTTCATGTCTACGCCGTAAAAGGAATGGCGGCCAAAGGGGCTGAGTTTGAAGTCAATCACTTCCTTGCGCACCGGCTTCAACTGGACTGCGTGGGCAATGGTGAACCAGGGAGCCTGCTCCTTGAAGATGACCTGTGCCTTTTCGTAGAGTTTGGCGCGCTCAGCCGGGTTGGACACTACCTTGGCCTTTTGCACCAGATCTTCGAATGGCTGGTAACAGAACTTGGCGACGTTGGAGCCGTTGGTTTTGGCTGCATCGCAGCCCAGCAGGGTGTTGAGGAAGTTGTCCGGGTCGCCATTGTCGCCGGTCCAGCCCAGCATGCCCATCTGGTGTTCACCGGCTTGCATGCGCTTGCGGTATTCGCCCCACTCAAAGCTCTTGATCTCGGCCTTGACGCCGATCTTGGCCAGGTCGGCTTGCATCAACTCGGCAATGCGCTTGGCGTTGGGGTTGTAGGGGCGCTGCACCGGCATGGCCCACAAATCGGTGCTGAAGCCGTTCGGATAGCCTGCTGCTGCCAGCGCCTTCTTGGCGGCGGCAGGGTCGAACGCGTCGTCCTTGATGGACTTGTTATAGGACCACTGCGTCGGCGGAATCGGGTTGGTAGCGGGCACGCCGGTACTCAGGTACACGGCGGCCACAATGGCCTTCTTGTCGATCGCCATGTTGATCGCCTTGCGCACGCGCACATCGTCGAAAGGCTTCTTGGTGGTGTTGTAGGCCAGGTAGCCCACGTTCAGGCCGGGTTGCTCCAGCACGGTGACGTTGGGGTCCTTGCGGATGGCATCCAGGTCGGCCGGGTTGGGGTAGGGCATGACATGGCACTCGCCCTTTTGCAGCTTGGCCCAGCGCACCGAGGCGTCCGGTGTAATGGAGAAAATCAGGTCGTCGATCTTGGCCTTGCCTCGCCAGTAGTCAGGAAACGCCTTGTAGCGAATCAGCGCATCCTTCTGGTACTGCACCAGCATGAAGGGGCCGGTTCCAATGGGCTCCTGATCCAGCTTTTCCGGGGTGCCCGCCTTGAGCATGGCAATAGCGTATTCCTTGGACTGAATGCCGGCGTATTCCATGGCCAGGTTGGACAGGAAGGGTGCTTCGGGCTTGTTGAGCGTGATCTTGACGGTGTACTCGTCCAACTTGTCGACTGACTTCAACAGCTTGGGCATGCCCATATCGTTGAAGTAGGAGTGGTTGGTACTGGTGACCTTGAAGTAGGGGTCGTTCTCCTTCCACTGGCGTTCGATGGCGAACATAAAGTCATCCGCATTGAAGTCACGCGAAGGCTTGAAGTTCTTGTTCGAGTGCCACTTTACGCCCTTGCGCAAGAAGAAGGTGTACTCGAGGCCGTCCTTGGAGACATTCCACTTTTCGGCAAGTCCGGGGATGACGGCCGTACCGCCGCGTTCGAAGTCAACGATGCGTCCGTAAATCTGCGAGTTGGCATCAAACGAGGTGCCCGTGGTGTTGATACCGGGATAAAAATTCTCCGGACTGCCTTCGGAGCAGAAAACGAGTGTTTTGGCGGCGACAGGCGTCAGGGCCATCAAGGCGGGCAGGGTCAGGGCGCAGAGCAGCGCGCTGGGGCGCAAGGGGAAACGGGGCATGCATCACTCCTACATAAACGCAACCCGGCGGCATGCCGAGTCACAGAACCCGCATATTAAGCGATCAATGGCTGCACTGCGCTATTGTTGTGACAGGCGATCTGCCTCGAAGCAGGCGAGCTGGCGACCGTGCAGTTTCTGCAACACCGGACGCTCCGCACGGCATTGGTCGGTGGCGTGCGGGCAACGGGTCGAGAACACACACCCCACCGGTGGGTTCAGCGGTGACGGCAATTCACCTTTGAGCACTGTGCGTTGCCGTGCTGCACCCGAGCCTGCAAGCCCCGGTGTGGATGCCAGCAACGCCTGGGTGTAGGGGTGCAGGGGGCGCTCAAAAATAGCGTCCTTCTTGCCATGCTCTACCGTATGTCCCAGGTACATGACAAGCACGTCGTGCGCAATGTGGCGCACCACGCCCAGGTCGTGAGAGATGAAAAGGTAGGCCAGCCCCAGCTCGTGTTGCAGGTCCACCAGCAGGTTGAGCACCTGGGCCTGGATCGAGACATCCAGTGCCGACACCGGTTCGTCCGCCACCACCAGCGAGGGGTTGAGCATGAGTGCCCGTGCGATGGCGATGCGCTGGCGTTGTCCACCCGAGAACATGTGTGGATAGCGGTCGTAGTGCTCAGGACGCAAGCCGACCAGTGCCAGCATGGCCTGGGCCTTTACGGCGCGCTGTTGGGCATCCAGTGTGGTGTTGATTTCCAGCGGTGCTTCAAGAATCTGACCAATGCGCTTGCGCGGATTCAGCGAGCCGTAGGGGTTCTGGAATACCAGTTGCACTTTCTGTCGCAAGGCGTGCCGCTCTTGCGCCGATGCAGCCACCACGTCTACACCGTCGATCTGCAACGCGCCGGCGCTGGGCAGTTCGATCAGCGACACCATGCGCGCCAGGGTGGACTTGCCGCACCCGGACTCACCGACCACCGCCAGCGTCTTGCCCGCCTGCACGGCAAAGGAGACTCCACCGACGGCCTGCAACAGGTCGGGCTTGCGCAACAACCCCGTGCTGATGGGGTAGACACGGCGCAGGTTCTCGGCCAGCACCACGGTGCGGTTGGCGGGGCTGTCGTGCTGCATCGTGCTCATGCGTTCACCACCGGGGTACCGATGGGGAGGTGGCAGCGCACCGCGCCGTCCTGCCACGGGCGCAGTGCGGGCCGCGTCTGACACAGATCTGCTTTGGCGCGACTGCAGCGCGGGGCAAACAGGCAACCCTGCGGGCGGTCGAAGAGGCCGGGCACCATGCCGCGAATAGTGGCCAGGCGCGAGCGGCCATCGCTACGCTCGGGCATGGCCGCCATCAACGCTTCGGTATAAGGGTGCTGCGGGGCGTTGAAGAGGTCATTGGCACTGCGCTGCTCCATGATCTGCCCGGCGTACATGACCGCCACGCTTTTGGCCATCTCACTGACAACGCCCATGTTGTGGGTGATCAGCACCAGCGCCATGCCGCGCTCTTGTTGCAGACTGCGCAGCAAGTCCAGAATCTGCGCCTGGATGGTGACGTCGAGTGCGGTCGTGGGCTCGTCCGCAATCAGTAGCTTGGGATTGCAGGCAATGGCCATGGCAATCATGACGCGCTGGCTCATGCCGCCCGAGAGTTGGTGCGGGAACACGCCCAACCGACTCTCCGGGGCCGGTATGCCCACCTGCTCCAGCAACTCGATCGAGCGCCTGCGAGCCGCCGCTTTGTCCATGCCCATGTGCAGCTTGAGTGTTTCGGCCAGCTGGAAACCCACCGTGAAGCAGGGGTTGAGGCTGGTGGTGGGGTCCTGAAAAATCATGGCCAGGTCTTTGCCGGTGAGGCGCCGGCGTTCGCGCTCCGACAACGCCATCAGATCGTGCCCGTCAAAGCGCAGCTTGTCGGCACGAATATGCCCAGGGTAGGCTACCAGCCCCATCAAGGCCATCATGGTGACGCTCTTGCCTGAGCCGGATTCGCCCACAATGCCTAACACTTCGCCGGCTTCCAGCGAGAGGCTGACGCCTTCGACCGCGTGCATCACAGCGTTGTGCGACGGAAAGTCGACCGACAGGTTTTCAATTTCAAGAAGGGCCATGGTCCGCTGCTTTCGGGCTAACGCTTGAGCTTGGGATCGAGCGCGTCACGCAGACCGTCGCCCAGCAGATTGAAAGCCAGTACCGTGATCAGGATCATCAGGCCCGGGAAGGTAACTACCCACCAGGCACGCAGCACAAATTCGCGGGCATCGGCTAGCATCGTGCCCCACTCGGGCGAGGGCGGCTGCGCACCCAGGCCCAGAAAGCCCAGTGCCGCCGCATCCAGAATTGCCGTCGAGATGCCCAGCGAGGCCTGCACGATCAGCGGCGCGGTGCAGTTGGGCAGCACCTCGCTGAACATCACGCGCAGATGTCCTGCGCCTCCCATGCGGGCTGCGGTGACGTAGTCTTTGGAGGTTTCGGAAATGACAGCTGCGCGCGTGATGCGAACATAGTGTGGCAGCACCACGATCGATACCGCGAGCATCGCGTTCATCAGGCCCGGACCCAGAATAGCGACGATCACAATCGCCAGTAGCAGACTGGGCAGGGTGAGCAGAATGTCCATCAATCGCATGACCGTGATTTCAAACACGCCACGAAAATAGCCCGCCAGCAAGCCCAGTACCGTTCCTGCAACTACCGAAACTGCGACCACAGCAATGCCGATGGTCAGCGACAGACGTGCGCCGTGAATCAGACGCGACAGTATGTCCCTGCCAATCGCATCGGTTCCCAGTAGATGGGCGAGCGAGCCGCCGGTTTGCCACGATGGCGGCAGCAGGAAAACGGAGTTGTCGGTCTGGAATGGAGGGTAGGGTGCCACCACATCAGCCAGTGCGGCCAGCAACAGTACAGCAATCACGATGAACAAGCCACCCATGGCTCCGCGATTGGCGCTGAAGTAGCGCCAGAAATCGACCAGAGGGTGTGCATGCACCACCTCGGTCGATGGCGTAGCAAGAGGTGCGTTCATTTTTGGTGCCTGATGCGCGGGTTGATGATGCCGTAGGCCACATCGACCAGCAGATTGACCGCCATGACCACCGCGCCCAGCAGCAGCATGCCTCCTTGCAATACCGGATAGTCGCGCCGACTGATGGCTTCAATCAGCCACTTGCCCACCCCGGGCCAGGAAAAAATGGTTTCAGTGAGTATGGCGCCGGTGAACAGCACTCCGACCTGTAGGCCAATGACGGTAATGACAGGTATCAGCGCATTACGCAATGCATGGATAGACACCACCCTCAAACCCGACAATCCCTTGGCTCGCGCGGTGCGAATGTAGTCTTCGCCTAGCACTTCTAGCATGGCAGACCGCGTCATGCGGGCAATCACCGCAAGCGGGTTGGTTCCGAGCACGATGGTGGGCAAAATCAGGTGCGCCGCAGCCGACATAAAAGCGCCTCTGTCACCCACCATCAGGGTATCGATCAGAAGGAATCCGGTTACCGGCTCAATGAAGTACTGCACCGCAATCCGACCCGATACGGGTGTCAGATCGAGCTGCACCGAGAACAGCAAAATGAGCAATAGGCCCCACCAAAAGATGGGCATGGAGTAGCCGGTAAGCGAGACGCTCATGACACCGTGATCCAGGATCGAGTTGCGCTTGACTGCGGCAATGATGCCAGCCGGAATGCCGATGACGAGCGCGAACACAATGGCACACAAGGCCAGTTCGATGGTGGCGGGGAACAGCGCGGCGAACTCCTGCATAACCGGCGTTTGCGTAATGATGGATTTTCCCAGATCACCCTGCAGCACGCGTGCAATGTAAATGCCGTACTGGACCATGACCGGCCGGTCCAGCCCATACGCGTGCAGCAGCGCGGCGTGGCGCTCCGCGTCAATGCCGCGTTCGCCAGCCAGGGTTTCAATCGGGTCGCCCGGGACCATTCGAATCAGGAAGAACGCCAGCAAGGTCATTCCGAAAAAGGTCGGAATGATGAGGCTCAGACGCGTGAAGATGAAGCGCAGCATGGGAAGGTAGTGTAATAAAAAAGGCCGGTTGAACCGGCCTTTCTCTTAGCGGTGTTGAAGCGCTTATTTGAGGTGCTTGCCGATCAGGCCAGCCATCTCAAACATCGACACTTGCATCTTGCCAAACACTTCCTTGAGCTTGGCATCTGCATTGATCATGCGCTTGTTAACTGCATCCTGCAGCTTGTTCTTCTTGATGTAAGTCCACAGTTTGCTGACCACTTCCGTGCGTGGCAGCGGGTTGGATCCCACAACAGCAGCCAATGCCGCGCTGGGGGTCAGTGCCTTCATGAAGGCTGCATTGACTGTGCGCTTTTTAGCGGGTGCCTTCTTGGCAGCGAGCTTCTTAGCAGGTGCGGCCTTCTTGGCGGCCACTTTCTTGGCTGGTGCAGCCTTCTTGGCGGGTGCCTTGGCAGCGACTTTCTTCGCTGGAGCGGCTACCTTCTTT
>CAIPGC010000325.1 GCA_903864505.1 uncultured beta proteobacterium | reverse complement strand
ATGTCGCCGGCCATGAAAACATGCTCTGCCTTGCCAGCAAGCCCCTGCGTGAAGACCGGAGGATGCTCACAAATCCATAGCTGATCATGCACGTTTGACGAGGTCTGCAGGTCTCTTCGGCTGGTAAATTCCTGCATCGCCGCATAGGTCGGTGCATACTCTACACGGCCGAGGTTGCTAACTTTCACAACACCACTTTAACCATCGGGTGCGTGCTCAGCGTGCGGTACAACTCGTCGAGTTGCGCACGACTTTTGGCGTTGACGGTGATCGTCACACCCAGGTATTTTCCGCCTTTGCTCTCGCGCAATTCGATGGTGGTGGCGTCAAATGTGGGGTCGAACTGCTGCGCGATATGCGTGATGGCATGCACCATGCCGTCCACCCGCACGCCCATGACCTTGATGGGAAACTGGCAGGGATACTCGATCAGCGAGGGTTCAGGCGAAATGTTTGCGCTCATGAACCGACGGTCGCCTTTGATTTGGCAATCGCGGTCTGGTACGCCGCATGGAGCTTTTGGCAGACCGGTCCTGGCAGTCCGGTGCCTACTGGCTTGCCGTCAAGGGCGGTGACAGCCAGCACTTCCTTGGTGGCCGATGTCAGCAGCACTTCATCGGCTGCCAACACTTCGTCGCGGCTGACGCGGCGCAGCTCAAACCCGATGCCCTGTGCGCGGCACAATTCTTCGATTAACCCATAGCGGATGCCCTCCAGCACCAGGTTGTCCTTGGGCGTGCCGATGACCACACCCTTCTTGACGATCCATACATTGCTGGCGGCGGCTTCGCTCAGGAAACCGTCGCGGAACATGACGGTCTCGGTCGCACCGGCATCAAAGCTGATCTGCCGCGAAAAAACCGAGCCCAGCAGACTGGTGCTTTTGATGTGCGCCTTTTTCCAGCGGAAGTCGTCGGCGGTGACGCACGCGACGCCCCGGGCGCGCTGCTCTGCGCTGGGCACGCGCATGACGTTGGTCATGACAAACACGGTGGGGGCGATGTCCTCCGGCATGACGTGGTCGCGCATGGCCACGCCGCGGGTAATCTGGATGTAGACCATCTGGTCAATGTTTTCGGCACTAGACCCCATGGATTGTGCGTAGACAGCTACCAATTTGAGAGCAATTTCCGACCACTGCTGATGTGTCAACGGGTTCTTGATGCGCATCTCGCCCAGGCTGCGATCGAGTCGGGCCATGTGCTGGGCAAACCGAAACAGGTGACCGCCATAGACCGGTGCGACTTCATACACACCATCGCCAAAAATGAATCCGCGGTCCATGACGCTGATCTTGGCGTGAGGCAGCGTGGTGAATTCGCCATTGAGGTAGCAGGGAAGGGGGGGCAGGTTATGCATGGCGCGGTAATCGTAAATGCCGGTAGGTTGTAGGGAGTCTGGCTAGCTGGGCATCGTCTCGCGGCGCAGGCGTTGCAGCGTGAACACGAAGCCAAACAGCAGCAGGGCGGGCAGGTACAGCCACTCCTTGGCGGGACGGTCGGTCAAGACTTCAATGCCGGTGACCTTGAAGCCTTGCTCGAAGCCGGCCTTGTCGGCCCGGCTCTTGAGCCCGACCGCCATCACTTCCATACCCTCGGGTGTGGGCATCAGGGTCAGCCCAGCGCTCTTGACACGCTGTACACCGGTGCCTTCGGCGGTCAGGGGCAGCATCACCGTTTTTTTCACGTCCCTGCCCTCGAGCGACATGCCCTCGATGCGTACCCGCAACCCATCGCCGCCGGCTTCGGCCAGCGCCATCAATTGGGTCCCAGGTTCAACGCGATACTTCGGTAGTACCTGATCCAGCCAGAAACCCGGGCGAAGCAGCGTGAAGGTGACAAATAACAACAGCATCGACTCGTACCAGCGACTACGTTTGACCAGCCAGCCCTGAGTTGCCGCCGCAAACACCAGCATGGCCATGATGGCGGCGCAAATGGTCAGCAGCAGCCGCCACCAGGACGTGATGCCGATGAGCAGCAGGTCGGTGTTGAAAATGAACATGAACGGCAAAATGCCAGTTCGGATACTGTAGAAAAAAGCGGTAATGCCGGTCTTGATCGGGTCAGCCTTGGCGATGGCCGCGGCCGCAAACGAGGCCAGCCCGACCGGAGGCGTCACGTCGGCCATCAGTCCAAAATAGAAAACAAACATGTGCGCCGCCACCAGTGGCACCACCAGGCCGGTTTGCGAGCCCAGTTCCACAATCACGGGTGCCATCAGTGTCGAGACAATGATGTAGCTCGCCGTGGTGGGCATGCCCATGCCCAGAATCAGGCAGACCACCGCCACCAGCACCAGCATGCCGATCAGACTGCCGGCCGAGATCACTTCCACCAGATCGGTCATGACAAGCCCCAGACCGGTGACCGACACCGTGCCCACAATGACACCGGCACAGGCAGTGGCAATACCGATGCCGATCATGTTGCGTGCGCCCAGTTCCAGCCCGTCCACCAGATCGTTCCAGCCTTCGCGGATGCGTGACCAGGGGTGGGCCTGGCCCCGGAAGTAGGCCAATAGGGCCTTTTGCGTGAGCAGGATGATCACCAGCGAAACCGATGCATAGAAGGCCGACAGCCCGGGCGAGAGTTCCTCCACCAGCAGCGACCAGATCAGCAGCACTACAGGCAGCAAATAGTGCAGGCCGGCCAGAATCGTTTCCTTCACCGGTGGCAGCACCAGCATGACGGCGTTGGGGTCATCTACGATGAGATCAGGCTCTTTGGAGACCTGTCGCACGATGGCGAGGTAGGCCAGCACAATGCCCGGAACGATGAGCCAGATCGCGTCCGTTCCCATTGCTTCCTTGAGCCAGCCCAGACCGTAAAAAATGATATTGGAAAGCAGGACAACGCTGCACACCGTGATGCCGAATCCGACCAATCGCCCCAGCGTGGTGGCACCCGCAGCGCGGGGCAGGCCCTGGATACCCATCTTGAGGGCTTCGAGGTGGGCAATGTAGAACAGTGCGATGTAGGAAATCGCCGCCGGCAGTGCCGCGTTGCGGCAGATTTCGGCGTAGGGCACGCCTACATACTCGGCCATCAGAAATGCCGCGGCTCCCATTACGGGTGGCATGATCTGTCCATCCACACCCGCAGCGGTTTCGATGGCGCCAGCCTTGTGGGCCGGGTAGCCCACCCGCTTCATCAGCGGAATGGTGAAGGTGCCACAGGTCACTACATTGGCTACCGAGGAGCCGGAGATCATGCCCATCAGGCCCGAGGAAACCACCGCGGCTTTGGCCGGGCCGCCACGCATGTGGCCCAGCAGCGCGTAGGCCACTTTGATGAAATAGCTTCCTGCACCAGCTTTTTCCAGCAGGCCGCCAAACAAGACAAACAGGAAGATGTAGCTTGACGACACGCCCAGCGCCACCCCAAACACGCCCTCGGTGGAGATCCAGTAGTGCGAGACAGCCTTGGACAGTGAGATGCCCTTGTGTGCCACGGCATCGGGCATATAAGGCCCGGCAAAGGCGAAGGCCAGCATCAGGGTGGCGATGATGGCCATGGGTGGCCCAACGACGCGCCGCGTGGCTTCCAGCAAAAGAACCACGCCCGCCACCGCAACAACCATGTCCATCTGTGTAGGCTGGCCCGGACGTGTAGCGAGATCGCGGTAAAAGAAAAACAGGTACGACGCGCAGAAACAGGCCACTGCGGCAAATACCCAGTCGGCAATCGGCACCGCAGAACGTGAAGAACGCTTGCCAAACGGATACGCCATGTAGGCCAGAAACAGGGCCAGCGACAGATGCAGAGCGCGCATCTCGGCATCATTCAATACGAAAATCCGCAGTGCAAAGGGCAGGGGCGAGGCGTACCACAACTGCAGAATCGACCAGCCGATGCAGACGGCGAACATGAGCACCTTGGCAAAGCCTACCGGTTTTCGCCCCCCCAGATCCGCCTCCTGTACGAGTTGCTGCAGGTCGACGGTGTTGGGGGATACGGTGGCTTCTGTCATGGGTTCCTCAGGGTCTCGTCGTACTTATTTGAGCCAGCCCTTTTCATGGTAGTAACGCGCTGCGCCTTCATGCAGGGGTGCGGTCAGTCCGTCGGCAATCATTTGCTTGGGGTCCAGGTTTGCAAATGCAGGATGCAACTTCTTGAATTCGTCAAAGTTTTCGAACACCGCCTTGGTGATGGTGTACACCGTGTCTGCGGGCACCTTGGTGGAGGTAATCATGGTCGCCAGCACGCCGTAGGTCTTGGTTGGCTGTGGGTTGTTGGCATACATGCCGCCGGGAATCGTGGCGTATGCAAAATACGAGTTCTTCTTCACCAGTGCGTCGATGGCAGGCCCGGTGATGGGAACCAGTTTTGCACCGCAGGCCGTGGTCGGGTCCTGGATATTGGCCGAAGGGTGACCCACGCCGAAGAAGAAGCCATCAATCTTGTTGTCACACAGGGCGGCACCATGCTCGTCAGCCTTGAGTTCGGATGCCAGAGAAAAGTCCGACACCTTCATGGTCAGTGCGGTCAGCAGTTCGTCCATGGCGGCGCGTGTACCGGAGCCGGGGTTTCCAACGTTCAGACGCTTGCCCTTGAATTCAGCCATGCTGTTGATGTTGGATTCCTTGCGTGCCAGCAGCGTGAAGGGTTCAGGGTGCACTGAGAACACCGAGCGCATGTCGGCAAACGGCTCCTTGAATGAACCCACACCTTTGTAGCCCTGGAATTGAACGTCCGACTGTGTCATGCCAAAGTCGAGTTCGCCGGCCTTGATGGTGTTGACGTTGTAGGCCGAACCTCCGGTGGATTCGACCGAGCAGCGCAGGTTGGTCTTGGCGCGGTCTTTGTTGACCAGTCGGCAAATAGCGCCTCCGACCGCGTAGTACACGCCGGTCACGCCTCCGGTGCCGACGGTGACAAATTTCTGCTGGGCAAACGTGGGAGCTGACACCAGGGACGCTGTCATCGCCACGGCGATGCTCAGGCTGTTTACTGCATTCAGGGTAAATTTACTACGCATATCAGTTTCTCCAGGTTGTGAAATTATTGTGCTGGGCATGGACGCATAGTGCGCAAGCCCCGCGACATTATGCAACTGCGAGCGCAGCTTCCATGGCTGCGTCCAGGCGCTCGACCACCTGCATCAATTCCGCCTCGCTGATGATGAAAGGCGGTGCCAGCAGCACATGGTCGCCCTGCTTGCCATCCACGGTGCCGCCCATGGGGTAAACCATCAGGCCGCGCGCCATGGCTTCTTTCTTGATGCGGGCGTGCAACTTGCGCGCCGGATCGAACGGCTTCTTGCTTGCGCGGTCCTGAACCAGTTCAATGCCCCAGAACAGGCCACGCCCACGAATGTCACCGACATGGGGGTGCTCTGCCCAGCGCCCGCGCATCACCTGTTCCAGGAACGCGCCGCGTGACATTACTTGCGGCAGTAACTGGTCGCGTGCAATGACCTGTTGCACGGCCAGCGCTGCGGCACACGCAACTGCGTGACCGAGATAGGTGTGACCATGCTGGAAAAACCCGGAACCCTCCCGCATCACATCGACAAGTCTCTTTTGCGCCAGTACCGCCCCGATGGGCTGATAGCCGCCACCCAGGCCTTTGGCAATGGCCAGGAGGTCCGGAACAACACCCTCCTGTTCACACGCATGCAGGCTGCCGGTGCGGCCCATGCCGCACATGACTTCGTCAAGAATGAGCAGCACGCCATAGCGATCACAGACTTCGCGTACCGCCTTGAAGTAGCCGGGCACGGGCACCAGCACGCCCGCAGTGGCGCCGCCAATGGTTTCAGCCACGAAAGCAATCACTTTGTCTGCGCCCAAATGCAGGATCGACTGCTCCAGTTCCTTTGCCAGCCGCAGGCCATACTGTTCGGGAGTTTCATCGGCATGCTGCTCGCGGTAGGGATAGCAGGGTGCCAGATGGGTGGCCGGCATCAGGATGGGAGCGAATGGCTGGCGTCGCCACTGGTTGCCACCAATGGCGAGTGCGCCCAGGGTATTGCCGTGGTAGCTCTGGCGGCGTGCAATAAAGTGTTGGCGCTGTGGTTGTCCAATCTCCACAAAATACTGGCGCGCCATCTTGAGTGTGGCCTCCATCGCCTCGGAACCCCCGCTGACGAAGTACACATGGCTCATGCCCTGCGGCGCGGTATTGATCAGGGTATCGGCCAGAGTCTCCGCCACCTCGGTGGTGAAAAAGCTGGTGTGGGCATAGGCGAGTATCTCAATCTGTGCGTGCATCGCTGCCAATACGTCGGGGTGCCCGTGACCCAGGCAAGACACCGCCGCTCCGCCCGAGGCATCCATGTAGGTGTGCCCCTGCGTGTCGGTCAGGTATATACCCTCTCCGCGCGCGGCGACAGGTGGCTTGGTCTGCAGTTGGCGGTGAAACACGTGGGTGGATGCGTTGGACATGCGGGGTACTCCAGGGGCGGCAAACAATTGGGTGCGCCACTATTTTGGATCGTTAATCAGTGCTGCGCTGAAATATCGGCGACACAGGCCAGAAATCTGCGGGTTTCTACGTACAATGGCAGGCTTTGCGAAGCTCGTTAATTGTTTGTAATGTGGGTGTAATTTGAGATGACGAGAATTGCCCCTGTTCCATACGGTGAAGAGGCAGACGGTTCGGACGAGTCCGAGTTCGTTGCGCTGACAGCCGAGCAAGTGCAAGTGTTGCGTGCCAAACACCCGTCCATCTCTCCCTGGTCGGTGGTGGCGGGACAGGTGGGGGCCGGATGCCTGGTGACAGTAGTTGCCTGGCTTCTGACGGATAAACCACACATTGCCTGGTCAGTGGGCTACGGTGCATTGGCGGTTGTGCTTCCTGCTGCATTGTTTGCGCGGGGCCTGACCGGCCCGCTGTCCTCGGCCAATGCGAGCTCCGCTGCGCTGGGGTTTTTTGTGTGGGAAGCAGTCAAGGTGGCCTTGACCGTGGTGATGCTGGTGGCAGCGCCAAAAGTGATATCTGAACTGAGTTGGCCGGCCATGCTGGCGGGCTTGGTGGTTGCGATGAAAGTGTATTGGGTGGCGCTGGCGGTTCGAAAGAAGCCGGTTGCCCCTTCAAAGTCGTAAGACAAGAGAAAAAAATGTCTGCTGAAACCGTTGCACACACTGCTGAACATGCTGGTCCTACGGCCGGTGAATACATTGGTCACCACCTGACCCATTTGCAAACCGGCAAACAGTCTGGGGTCATCGACTTTTCCGTCTTGAACCTGGATTCTCTGTTCTGGTCCATCTTGTTGGGTGCCTTTGGCCTGTTTGTCATGTGGCGGGTTGCGCGCAGTGTTACCTCCGGCGTGCCGGGCCGTATGCAGGCAGCAGTAGAAGTGTTGCTGGAGATGGTGGATAGCCAGGCAAAAGGCATCATCCACAACGCCGAGTCTCGCAAGTTTGTGGGTCCCCTGGCCTTGACCGTGTTCATGTGGGTTTTTCTGATGAATTCGATGGACTTTCTGCCGGTCGACCTGATTCCCCTGATCTGGGAATCCATAGTGGGCGCAGCGGGTCATGATCCACACCATGCTTACATGCGCGTGGTGCCCACGGCTGATCTTTCCACAACGCTGGGCATGTCGTGCGGCGTGCTGCTGGTGTGTCTGTACTACAACATCAAGATCAAAGGCATGGGTGGATGGGCACACGAGTTGGTTACGGCGCCGTTCGGTACCAGCAAGAATCCGTTGTTTGCGCTGATTCTGGGCGTGCTCAATTTCGGCATGCAAATGATTGAATTCACCGCCAAGACGGTGTCGCACGGCATGCGGTTGTTTGGCAACATGTATGCGGGCGAATTGTTGTTCATGCTGATCGCCCTTATGGGTGCGGTCGGCTTTGGGTCTGCGACCGGCATAGCCTTGTGGTTTGGGCAAGTTATTGCGGGTACTGGTTGGGCAATCTTTCACATTCTGATTGTTGCCTTGCAGGCGTTCATCTTCATGATGTTGACCCTGGTGTACGTGGGGCAGGCCCACGACCACCACTAAAAGTTTTGTCAGTAGTTTTTCTTGTTAACTTAAATCCATAGGAGCACTAAATGGAACACGTTCTTGGTTTTGTCGCTTTGGCCGCTGGCCTGATCATTGGCCTGGGCGCAATTGGCGCATGTATCGGTATCGGCATCATGGGTAGCAAGTATCTCGAGTCTGCTGCCCGTCAGCCTGAGCTGATGAACGAACTGCAAACCAAGATGTTCTTGCTCGCTGGTTTGATCGATGCTGCTTTCCTGATCGGTGTCGGTATTGCCATGATGTTCGCTTTTGCCAACCCGTTTGTGCTGAAGTAATTCCCCGCCTTTCACACTCTAGAGAGGGGTTGTTGTGAGTATTAACGCAACATTCTTCGCGCAACTGGCGGTTCTTTTCATGTTGGTGCTTTTCACGATGAAGTTCGTGTGGCCACCGATTGCAAAAGCACTGGACGAGCGTGCGCAAAAAATCGCCGATGGCCTCGCTGCCGCCGACAAGGCCAAGTCTGAGCTTGCCTCCGCTAACAAGCGTGTGGAAGCTGAATTGGTAACGTCACGCAATGAGACCGCTGCGCGCCTGGCTGATGCCGAGCGCCGTGGACAGGCTCTGGTCGAAGAAGCCAAGGCCCGTGCCGTCGAAGAAGGCAACAAGATCATCGTCGCAGCCAAAGCCGAGGCCGAGCGCCAGTCGGTGACGGCCCGTGAGGTGCTGCGCGAGCAAGTCGCTGCGCTGGCCATCAAGGGCGCTGAGCAGATCCTCCGCAAGGAAGTGAATGCTGGCGTGCATGCGGATCTCTTGAGCCGTCTCAAGGCCGAGCTGTAAGGACGCACCATGGCTGAACTTGCCACCATTGCCCGGCCTTACGCAGAAGCGTTGTACAAGGTCGTTCACGCGGATGCCGAAAGTGCCTCGGTGTGGGTTGAGGAACTGGCCGAAATTGCGCGCAATGTGCAGTTGCAGCAGTTTTCGGACAACCCCAACATTACTGCGGCTCAGGTGTTTGACTTGATCACAGGCGTGGCCAAAACGACTCTGACCGAGCAGGCAAGGAACTTCCTGCGCACGGTCATTGACAATGGTCGCTTGAATGCGTTGCCCGAGATTGCTTCCCAGTTTCGAGCACTGAAAAATGCGCAAAGCGGCTCTTCGGATGCAGTGGTGTACAGCGCCTTCCCTATCGATGGGGCTGCTTTGGCCGATCTGGCGGTGACGCTGGAGCGACGTTTCGCTCGCAAGCTCAATGTCTCTGTAGAACTCGACAGCGCATTGATCGGCGGTATTCGCGTGGTGGTGGGTGATGAAGTGCTTGACACATCGGTCAAGGCCCGCTTGGAACAAATGAAAGTGGCCCTCACTGCGTAAGGCTTTGCCTTGCGTAACCGGCCCTATTAAAGAAAGAAGGAAAGAGTCATGCAACTCAATCCCGCAGAAATTTCTGAACTGATCAAGACCCGTATTGAAGGCCTGGCCTCCAACGCCGACATTCGCAACCAGGGAACCGTTGTGTCGGTGACCGACGGTATTTGCCGTATCCATGGATTGTCCAATGTGATGCAAGGTGAGATGCTGGAGTTCCCCGCTGGTAGCGATGGATTGCCTACTTTCGGACTGGCGCTGAACCTCGAACGCGACTCCGTGGGATCGGTGATTTTGGGCGAGTACGAACACATCTCTGAAGGCGACACGGTCAAGTGCACCGGACGCATCCTGGAAGTTCCCGTTGGCCCCGAACTGATTGGCCGTGTGGTCAACGCGCTGGGGCAACCCATCGACGGCAAAGGCCCCATCAATGCCAAGATGACGGACGTGATTGAAAAGGTGGCCCCGGGTGTGATCGCACGAAAATCGGTCGACCAACCCATGCAAACCGGGCTGAAGTCGATCGACTCCATGGTGCCGATCGGCCGTGGTCAGCGCGAGTTGATCATTGGTGACCGCCAGACCGGCAAAACCGCTGTGGCGATCGACGCCATCATCAACCAAAAAGGTCAAAACATGACCTGCGTGTACGTCGCCATCGGACAGAAGGCGTCGTCGGTCAAGAACGTAGTGCGCGCTCTGGAGCAGGCCGGCGCGATGGAGTACACCATTGTGGTGGCAGCCACGGCATCGGAATCGGCCGCCATGCAATACGTTGCAGCCTATTCCGGTTGCACCATGGGCGAGTACTTCCGCGACCGGGGTCAGGATGCACTGATTGTTTATGATGACCTGTCCAAGCAGGCGGTGGCTTACCGCCAGGTCTCGCTGTTGCTGCGCCGCCCACCAGGCCGAGAAGCCTACCCTGGTGACGTGTTCTATTTGCACAGCCGTTTGCTCGAGCGCGCTGCCCGTGTGAATGCCGAGTATGTCGAAGCTTTCACCAAGGGTGAAGTCAAGGGCAAGACGGGTTCGCTGACGGCGCTTCCGATCATTGAAACCCAGGCCGGTGACGTGTCGGCCTTCGTTCCAACCAACGTGATCTCCATTACCGACGGCCAGATCTTTCTGGAAACTTCGCTGTTCAACGCCGGCGTTCGCCCCGCTATTAATGCTGGTATTTCGGTGTCTCGTGTCGGTAGTGCGGCGCAGACCAAGGTGGTCAAGGGTCAGTCCGGCGGTATCCGTAATGACTTGGCGCAGTACCGTGAATTGGCAGCGTTTGCCCAGTTTGCTTCAGACCTCGATGAAGCCACACGCAAGCAGTTGGATCGTGGTGCCCGCGTGACTGAACTGCTCAAGCAAAAGCAGTACAGCCCATTGCCTATCAGCCTGATGAGTGCATCCCTGTTTGCTGTGAACAAGGGCTACATGGACGACATCGATGTCAAGAAAATTTTGCCCTTCGAGCACGGCCTGCACGCTTACCTCAAAGACAAGCACGCCGCCATGCTGGCCAAGGTGGAAGACACCCGGGCGCTGGACAAGGATGCAGAGGCTGAACTCAATTCCGCCGTCGCTGCGTTCAAGAAATCCTTTGCTTGATTTGCACCTGATCAATAGGAGGCACAAATGAGCGCAGCGCAGAACCGCTTCAAGCAAGCTCGCGCCCCCTCGGGGGGAAGTGCAGCCGCATTGGCGGCAAACGTGGGGGTCATGTAATGGCAGCAGGCAAGGAACTACGCACCAAGATCAAATCGGTGGAGAACACCAAGAAGATCACCAAGGCCATGGAAATGATCTCGGTCTCCAAGATGCGCAAGGCGCAGGAGCGTATGCGCGCTGCCCGCCCGTACAGCACGAAGATCCGTAGCATTGCCGCCAACCTGGGGCAAGCCAATCCGGAATACGTCCATGATTTCATGAAGATCAACGGCGGCAAGTCGGTTGGTTTGATTGTGGTGACAACCGACAAGGGTCTGTGCGGTGGTCTCAACACCAACCTGCTGCGTCAGGTCACAGCCAAATTGCGCGAAACGCAAACTGCCGGCAAAACGACGCAGGCAGTTGCTATCGGAAACAAGGGTCTGGGTTTCTTGAACCGGGTTGGAGCCAAAGTGGTCTCCCAAGCGGTGCATCTCGGGGACAGACCGCACCTAGACAAGCTGATCGGACCGGTCAAGGTGCTGCTCGATGCCTATGTGAAGGGCGAAATCAGCGAGGTGCACCTGTGCTACAACAAGTTTGTCAGCACCATGAAGCAAGATCCAGTGGTTGAGCAGTTGCTGCCGCTGTCCTCCGCCAAAATGGAAGCGGAGACGCGCGCTGACGGCAGCGGGCACGCATGGGACTACATCTATGAGCCTGATGCACAGACCGTCATTGACGAGTTGCTCGTGCGCTATGTCGAAGCACTGGTGTTCCAGGCGTTGGCTGAGAACATGGCATCTGAGCACGCCGCGCGCATGGTGGCCATGAAGGCTGCAACCGATAACGCTGGCAACGTGATTGCCGAGCTCAAGCTCATTTACAACAAGACCCGACAGGCAGCAATTACCAAAGAGCTGTCTGAAATCGTGTCTGGTGCAGCTGCCATCAGCAGCTAAGCAAATTCAAAATTATTGGAGCGAAAAATGCAAGCCCAAGGAAAAATTGTTCAGTGTATCGGTGCGGTGGTGGACGTGGAGTTCCCGCGCGACAGGATGCCCCGCGTATATGACGCCCTCAAAATGGAAGGCTCACCGCTGACCCTGGAGGTGCAGCAGCAGCTAGGCGACGGCATCGTCCGTACCATCGCGCTGGGCTCGTCTGACGGACTGCGTCGTGGTCTGGTGGTGTTTAACACCGGTTCGCAAATTACGGTTCCTGTGGGTAAGGCCACGCTGGGCCGTATCATGGACGTGCTGGGCACGCCCATCGATGAGCGCGGCCCGGTCAGCCAGGAGCAAACTGCTTCGATCCACCGCAAGGCGCCCACCTATGACGAGTTGAGCCCGTCGCAGGAACTGCTCGAAACCGGCATCAAGGTGATTGATCTGGTTTGTCCGTTCGCCAAGGGCGGCAAGGTTGGTCTGTTCGGTGGTGCCGGTGTGGGCAAGACCGTGAACATGATGGAGCTGATAAACAACATCGCCAAGGCGCACAGCGGTTTGTCTGTGTTCGCTGGTGTGGGTGAGCGTACCCGTGAAGGTAACGATTTCTATCACGAGATGGCCGACTCAGGCGTGGTGAACCTGGACAACCTGCCAGAATCCAAAGTGTCGATGGTCTACGGTCAGATGAACGAACCCCCGGGCAACCGTCTGCGCGTGGCTCTGACCGGGCTGACCATTGCCGAGTCGTTCCGTGATGAAGGCAAGGACGTGCTGTTCTTCGTGGACAACATCTATCGTTTCACACTGGCCGGTACTGAAGTATCAGCGCTGTTGGGTCGCATGCCGTCGGCTGTGGGTTATCAGCCTACGCTGGCCGAAGAAATGGGTCGCCTGCAAGAGCGCATCACCTCTACCAAGGTGGGCTCGATTACTTCGATTCAGGCAGTGTATGTGCCGGCGGACGACTTGACCGACCCGTCTCCCGCAACGACTTTTGCCCACCTGGACTCGACCGTGGTGCTTTCGCGTGACATCGCCTCTCTGGGTATCTACCCTGCCGTGGACCCGCTCGACTCCACCAGCCGCCAGCTCGACCCGCTGGTGGTGGGCGCGGACCACTACGATACCGCCCGCGCGGTGCAAGGTACGCTGCAGCGCTATCGTGAACTTCGCGACATCATTGCCATCATGGGCATGGATGACCTGGCTCCCGAAGACAAGCTGGCTGTGGCCCGCGCTCGCAAGATTCAGCGTTTCCTGAGCCAACCGTTCCACGTGGCCGAGGTGTTTACCGGCAGCCCAGGCAAGTACGTCTCTCTGGCCGAGACCATTCGCGGCTTCAAGATGATTGTGAATGGCGAGTGCGATCACTTGCCTGAGCAGGCGTTCTATATGGTCGGCACCATCGACGAAGCCTTCGAAAAGGCCAAGAAAGTCTAAAGACCTTGTGGGACAAGACCGCAGCCGTCAGGCGAGTTCTGTCCCCAACTGATTAGGAACAGTATGAACACCATTCATGTGGATGTGGTCAGTGCAGAGGAGTCCATCTTCTCGGGTGAAGCGCGCTTTGTCGCCTTGCCCGGAGAAGCGGGCGAGTTGGGGATTTTCCCCCGCCACACTCCGCTGATCACGCGCATCCGGCCTGGTTCGGTGCGCATTGAAAAAGCGGACGGAACGGAAGAGTTCGTGTTTGTGGCCGGTGGTTTGCTTGAAGTTCAGCCTAACTGCGTGACGGTTCTCTCGGACACCGCCATACGTGGCAAGGACCTGGATGACGAAAAAGCCAATGAAGCCAAGGCAGCTGCCGAAGAGGCAGTGAAAAACGCCAAGAGCGAACTCGATCTTGCCAAGGCAACCTCCGAGTTGGCCATCATGGCGGCCCAGATCGCGGCATTGCGTAAGTATCGCCAGAAGAAGTAATTCTCAGCGCTTGCCATTTCACTACCGCCTTCGGGCGGTTTTATTTTTCGGTCAGTCTTAAAATAAGTGGAAAAAGACCTGGATCGCCCGAAAACAGAGCGCAGGCAGCTATGCATTATGTAGCGCCTTGGTGGTTGCCGGGCGGCAACCTGCAGACCATCTGGCCAGCGTTAGCATCGCGCCGCGCTGCGAACCGTAAGTATGCTTACTGCCGTGAACGCTGGGCCACCCCCGATGCAGACTTCATTGACGTTGACTGGCTCGACGTGGTGCCCCCAAGCCCGCAGCAAACTTTGCTGGTGCTGTTCCACGGACTGGAGGGCTCATCCAACAGCCACTACGCTCGGGACTTCGCAGAGATTGCCCGGGCGCAAGGGCTGGCCTTTGCGGTGTCCCACTTTCGTGGATGCAGTGGCGAAATCAACCTAGCCCCCCGTGCCTACCACTCCGGCGACCACCAAGAGATTGGTTGGATCCTGCAACGATTTCGGCAGATCCACCGAGGGCCGATCGTGGCGGTGGGTGTGTCCCTGGGAGGCAATGCACTGCTGCGCTGGTCACAGGAGATGGGGTCAGCAGCGAATACCACAGTGGCTGCAGTGGCCGCGGTCAGCGCACCCCTAGATCTGGCGGCGAGCGGCCATGCCATTGGTCGTGGCTTTAATCGCCGGGTCTACACCCGCATGTTCCTGAACTCGATGAAACCCAGAGCCTTGCGCAAGTTT
The DNA here is from genome assembly GCA_903864505.1 of uncultured beta proteobacterium. Taxonomy (GTDB): domain Bacteria; phylum Pseudomonadota; class Gammaproteobacteria; order Burkholderiales; family Burkholderiaceae_C; genus Allorhodoferax. The sequence continues at coordinate 12,134 of CAIPGC010000325.1, read as the reverse complement.
GGCCAGTACCCGGGATTGTTTGACCGCGACGCGATGCTGGCTGCCCGCACGCTGTACGAATTTGACAATGCCTTTACGGCACCGGTACACGGATTCACGAGCACAGACGACTACTGGGCACGAGCGTCTGCCAAACCCCGCATGAAAGACATTGCGCTACCAGCGTTGGTAGTGAACGCGCGCAACGATCCTTTCATACCGGCTGCCTGCTTGCCACGGCAAGACGAAGTGAGCGATCATGTCACACTATGGCAACCAGCCCAGGGAGGACATGTCGGCTTTCCACAAGGGCGTTTGAACGGCCATGACCGTGCCATGCCCGACGCGGTTTGCAATTGGCTGCTGCAGTTCACGGCGAAAACAACGCGCAATCTCCATGGATGACGTCGTTCACCAGGCGATGGCCAAATGGCCCAATGTGCCCCACTGCTATGGCTGGCTGGGTTTGGACGCGCGCGGCCACTGGCATCTGCGCAATGCGCAGGCGCAAGAGGTCGGAACCTTTACCAGTGGAGTGCCGGGTGCCAAGGGGTCGCTGCTGCAGCACGACAAACTTATCGCCTTCATTCACCGCAACTATGCGTTCGATGCGCTAGGGCAATGGTACTTTCAGAATGGACCGCAGCGGGTCTACGTTGAACTGGAAGTCACGCCCTGGGTGTGGCGCGTGGGCGAAGACCTCAGCGTCCGGGCACACACTGGGCAAGACACGGCATGCACACGTTGTCTTGCCGACGAGTTTGGATGGGCCTATCTGGAGACACAGCTGGGGTTTGGTCTGGTCCACACCTTAGACGTAGGGCGGGTCGCCGAGGCGATCGAATCAGGGCGCTGCCAGCTTGAAGTCGTCTCCCGCAAAGAACTCGCCGCGTGCTATGGCTTTGTACGCAGCCCGGCGGCGTTGCAAGGCGCAGTGCAGCGCTAACCCGATTTACTTGCCGGCAGGGTCGGCGGGTTTGGCGGGCTCAGCGAACTTGGCACCGCCCGCATTCGACATGTAGACGACGGCGCGTGCAATCTCAAAGTTGGTGAACTCACCACCACCTTGCGCACCCATGGCGTTCTTGCCCTTGAGTGCAGAATTCAATAGCGCATCAAAACCGGTCTTTATACGCGGAGCCCAGGCACCCGCATCACCAAACTTGGGAGCGCCAACCAGTCCAGCCAGATGGCAATTTGTGCATTGCGTCTTGAACACCTGTTCGCCGGTTCTGGTCTCCTTCACGGAATTTCCAATGGACACGGCACCCACTTTCTGGATGCGCTGCATGACCGCCATCTCGACCTGCTCTGGGGCCACAGCGGTCCGGTTTCCAAACGTAACCGAACGCACCAGTGATACGATCAAAACCAGTGGAACGACGATGCCAAAAAACGCAACCAGCAGCAGTTGTCTGGTGGTATCAGTCGCTGGGGAATGTCCAGCGTCATGCGCGGATGCGTTGCTTTGGGTGCTCATGGAGTTCTCGGGAAGTTTGGGGCCGGCAAACCAGCGGCCGATTATAGCGGCGACCTACACGTTGCATGTGTGGTGATCTTCCGGGTGAGCCGGAGCCGGGCAACATGGGCTGCCCACGATTTCACGCATGCATGCGCCGAAGCTGAGGCATCACAATCGATGCCAGTAGCGCCAAAGTAGCCAGCCCGAGTCCTGCCATGAAGATCGCGGTGGTCACACTCACCGAGCGGGCCAGTACACCGGCTGCCACGCCCGATGCTGCGGGGATCACTTGCGAAATAATGGAATAAATACCCATGATCCGACCGCGCATGGCCTCGGGTGCCTGGCCCTGAATTCCGGCGATGACGAAGCTGATTACCATGCCTCCCAGCATTCCCATGCTGCCCAGTGCAACTGCAGATGCTGCAGCGCTGCGCCACCAGCAAAGCGACGCAAACAGGAGGCTTGCGACAATCGTGCCCGCAAAGATGGCGGCGCCGTGGTGCAGGTACTTGCCAAGTACAAGGGCGGCCACTCCTCCCACAATCAAAGTCAATGCCATCAGACCGAGGTAGGCACCTCGCTCGATCTCTGAGAGTCCAAGCACCTCTCGGGCGAGTTTGGGCAGCAGGACTTGCATGGGCCCAGTCATGGCGTAAGCCACTATGGAGGCCAGGATCAGTTGCGTGAGCAAGGGGTTGGCACCTACCGCCCCAAAGCCCTGTCGCAGTTCCTGCAGTACTCCCTGAGTCGGCCGATCGCTGCCTCGGGTTTGAATTCCAAGCAACAGCAGCGAGGACGCTGAGAAAAGAACCATGCCGGTGAAGAATACTGCTGGCCAGCCGTAGTGACTGCGTACCAGGCCAATCACTACAGGAGCCAGTCCAAAACCCAGTAGCACTTGCAGATTGAAAATTATGGTGGCGGGGCGCAGCTTGTCATTTGGTGCAATCTGCCCCAGTGCTGCCAGGCGCGCGGGTCCGACAAAGGACCACGCGAGGCCGCTCAGAAAGGCGGAAAACAAGGTCCACGCTACCCGTGACTGGTCGCTGGCTTCAGCATCGGTCCACCACAGGCATGCAAGGCTGAAGAGAAAGAGTGCCTGCGCTGCGTGGATCACCCGGGTAGGAGAAATGCGGTCGCACAGCACCCCGGCAAACCAGCCAAAGACGATGGAGCTTCCGAACGACAGGCCAAAGCCGATGCCCGACAGGAGATCCGACCCCACCTTCTCCTGCAGGTAGAGGATCACGGTGTAATTGATCATGTGCCCGCCAGTGAAGGCGAGCAAACTGGAGAGGTAAAAGCGGCGCATCGAGTTACCCATCGGATTTGACCTGGTAAGGTGCGCAGGCTGCTGGGCTACAAAATACCAGCGCGCGGACGATGCGCTGGCCGCGCACACCAAGCCCATGGGAGAGGTTCTCACATCGTGCGAGCGTCAAAGGGGTGCTAGGTTGTATAAACATGCAGGTGCATTTCGAGCGTTGGCCAAATTTTGCACTACCAATGTCAGGCAGTTCGGAGAGCATGAATGGTTTGTACCGAATAACTGATCCGGACTCTGTGGTTGCCGTGGTAGGGCCTGCTAAATTAGGCACTTTCTGGTCACTGAGGAAATCAACATGCACGCAGGAAAACCCATCGTCCTTCCGGGGCAAAACACCGCGACTGCCAAGATGCCCATCATTTGCACCCCCTTGGTGGGGCGCACGCGCGATGCGATAGTGGCAGAAGTGCAGCGGGTGGTGCCCAAGAAGCCGGACCTGCTGGAATGGCGAGTTGATTTCTTTGAAGGCATTGGCAACAGCGCCGAAGTGATTGCGATGGCGGTGGATATCCGCAAAGTCGCAGGTGGCATCCCCGTGCTTTTCACGCGTCGATCCATCCGCGAAGGCGGCGAGAAGATTGCACTGGACGAGCCCGGGGTGCTCGAAATGTATGCCGCCGTGATCGAAAGCGGGACCATTGAGCTTATCGACTATGAGATGGTGAACGACCCAGCCCACGTCGCGCAGGTGCGCGCCCAATCCAAGGCCAGTGGCATCCAGCTCATTTTGTCGTTTCACAACTTCCAGGCTACGCCCACCCATGCCGAACTTTGTGCCAAGTTTGCAACTGCGAAAAGCCTTGGTGCCGACATTGCCAAAGTGGCGGTCATGCCGCAGCGCCTCGAAGATGTGTTGACGGTGTTGTCAGCAACGCTGGAATCCAGCCAGAAGCTCGATATCCCGCTGGTCAGCATGTCTATGGGTGCCTATGGTTCACTGACACGGCTGTTTGGCTGGACCTGTGGGTCGGCCATGAGCTTTGCGATCGGTGACGCAGCCTCCGCCCCAGGCCAGGTGCCGATTGAAGATCTTCACATGGTGCTGGAGATTCTGAATAGATCTTTGGCCCCCGAAAAGTAAGCACCGATGCCTCCACCACCTGAACAAAACGGTGCCTCTGGACCACAAAATGATTGAAATTCGCAACAGCATTGCTGTCATCACCTTGCGGACCCCGCCGCTGAACTTTCTGGACGTTGCGCTGCGCAAGCAAATCGCAGACGACCTCGACCGTGCGCAGGCCGACCCCGACGTGCGTGGCATCGTACTGGTTGGGAGTCCCGATGCGTTTTCGGCCGGTGCAGATGTCAATGAGTTTGGAACGCTACTGCAGAGTGCGGAACCCACGCTGGCGACTGTGATTGGGCGTCTGGACGCTTGCCAAAAGCCGGTGGTCGCCGCAATGAGTGGCGTGGTGCTGGGGGGTGGACTCGAACTCGCATTGGCTTGCCATGGACGGGTCGCTCTGGAAACCGCCAGGCTGGGCCTGCCAGAAATCAACCTCGGCTTGATTCCTGGTGCTGGCGGAACCCAGCGACTGCCGCGCCTGGTGGGTCTGCAGACTGCCTTGGAGTTGATGCAGAGCGGCACACCACAGACTGCAAAGCAGCTTGAGGCATCGGGCCTGCTGGACAAGGTGGTGGAACAGGACCTGATTGAAGCGGCGATCGAGCAGGCAGCCCAATTTGCCGGTATGACTGCAGCCCTGCCCCGTGCGCGCGACCGCGTGCTCAACGCAGCCCAAGTCCAGGCATTCGTCCAAGCGTGGCGCGACAAGCTCACCGCGCGCCAACGTCTACAGCCCGCTTGTATCGCCGTGCTCGACGCGCTGCAAGCGGTCGCGCTCGACTGGCAGGAAGGACTGCGCCTTGAGCGTGAGCTGTATGTGCAACTGCAAACCGGCCCGGCATCACGTGCATTGCAGCACCAGTTCGCTGCCGAGCGTGATGCCGCCCAGTTGCCCGCAGATCTGCAGACCGCGCCCCGACTGGTCAGCGTGATGGCAGTTGTTGGTGCAGGAACCATGGGTGTTGGCATCGCCATCTGCGCGCTCGATGCGGGTTTAAGAGTCGTACTGCTGGAACAGGATGAATCGGCACTGGCGCGCGGTCGACGGCGCGTGGGCGAGCACTACCAGGGGCGGGTTGCAGCGGGCAAGATGAGCGCGTCCGTGGCCCAGGGCGCCGAAGATCGGCTAACAGTCTCCCTTGACTGGACACTGCTAGCGCAGGCGGACTTGATCATTGAAGCAGTGTTTGAGGATCTGGCTGTCAAGCAAGACGTTTTCAGACGGATCGATGCCCACGCGCGCACCGGGGCCGTTCTGGCCACCAATACCTCGTATCTGGATGTGGATGCCATTGCACAGGCCACCTCTCGGCCACAGGACGTGCTGGGATTGCACTTCTTCAGTCCTGCCAATGTCATGAAATTGCTGGAAGTCGTGCGCGGTAAAGACACTGCGCCCGAGGTGTTGGCCACCGGCATGGCACTGGGCCAGACCCTCAAGAAGCTACCGGTGCTCACGGGAAACGCCTTCGGGTTCATTGGCAATCGCATTTACAACGCGTACCGCAAGCAGTGTGAGTTCATGCTCGAAGACGGTGCCTGGCCAGAGGATGTCGATAACGCCTTGCAGGATCTGGGCTTTGCCATGGGGCCGTTTGCCGTGGCGGACCTGTCGGGGCTGGATATTGCATGGCGCATGCGGCAGGCGCAGGCCCCGACGCGCCACCCCGACGAGCGTTATGTGGCTATCCTCGACCACCTGTGTGAAAAGGGTCGCCTGGGACGCAAGGCGGGTGCCGGTTACTACACCTACACCGATGGCAAGCAGTGCAAAACTACCGATGGTGTGGTGCGTGGCCTCATTGACCAGGCGTCGTTCCAGCGTGGTATTGCCAGGCACACACTCAGTGCTGCAGAGATCCAGCGCCGCGCACTGCTGGCCATGGTCAACGAGGCCGCGTTGCTGCTGCAAGAAGGGGTGGCCAGTCGCGCCAGCGACATCGACGTGGTGCTGGTGCAAGGCTACGGTTTTCCGCGCTGGGAGGGTGGACCGGTATTCTGGGCACGCCAGCAGCAACGCCAAGCGCTGGACCGGGATGTGCAGAGCCTGGCCCGTGAGGCAGGTCACGGTTTTGTCGTGGCCGACCTGTCAGTGCTGGTTGACTGAAGTGCAGCGTGGCTCACAAATGAGCTTGCTTGCCGGCGCGTGCGTGGAGCTGCATCCGCATACCCTCAGGTGGGTCGGTCTGCTTCTGTGCATTTTGTACGTTTCCCCGGCCATATTCGCCGCTTACAATGAGGGGCTAGCGACCGTGGTGAAATGGATATCATTAAGGCCTCCGAAGCCTTAGTTTCAGGTTCGATCCCTGACGGTCGCACCAGGCAGAATCCTCACCGAGGGCATGGAATGCGTACTGTGCGATTTGAACCAATCTCAAAGTAATGGTGCTGTATCGCAGTCACGCAGGACGGGGACAGATCGTCAAAACGGCGGTTCGTGCCAAACTACACGGCGCTGCCAAATGTGACTCGAAGAGGCTCAACCTGGTGGCAACCGGTGCCGCTGTTCTTTTTGCTATTGGTGGGTGTTCGACTGTGCCTCAGGACCAGCGAATGTTAGCAGTGGCACCTGTCGCCGAGGTCGCGACCCGACTTTCCTTGGAGCAAGCCAATGATGTGACCATCTACGCGCTCAGTTTGGTGGGAACTCCCTATCGGCATGGCGGAAATACACCACAGACCGGTTTTGATTGCAGCGGTCTGATTCAGCACGTGTACAGGCTCCGGGCCGGAGTCTTGACCCCACGGACGGTTTTCATGCTGAAAGACTGGGGAGAGGCGGTACAGGCGCAATTCACGCGAACGGGTGACTTGGTGGTCTTCGGCCCCAGCGGGGATGCAACCCATGCTGGAATTTACGTCGGCCAGGGGAGATTTGTGCACGCTCCTTCTACGGGAGGGGAGGTGCGGCTGGATAGTTTAAGTTCCAGATACTGGTCCCAGCAGCGGGTGGTTTTTAGACGTCCGTGATCCCGGACCTTGAAATTCGATAGTCGGCACCCTTTGCCAGATGATGGGGTTTGCCGCTTCTTCACTCAAAGCGAAATTGCTTGTGGCAAGACTTGCAACTGCTGGTCACCTCCGATACAGCGAGCTTGACTTTGTCCAGGTTGTTACCCTGTGCGGCGTTTACTAGGGCACTAATGCAGGCTCGGTATTTTTCCTGGGCTTGTTTGAATTCTGCGGGGTTGGACCAGACTTCAGGTCGGGCCCGAGTTGGCGGGTAATTGCCGTCCTGCGGAAAGTAGGACCAGGGTTTCGTGGATAGTTTTTCCAGATCCTGAGCGAGCGCAAGAAACGTTTCTTTGTCGTATTCGCCGCGCCCATTGGTTACTACCACCATGGGTTCCAGTGTCCGGGTAAATTGTTTAAACAAGGCATTGCGCTTGGTGAGGACTTGGTTCGGGTGCGTGTCCTTGGCGGGTCCGAAGCACGCGGCCAATGTGAGCGCACCCAATAGAGCTATGCAGATCGCGGAAAACCTAGGCATGTACTCGCGATTTCACTGAACAATGGCTCGTCGATGGCTGCCGTGCTCGACCGAAATGGCGCAGCGAATATCAGAGTAGCCCGGGCCATTGATTCGCAACGATTTTGCATCTTCAAATGAAATATCTGTTGGGGGCAAAAAGCCGAGCATGGAGGAGTCCTTTGAAAAACTGGCCCAGTCCAGTTGGTTCTGCCGAACAGTTCCCTCCAATAGCCCCAGGGACGACTTGATCTGAATGCGGTCTGTCCCGTGCAGGTAGTGCAAGGTGAACGGCACATTGAAACCCGCACACTCGTAGCGGTCCAGAGTGTTGGGTGGAGGAATGAGTCCGCGGTTATTGATGGCATTCAGAACAATTGAACCAATCACCACCACCACACAAAGCCCTATGGTCGAAAAAAAGGAGTACACCAAGAAACGTCCGCTCAGAACAAAGTCCTTTATCGCCCGCGTGCTCTCATCACCGTGGCGCGGTGTTGAGCTAGGTTTGGGGTCGGAATTGCGCATCAGGGCAGTGTATCCGCAGGGAAAGGCGGATATATCGCCGCTGAAGTTGTGTGACTGCTATTGATACTCCGCACAGTATTCCTATATACTAGGTGGGGTATCAAGGAGATCTGATGAATTCGACCGTATTTCGTAATGGGCAGAACACATTGCCGGCGCCGTCAGTCGGTAGCAGGCTGTTGATCGCCTCAGTGCTGCTATGTTGTTCCGTCCCAGGTTGGGCGCAAACCAACGGGGTACCAACCGTGGTGGTTCAGGCGAAGGCGGTCGGTGCTTTCTTCTACCTCGACGGGACTATTCAACCCGTGAAGCAAAGCACCGTCGCGGCGCAAGCGTCAGGACGAATTGCCACGCTGTTGGCCAAAGCCGGAGACAGGGTGAAGTCCGGCCAGGTGTTGGCAACTATTGATGATCGGGAATCGGTAGCAGGATTGCAGCGCAGTCTGGCACAAGTTAACCAGGCAGAAGCCGAACTGCGCAATGCCCAGGCCAGTCTGGAGCGCACGCGGGACCTTCAAAGCAAGGGGTTTGTCAGCATGGCTGCACTGGATAGTGCCGATGCTCAGCACAAGGGCGCGCTTGCGATGCGTGACCAAGCGACCGCGGTGGCTCGCCAGTCCAGTATTTCACAGGGTTTCACGCGGGTTACGGCACCATTTGACGGATGGGTGTTGCAAACCCACTCTGAGGCGGGCGAACTGGCGGTCCCAGGAAAACCTTTGCTGACCGTGTATGCACCCCAACCCCTGCGCGCAGTGGTGCAGGTGCCTGCGTCCCGCGCACAGGAGGTTCGCACTGCGTCACAGACCGAAGTGCAGATCGATGACGGCAATGGCATATCGCAAAAAGTCAACCCCATCGGGCGCAGCGCGGTGCCATCGGCCGACACGGTGTCGCAAACTACGGAATGGCGTTTGGAACTGCCTGGAAAGGAAACCGCATCCTTGGTCCCGGGTCAGCAGGTTCGTGTCCGCTTTGCTCAGATGCTGGCCAGTGCAACATCCAAACTACTCGTGCCCGAAACGGCCATTGTGCGGCGCGGAGAACTTACTGCCGTGTACGTAGTGTCTTCCAATATGTTTTCGCTGCGCGCGGTCCGTGTTGGCGCCAATGCAGGTCCTGATGGAGTCGAAGTTCAGGCGGGCTTGGCCGCGGGCGAGGTGGTGGCCCTGGATGCGATTCGGGCGGGCATGGCCAACGCCAAACCGATTTCCGGCACGAAGTGAGTGGTCATGGAAACTGAAAAATTGGGGATATCCGGCCGCATTGCGGCTGCGTTTCAAGCCAACGCACTGACGCCATTGCTGGCGCTGGTAGCCCTTTTGCTGGGCCTGTTTGCCGTGCTCGTGACGCCGCGCGAAGAAGAGCCGCAGATCAATGTGACCATGGCCAATGTGCTGATCCCCTTTCCTGGGGCAAGCAGCGCAGACGTACAAAACATGGTGGCACGTCCGGCCGAGCAGGTACTCGGCCAAGTCGCAGGCATAGAACATACCTACTCTGTTTCTCGGCCCGGGCTGGCGGTGCTGACAGTCCAGTTCAAGGTGGGGGTCCCGCGTACGGAGGCCCTGGTCCGCCTGTACGACGTGCTCAACGCCAACCAGGACTGGTTGCCATCGGACCTGGGAACACTGACTCCGATCGTTAAGCCCAAGGGCATCGATGATGTTCCGGTAGTGGCCGTAACCTTATGGAGCAAGGCGGGTCTGCCGGCGGTGGACCTGGAGTCCATAGCCCATTCGGTGGAAGTGGAGTTCAAGGCCGTGGTCGGGGTGCGCGAGGTGCAAACTCTGGGCGGTCCAGGGCGGTCGATTCAGGTGAACCTCGATCCCACCCGACTGCGCGAGCGCGGGGTGGACCTGCTGGCTCTCAAGAAAATACTCGGAGCTGCCAACTCTGGTATGCCCGCGGGTGCTGTGCTCGAAACCGGAAAAGTGGGTTCCGCATCGCAAATGCTGACGGTGGAAGCCGGGGAGTTCTTGCGGTCCGCACAGGATGTGGGCGATTTAGTGGTGGGAGTCAGCCAAGGCAAGCCGGTGTTCCTGCGCGACGTTGCTCGCATAGATACGGGGGCGCAGCAGGCGCAGCGCTATGTCTGGTTTACCCCTGGTGCGGCGTATTCTGCAGATGCCGGCTCTGGCACAACAGATGCCACCGCAGCCGCAGGCGGGGCATTTCCCGCAGTGACAATTAGTGTGACCAAAAAACCGGGCGAAAACGCCGTGGATGTTTCGCGTGCTGTCGTGGCCCGGTTGGACACCTTACGCAACTCCGTCATACCGGCCAATGCGGAAGTCACTGTGACGCGTGACTATGGAGAAACTGCCGCTGAAAAGGCGAACAAGCTGATCCAGAAACTGGCTTTCGCGACCGGCTCCGTCATTTTGTTGGTCGGCTTTGCATTGGGGCGGCGCGAAGCGGTCATTGTTGGTGCTGCCGTCATCCTCACGCTGACCGCCACCCTGTTTGCCTCGTGGGCCTGGGGCTTCACACTCAACCGGGTGTCGCTGTTTGCCCTGATTTTCTCGATTGGCATTCTGGTTGACGATGCCATCGTGGTGGTGGAAAACATTCACCGCCACCAACAGCTTACCCCTGCGGCAGCGCTCAGGGACATCATTCCCCGCGCGGTCGATGAAGTAGGAGGACCGACCATACTGGCCACGTTGACGGTGATTGCGGCTCTGTTACCGATGGCTTTCGTATCGGGCCTGATGGGACCCTACATGAGCCCGATTCCGATCAACTCGAGTCTGGGCATGGCGATATCTCTGGCCATCGCGTTTACGGTTACCCCTTGGTTGGCACTCAAGCTCATGAAGCCGCATGTCATTCACCACAAGCCCACCCCCGATGAGCCATGCGACTACGACACGCCCGAGGCGCTCCCCGAGGGGCGGCTGCAGTTGGCGTTCAAACAGGTGCTGCTCCCGCTTCTCAACAGCGCGCGCAAGCGCTGGCTGTTGCTGGCCGGCATTCTTGTTGCACTCATGCTGTCCGTGGGCTTGACGATGGTGCAGTGGGTGGTGCTGAAGATGCTACCGTTTGATAACAAAAGCGAGTTTCAGGTAGTGGTCGACATGCCTGCTGGAACTCCGCTCGAAGACACCGCGGCTGCATTGCAGGAGCTAGGTGCCCATTTGGCGCAACAGCCCGAAGTCCGTGACCTGCAGGCGTATGCGGGGGCGGCATCGCCGATCACCTTCAATGGCCTGGTACGTCAGTACTACTTGCGCGCCGAGGCAGAGCAGGGCGATCTGCAGGTCAACCTGGTGGACAAACACCACCGTAGCGAAAAGAGCCACACCATCGCACAGCGCCTGCGTCCTGGGCTGGAGGCGATTGGTCTCAAGCACCGTGCACGCATTAAAGTGGTCGAAGTTCCACCGGGTCCGCCCGTGATGTCGCCGCTGGTGGCAGAAGTCTATGGACCGGATGAGAAAGGTCGGCAGCAGTTGACGATGCAGGTGGCGAAGGCGTTTGGTGCGACTGCAGACATTGTGGGCACCGATACCAGCTTGCTTGAAGACGCACCTCGAGCCTTCTTGCGTGTGCGTCGACAGCGCGCCGAGTCCCTGGGCATACCGGTGGCGGCGATTGCGCAGACGGTATCGTCTGCCCTGTCGGGGGCCAATGCAGCCTACCTGCACGACGGTCAATCCAAGTACCCGGTGCCAGTGCGCATTCAACTGCCCCGGGAAAGCCAAGTCGGGCTGGAGCACATCTTGGCCTTGCCGATGCGGGCTGCCAACGGACAATTGGTGCCGCTCTCTGCGTTGGTGCAGGTGGAACGTGGCGTAATCGACAAGCCGCTATTTACCAAGGATCTGAAAGGGGTGAGCTACGTCATGGCCGATATGGCTGGCAAGCTCGACTCGCCGCTATATGGGTTGTTTGCGGTTCGCAGTCAACTCGAGAAGCAGGCACAGACCCGGAGTGGCACCATGGGCGAGTACTGGATTCACCAACCCTCAGACCCCTACCGGCAGTACGCCATCAAGTGGGATGGTGAGTGGCAAATTACCTACGATACCTTCCGCGATATGGGAGCCGCTTATGGCGTGGGCCTGATTCTGATTTACCTGCTGGTGGTGGCGCAGTTCAAGAGCTATCTCACACCGCTGGTCATCATGGCTCCGATTCCACTAACCATCATCGGGGTCATGCCGGGCCATGCCCTGATGGGCGCGCAGTTCACTGCCACCAGCATGATCGGCATGATTGCGCTGGCGGGCATCATTGTTCGGAATTCGATTCTGCTGGTCGATTTCATCGAGTTGCAGGTGGTGCAGGGCCT
>CAIPGC010000324.1 GCA_903864505.1 uncultured beta proteobacterium | reverse complement strand
CCTTATCTCGCACATAGGCACAGGTCTCTCTGGTGACCGGGCTTGTGACGCTGCTCGTACTCATGCAACCTCCTTCACCGAATCAACCACCCAATTCCCCGGCTTTGAATCCGGGAAGCTCACCTCAATCGTCTGCGCCACGGCCACGCGCTCGGCATGCTTGGCACAATTGGCCTGCACCTCGATGCGGCCCTTGGTCTTGCCGCCACGGCGATGCAGCTGCACCACAAACTTTTTCATGCTGCTCATAGATGCCCCCAGAAGAAACCAGGCGTCGCGTCGTCCGCAACCTGGCATTCATCTTCAAATGCCGTCATCAGCGGCACCACCGGTGCGCCAGCAGCGTCCAGGTAATGCGCCACTTCAATGCCCAGCGCCTGTGCCAGACTGCGCTCTATCAGTGCGCCCTTGCTGTCGCTCCACCCCGGCAGCAAAACAATGCGATCGCACTCAACCAATTGCCTAAGCGCCATGCGCATGTAACCGGTCCAGGTGCCACAGGGGGGGGCTGGATTCTCAGCCGGGTTAAGTACTTCAAGCCCGAGCGCACGCAACTTGGCAGCGGCAGCATTGAAGGCGGGGTAATTGAAATCAGGCAGGCCCGTGCATGGGCCACTCAGGTACACCTTCATTTCTTAAATCCTTTTTTGGCCACAAATCCAAGGTGCGACCACAGCCGCCCGGTGAAGATGTGATTGACCGTGGCGTGACTGACCCCATAAATTGCAGCGAGTTGCCTTTGGGTGATGCCTCCTTCACGGAACCGGGCAACAATTTCCCGGACATCCTTTTCGGTCAGCTTTGCGTTTGCATGGGCGTCGCCCATGAGCGGCGCATTGACCCGCCGTCCACGTTCGTCCATGGCTGTCACGGCATCCTGAGCTGTGCCAAGATAAAGGTGCGCCGGGTTCACACAGTTAAGGTTCAAACAGGAATGCAGAACGCAGGTGCCGTGATGGCCAGCCCCGGCAGGAATGGGGCCTTGCTGGGCCACCCATGCAAAGCGATGCGCCAGCATCATTGAATTGCGCCTCTTGCCGCTGGCATCGAATTGACCTCCGACCGAGAACATGCCGCTGCCGTTGTGGTCCAGAGCGCCAGTCCATAGCCAGCAATCTCCAGACACGTCGACCATCGCAAAAAATCTCTCGTGGATCTTTGGGTCTTGTGAATGGTTCAGCACAGGTCTACCCTGCCTTTCGCCGTGTCCAGATCGCCGCACAGCGTTTCCATGCAGCCCCAAATTGGCTCCAAAATGGATTCGAGGCCACCGGCACTGAGTTGGTATGCCGGGTCACACCCGCGCAGAAGCTCCATGAGGCTGGCCATCGCCAGACGGATGCCTTGCGCGTCGCTGTGCACGTCGTGCAGCAGCTCCAAATGGTCGGGAGAAACGGAAGTAGCGCCAGCGCTTGCCGGTGCGGTTTGAGTACGTGCCATGAGTGGCCTCCAGTTCGGTCGGTTTGCAACAACCGCCTCTCCCGCTGTCAAACGGAGGAGGCAGCTCGAACGGGTTGACAGACCGGGACCGCAGCGGAGGCTGTTTGACCGGCAGGGCTTGCGCCCTCCCGTCCGAGCCGCCAAAACTGGGGCACGAACAAAAAAGCCGCAAACCTGTGCGGGGTAGCGGCTTTTGGCCGCTGCGATCTTCAGGCTGTCAAACCCGATCAACCCATTTTTTGGGCTGACGGGCACATCATACACCTGCTGGAAATTGGCTAAAACACGGGTCATAGTGCCCCCTGCGTGAATTCAATCACCGCATTGATCTGTCGCATGTGCTGCTCCAGCTGCTGCGGACCACTGGGCGGCATGGGCAGCGCCAGCTCGTACATCACCAGGTTCAAGATGTCGCGCTTCTCGGCAACACCCACCCGG
>CAIPGC010000323.1 GCA_903864505.1 uncultured beta proteobacterium | reverse complement strand
GCCAAGCGTTCCCATCATGTGCGGTATGGCGACGTTGACAATGCTGGTGTCCACCAGTTCCAGCACGGAGGCCAGCGTTACGGTCAGCGCAATGATGAAACGTGCGCGGTAGATTTGGTCAGCGGTCTGGACCCGTTGCAGTGAGGGGACGAGTGGTTTCACGCCAGCCTCAGCGCGTGGTGATGGTCACATTCACGCTCATGCCGGGGCGCAGCAGGCGTGTGCTGTCCTCGGACTGTGACACCCGGATGCGCACCGGCACGCGCTGGACCACTTTGGTGAAATTTCCCGTGGCATTGTCGGGCGGCAACAGCGCAAAGCGGGCGCCGGTGGCCGGGCTGATGGACTCCACCTGGCCTTTCACAACCAGACCGGGGTAGGCGTCAACTTCGATGCTGGCAGTAGCTCCGAGTTGGATATCGCGCAATTCGGTTTCCTTGAGGTTGGCGGTAACCCACAGGTCCGCCAGTGGAACAACCGAAAGCAGGGGCTGTCCGGCCTGAACCAGTTGCCCGGGCTCCACGTTCTTGGCTGCCACCACACCACTGGTAGGCGCCACCACGCGGGTATCGGCGAGTTGGTTTGCAGCCAGGTCGCGTGCGGCGCGGGCCGCCTCCACGCGTGCTTGTGCAGCGGTGAGTGCGGCGCTGCTGGCAGTGATTTGCTCCGTCGCCGAGTTGGCGCTTTGCTTGCTCGTCTCCACCTGGGCCAGCGCGGCACGGGCAGCAGCTTGAGCGGCATCTAGGGCTTGTGGCGACAGCATTTTTTGGGCGACCAGATCGCGCGTGCGCTCCAGGTCTTTCTGTGCCTTATCAGCGTTGGCCAAGGCCTGTTCTATGGTCGAGCGGGCGGCGGCGGCGTTGGCGCGGGCGGCCATGACCTGGGCCCCGGCCTGTCCGGCCTGTTTGGCGCTTCCCGCACCAGCGATGGCCAGCGCCAAGTCTGCCTCGGCCAGCGTCAGGCGAGAACGGTAGTCGCGGTCGTCGATGCGGGCCAACAGGTCTCCGGACTTGACTGCCTGGTGTTCCTGAACCGCCACCTCCGCGATAAAGCCGCCCACCTTGGGCAGCACGGGCACGATGTGCGAGTCCACCTGTGCGTTGTCGGTGCTGATATGCGAGAGCGCCCAGTACCATTTCCAGCCCATCCAGCCCCCGATGGCAAGCACCGCCAGCAGCAGGATTAGCTGTGCCCGATTCGGGCGTTGTGTCGGAACCGACGTGGTGTTGGCGGAAGTTGGCAAGGATTCTGGGGCGGAAATTGTTGCGTCGCTCATGAGTTGTTTTGTCGGTGGGCCACCCGCCAACATTTGTTGACCAGTCGGTCATTATTATAGTTGGACGTCAGATCTTCAGTATGGAGGCCACATCGAGCGCCTCTCTCTGGGCAAAAAAACGCTCCTAAAAGTGTAGCTGCCTTCGCATATTTTGCGGGGACTTCAAGCGGTTTTATGGCTTAAACCTGGGGTACGACTTCCACTTCCACCAGGCAGTCGTAAAACGTAGGACCGCGTCCCATGTCAGTCAAAGCCTGGCTGGTGAGTTCATTCACGTTCGTGCCAACAAGCCCTAACTTTCGCCACCACACGCCCAGGCCATTCACCACGCCTGGGCGCGCCCGCGGCGAGACGATGGCCTTGCAGCGGTACTCGCCGCGAAGGTTGAACACCCGCACGGTATCGCCGTTGCCAATCGAGCGGGCCTGCGCGTCTGATGCGTGTATCTCCAGCACAGGTTCGACTTCGATGTGGCGCAGACTGTCGACGTTTACAAAGGTGGAATTCAGGAAATTGCGCGCCGGTGGGGAAATCATGGCAAGCGGGTAATTTGGCGACATTCCTGGCGCTTCGTGGTTGGAAACGTAGGTGGGTAAGCTCTCCAACCCCAACGCCACCAGGCGCTCGCTGACAAACTCGCAGCGACCTGAGGGCGTAGGAAACCCACCCTTGGCATAGGGAGCATCCGGCACAGGCAGCGTTACAAAACCCTGGCGCAACAGCAAATCGAAATCGACGCTTGCACCAAACGCCATGCGGCACATCGTTTCGTCATCGTCGAAAAAGCAGGGGTCGGTCAGACCCATGCGGGCCGCAAGTTCCCGGAAAATCTGCGTGTTGGATTTGACATCAGCAAGCGGTGCAATGGCGGGTCGATTTAGCAGCACATCGGTGTGGCCGTAGCTCATGTGTACATCCCAGTGCTCCAACTGCGTGGTGGCCGGAAGTATGTAGTCGGCGTAGTCGGCCGTATCCGTCTGGAAATGCTCCAGTACCACGGTGAACAGGTCTTCACGGGCAAATCCAGCAACAACCTTGCCTGAATCGGGCGCTATTGCGACGGGGTTGCTGTTGTAGACAAACAGTGCCTCAATGGCAGGACCGAATGCGGTCGAGGCGGGGCGCAGCAAGTCGTCTCCAATGGTGCTCATGTTGATGGTGCGCGGCGTGCGTCCGGCCAACAGATCCGGGCGTTCCAGGGCCGCGCGGTTCACCCCAAAGGCACCTGAGCTTGACAGCAGGACACCCCCCGCGCGGTGCCGCCAGGCACCTATCAGGGCCGGCAGGCAGGCAATCGCGCGCACCGCATTGCCGCCCCCATGAACTCGCTGGACGCCGTAGTTCATGCGAATTGCAGCTGGCTCACCGCGCAGCAGGCAGCCGCCATAGTCGCGCGCCAGTGCAGTAATCTGGTCTACCGCAATGCCGCAAATCTGCGCCGCACGCTCGGGCGGCCACTGCAAGGCGTGATCGCGCAGTGCGTCCCAGCCCAGGGTGTATTGCGCCAGGTAGTCGTGGTCGAGCCAGTCGTTGCGGATCAGTTCGTGCATCAGGGCCAGCGCCAGTGCGGCATCCGTTCCCGGCAGCAGGGCAATGTGTTCATGGCACTTCTCAGCAGTTTCCGTACGCCGGGGGTCAATGCAAATCAGCTTGGCGCCGTTGCGCTTGGCTCGTTGCGCGTAGCGCCAGAAATGAAGATTGCTGGCGATGGAGTTGCTGCCCCACACCAGAATCAATTTCGATTCTGCGAAAAACTCCACCCGCATACCAAGCTTGCCACCAAGCGTATGGACCAGAGCGGTGCCGCCGGCGCTCGAGCAAATTGTGCGCTCAAGCATGGAGGCTCCCAGCCTGTAAAAAAAGCGCGATGCCATGCCCTCGCCCTGCACCAACCCCATGGTGCCCGCATAGCTGTAGGGAAGGATGGCCTGGGCCGCAGTCGGACCCCGAGCAACGATCTCCTGCAATTTGCCGGCGATGTCGGTCAGCGCCGCGTCCCAGCT
>CAIPGC010000322.1 GCA_903864505.1 uncultured beta proteobacterium | reverse complement strand
GCCAATTTGATGCCCAGATGCGTGCCGAAACCCTCAGCATCGGGGACAGCCGGTGCCCTTTACCAGCAGCTTGTGGCTATGTGTATAAATAACTGGATTTTCTATACACATCCGGCCTATCATGTAAAGAATTCCTAAATCGCTATACACATCGACCCTTTCCAGGCCACCCATGCCCGCACTCACGCCGCTTGAACAACTCAACCCCGCCCGGTTTGAGGCACCTGCCATCCTGAAAAAGCTGGCCAGCAGCAGCCGCAAGCTGGCGGAACTGAAGGGCATTGCGGCCTCCATCCCCAACCAGGGCATTCTGATCAACACGCTGGCGCTGCAAGAGGCCAAGGACAGCTCCGAGATCGAGAACATCGTCACCACGCACGATGAGTTGTTCAAAGACGATGTGCTGCCCGAGTCGTTTGCCAACCCCGCCGCCAAAGAGGTGTTGCGCTACCGCCAGGCGTTGCGGGTCGGGTTTGAGCGGGTGCGCGGAAGTGGCCTGCTGACCTGCAACCACATCATCGAAATTCAGGGTGAGTTGGAGCGCAACAACGCAGGTTGTCGCAAGTTGTCGGGCACGGCGCTCAAAGACGGCGCGGGCCAGACCATCTACACCCCACCGCAAGACCCGGCTGAAATCGTGGTGCTGATGAGCGGGCTGGAGAGGTTCATCAACGAGGCCGATCTGTTTGATGCTGACCCACTGATCAAGATGGCGCTGATTCACCACCAGTTTGAGAGCATCCACCCTTTCTACGACGGCAATGGCCGCACCGGGCGCATTGTGAATGTGCTGTATCTGGTGAAAGAGGGCTTGCTCGACATCCCGGTGCTGTACCTGAGCCAGCACATCGTGCGCCACAAGGCCGACTACTACCGCCTGCTGCAAACCGTGCGCGACGAAGACACCTGGGAAGACTGGGTGCTGTACCTGCTGGAAGCGGTGGAGCAAACCGCCGGGCAGACTATTCATACGGTGCAGGCGATCAAGACCGCGCTGTTTGACTACAAGCAGCGCATTCGCGCAGGCTACAAGTTTTACAGCCAGGATTTGATCAACAACCTGTTCATGCACCCCTACACCAAGATCGAATTTGTGCAGCGCGACCTGGGTGTGTCGCGCATTACGGCCACCAAATACCTCGACGCCTTGACCGAGGGCGGATTTGTGCAAAAGCACAGAATAGGTCGCGGCAATTACTATGTGAATCTGGCCTCGAACGCAGTGTTGCAGGGCCAAGCGCCAGTAACCCCATGACCGAAGACCAACTTTAACAGGAAGCACTGGGCTGGCTGGCCGAGGCTGGATACGCGACCCTGTTAGGGCCGGACATCGCGCCAGACGGGGATGCGCCTGAGCGCGGCGACTATCGGCAGGTGCTGCTGCCGTTTCGACTGCGCGAAGCCACCAATCCCGACGCTCTGTGGTTGCATCACTGCTGTCAGGGTGACGAACGGATAGTGCCAACGGCGCCGCAGTTGTGGCACGCTTTTTCATACTATTTTCATACCTCCAGCAAAAAAGCACTTAGCGTTTCCGCTAAGTGCTTGATTTAAAAGAAGATTTTTGGTGGAGAGGAGGAGGATCGAACTCCCGACCTCTGCATTGCGAACGCAGCGCTCTCCCAGCTGAGCTACCCCCCCAACCATGAACGCAGTCTAACAAAATGTTTTGTTGACATCAAGGACTAGCCTAGCCTATAGCCGCCCAAGCAGGGCCTCGTCACTAAAGTGTTTGGCGACCCGGAAAGTCAGTTTGTTGGTACACCCACGTTCGCGCATGTACGGGTTGTCTTCGGTTTTCAGCACACGATATGCAGGGCCAACCACCCATCAGACAGTGCCACACCATCTCGGGCCGACGAACATCAAATCCAGAACGCACCGCCGAAACGAACCAAAGTTGACTGAACTAACGGCGCATCAAGCAACCAAAAAATCTACGAAAATTCGAAACCTACTTAGGCGAAAATTCCGCGTCAAAAAACAAAATAACCCAACGTCCGTTGGTGTGAACCTCCCATGCCATTCGCCCTATTCGCAAAAGTGCTCCCCAATGAAAAAGTGGCAAATACCGAATCCCGCCTGGGGGCCGCCAGAGATAAGGTTTCAATGGTCTCCAACCGTCAAAGCAGATCCCCTAGAACCCCTAGTTTCCCTTTGCAATTGGGTCTTTCTGCGCTTGGTGTTACTTGTTGTTTTGAACCATCTTCATCGCCGTCGCGATTAAGGTGGAAACCTCGCTCATATTGCCAGGAATGATCAGGGTCGTGGTGGCATCTGCTGCGACCTTGCCGTACGCTTCTACTGCTTTCTCGGCCACCTTGAGCTGCACTGCCTGCTCGCCGCCGGGTTGGCGAATGGCTGCAGCAATGCGCTCAATGGCATTGGCAGTTGCATCGGCTACCGCAGTGATGGACGCAGCTTCGCCCTGCGCCTTGTTGATCACGGCCTGCTTTTCACCTTCAGATCGTGCAATGAATGCTTCGCGTTCACCGGTGGCGATGTTGATCTGCTCCTGACGCCGTCCTTCAGACGCGGCAATCAGTGCACGCTTTTCGCGCTCTGCGGTGATTTGTGCTTGCATGGCATGCAGTATTTCCTTCGGGGGAGTGAGGTCCTTGATCTCGTAGCGCAAGACCTTTACGCCCCAGTTCAATGCCGCTTCATCAATCGCCGCCACCACCTGGGCGTTAATGATGTCGCGCTCCTCGAAAGTCTTGTCCAACTCCAGTTTGCCGATGACCGAACGCAAAGAGGTCTGAGCGAGTTGCGAGATTGCGATGATGTAATTGCTCGAGCCGTAGCTTGCGCGCATGGCATCGGTCACCTGAAAATACAAGATACCATCGACCTGCAACTGCGTGTTGTCCCGCGTAATGCAGACCTGGCTGGCAATGTCCAGCGGAATTTCTTTTAGCACGTGTTTGTAGGCAACTTTGTCAATGAAGGGGACCAGTATGTTGAGCCCCGGTGTCAGGGTTCCGTGGTACTTGCCCAGCCGCTCGATGACCCATGCATGCTGTTGCGGCACGACCTTGATGGAGCGCGAGACAAAAATGACCGCAATGACAAAAAGAACGATTGCAATTTCCATCGTGATTCCCCTAAACTTTGTCGACCAATAGACGGTTGCCGACCATTTCGGCAACTCGATGAGCACCAGTGCTGGGCGCTATGCCTGGCTTGTGTATCGCAGTCCAGTGCGCGCCGCGGTACTGTACATCTGCGGTGCCGTCCGGGTTCCATGCGTGGATGTGCACAGTCTCACCAATGTCCAGATTGACATTGGGGTTGGCCTGCGCCGTCGGTTCGCTGGGGCTTGTGGTTTGCTTGATATGCCAAGCGACAACAGCGCCACCGCCCACTGCGGCGGCCACCAACAATTGCACAACCTGATTTGCCCCCAAATGCGACGATATCGCAGCGCCCGCCAGTCCAATACCCAGCATCAGCAGGTAAAACGTTCCGGTGATCAACTCAACCACCACCGCACCCCCGGCAAGAAGCCACCAAATCGTCGTGTCAGCCATGTGTCGCCACCTTCCAAATGTATTGACAACACCACATTGTGTGCCAAATGGGGCCCGGACATCCTGAGAGCTGCCGATTAGTACTTACACTTCGCGCCAGCTTTGCTGTTTATTGGCCTGTTGTTGGAGCCCCGCATGAAGTTTCGCTTTCCCATCATCATCATTGATGAAGATTTTCGTTCCGAAAACACCTCAGGGCTGGGCATTCGTGCGTTGGCGCAGGCCATCGAATCAGAGGGCTTTGAAGTGCTTGGTGTCACCAGTTATGGCGACCTCAGCCAATTTGCGCAACAGCAAAGTCGTGCCAGCGCCTTCATTTTGTCGATCGACGATGAGGAGTTCACACCCGGTCCGGACCTCGACCCGGCGGTACTCAACCTGCGCCACTTCATTGAGGAAGTGCGCCGCAAGAACCTGGATGTGCCGATCTACGTGTATGGAGAAACCAAGACCAGTCGCCACATCCCCAACGATATCCTGCGCGAGTTGCACGGGTTCATCCACATGTTTGAAGACACGCCGGAATTCGTGGCGCGCCACATCATCCGCGAAGCCAAAAGCTACCTCGAAGGTGTGCAGCCGCCGTTCTTCAAGGCCTTGCTCGACTACGCCGAGGACGGCTCTTACAGCTGGCATTGCCCCGGTCACTCGGGTGGCGTGGCATTTCTGAAAAGCCCGGTGGGCCAGATGTTCCACCAGTTTTTTGGTGAAAACATGCTGCGTGCAGACGTGTGCAATGCAGTGGAAGAACTTGGGCAGCTGCTGGACCACGACGGCGCTATCGGAGCCAGTGAGCGCAATGCGGCGCGTATCTTCAATGCGGACCATTGTTTTTTTGTGACCAATGGCACCAGCACCAGCAACAAAATGGTGTGGCACCACACCGTGGCGCCAGGTGATGTGGTGGTGGTGGACCGCAATTGCCACAAGTCCATTCTTCACTCGATCATTATGACCGGTGCCATCCCGGTGTTTCTCAAGCCCACGCGCAATCACTTTGGCATCATCGGTCCGATTCCCAAGGAAGAGTTTGAGATCACCTCCATCCAGGCCAAGATCAAGGCCAATCCACTGCTCATGGGTGTGGATGCGAAAAAGGTCAAGCCGCGCGTACTGACCATCACGCAGTCCACCTACGACGGGGTGCTCTACAACACCGAGACGATCAAGCACATGCTCGACGGCTACATCGAGAACCTGCATTTCGACGAAGCATGGCTGCCGCACGCAGCGTTCCACCCGTTTTACGGCACCTACCATGCCATGGGCAAGAAGCGCGCGCGACCCCGACACGCGATGGTGTACTCGACCCAATCGATCCACAAATTGCTGGCCGGCATCAGCCAGGCCAGCCACGTACTGGTGCAAGACTCACAGACGGTAAAACTGGACCGTCCTCTGTTCAACGAGGCCTATCTGATGCACACCAGTACCAGCCCGCAGTACAGCATCATCGCCAGCTGCGATGTGGCAGCAGCCATGATGGAGCCGCCTGGCGGCACCGCATTGGTGGAGGAAAGCATCGCCGAAGCGCTCGACTTCCGTCGTGCCATGCGCAAGGTGGACGAAGAGTATGGCGACGACTGGTGGTTCAAGGTCTGGGGGCCGGACAAACTGGCCGATGAAGGGATTGGTCGGGCGACCGACTGGGTCATCAAGGGTGAGAGCAGAAGCGCCAAGGCCAACTGGCATGGCTTTGGCAAGATGGCCGCGGGATTCAACATGCTGGACCCGATCAAGGCAACCATCGTCACACCGGGCATGGATCTGAACGGAAAATTTGCCAAGACTGGCATCCCGGCCAGTATCGTGACCAAGTTTCTGGCTGAGCATGGCGTGGTCGTAGAGAAGACCGGGCTCTACAGCTTCTTCATCATGTTCACTATCGGCATTACCAAAGGCCGCTGGAATAGCATGTTGACCGCGCTGCAGCAGTTCAAGGACGACTACGACAAGAACCAGCCGATGTGGCGCATCCTCCCCGAGTTTTGCAAGGTTCGTCCACGCTACGAAAAAATGGGGCTGGCCGACCTCTGTCAGCATTTGCATACGCTGTACGCGAAGTACGACATTGCCCGACTGACGACTGAGATGTACCTCAGTGACCTCACGCCCGCCATGAAGCCAAGCGATGCCTACGCGCACATCGCATTGCGCAAGACCGAGCGCGTCGAAATTGACAAACTTGAAGGGCGCATCACGGTCGGTCTGGTCACGCCGTACCCCCCCGGCATTCCGTTGTTGATTCCTGGCGAGGTATTCAACAGGAAGATCGTCGACTACCTCAAGTTCTCACGGGAATTCAATGCCCAGTGCCCCGGCTTTGAAACGGACATTCATGGATTGGTGGAAGAAGAAGGGCCTGACGGCAAGGTGCATTACTTCGCCGACTGTGTGCAACAAAAATAGCGGCCGAAATTGCTTTAAATAGTATAGCTGTCTGCGCTTATGATGCGCGGTTCAGATGCCCTTTTGATCAATGAACATCAATCGGCAGCTACGCCCATGCTCTTGCTGTGGCCGCCGTCGACGTAGGTGATTTCCGCGGTGACCCCGCTTGCGAGGTCACTCAGCATGAACGCAGCTACGTTGCCTACTTCATCGATGGTGACGTTGCGCCGATTCGGTGCCGAAGCGGCGACGTAACCCAGCAATTTGCCAAAGTCCTTGATGCCGCTGGCTGCCAGTGTCTTGATGGGACCGGCGCTGATGCCGTTGACACGGATGGAGCGGCCATCGGGCAACCGGCCGACGGCCTCTGCCAGGTAGCGGACCGATGCCTCCAGCGAAGCCTTGGCCAACCCCATGGTGTTGTAGTGCGGAATGATGCGCTCAGCACCCAGGTAGGACAGGGTCAGCAGTGCCGCCTTGTCGTTCAGGTAGGGAAGGGCTGCCTTGGCCAGTGCCGGGAAACTGTAGGCGCTGATGTCGTGCGCAATGCGGTAGTTTTCGCGGGTCAATCCATCGAGGAAGTTGCCCGCAATGGCCTCGCGGGGCGCAAAGCCGATGCTATGCACCAGACCATCAAACTTCGGCCATGCAGAAGACAGGCCCTTGAACAGTGCATCGATTTGGGCATCATCGCCCACATCACAATCAAAAATCAGCTTGGAATTGAAGTCGGCTGCAAACTCTGTAGTGCGGTCCTTGAAACGTTCGCCAACGTAGCTGAACGCCAACTCTGCGCCCTGGGCGTGGCAGGCCCTGGCAATACCGTAGGCGATAGAGCGGTTGCTCAGAACGCCAGTGATCAATAGCTTTTTGCCATCCAAAAAACCCATGGGGCTGACTCCTCGAAAAAGATGCGCGATTGTCGCATGTGATTCATGGCACGTTGCAGGCGATGATTTCCTTAAGAATCAAGGGGTTTAGCGCAGTTTTTTGAGCTACAATGCATCCTCACGACCAAACGGGCGGGTAACTACCGCCCGTTTTTTTTGGTCGATTGTTTTTGAGTAGGCTGAGCTTAAGTGGCGCTTCAGGAAATTGTTCAACAAACGGTGGGCGGTCTGGGTTACGACCTGGTGGAGATTGAACGCTCCGCGGGTGGTTTGTTGCGCATCACGATTGATCTGCCGTGGGTTGCGCCGGTTGAGGGTGGGGTGCGGGTTGAGCAGTTTGTGAACGTGGAGGACTGTGAAAAGGTCAACCGCCAACTGCAGTTTTCGCTGGAAGTCGATGGCGTGGAGTACAGGCGACTGGAAGTGTCTTCGCCAGGCATTGACCGTCCCCTGCGCCATGTGGCTGATTTCGAACGTTTTGTCGGGCACACGATTGACATCACCTTAAAGCAGGCGATGGGTGCAGCCGCAGGCGGTCAAGTCAGCGCCAACAGGAAGAAGTTTCGGGGCGTGCTGGAGCGTCTGACGCTGACGGATGGCGGTGTCGGGTGGCAAATCGTCTGGAGCGATGCGCCTGCAGTCAAGCCGGGCCAGCGGGTGAGCAAAAAGCGTACACCTCCCCCGGTGCAGGCCTTGGGATTTTGTTTGGAAGAGTTGCGGGAGGCGCGTCTGGCGCCTTTGGTCAGCTTCAAGGGGCGGGGTGCAGCGACGGGCACCGAGCCTTTGTAACTTTATTTTTGGTTGAAATGAGTGTTCAGGAGAGTCATGGCATGAATCGCGAACTGTTAATGCTGGTTGAAGCAATTTCACGTGAAAAGAACGTGGAGCGTGATGTGGTGCTGGGTGCCGTTGAGGCGGCCCTGGCGCAGGCAACCAAGAAACTGTATCCCGGCGACGTCGACATTCGTGTGGCGCTGGACCGCGACAGCGGCAATTATGAGACCTTCCGCCGCTGGCATGTGGTGCCCGACGAGGCCGGCCTGCAACTGCCCGATCAGGAAATATTGCTGTTTGAGGCAAAAGACCAAATTCCGGACATTGAAGTCGACGAGTACATCGAGGAGTCGGTCGAGTCGGTGCCGATTGGCCGCATCGGTGCCATGGCTGCCAAACAGGTCATCTTGCAGAAGATTCGTGATGCAGAGCGTGAGATGCTGCTCAATGACTTCATGTCCCGTGGCGACAACATCTTCGTTGGTACCGTCAAGCGCATGGACAAGGGTGACCTGATCGTCGAAAGCGGTCGGGTTGAGGGGCGACTGCGTCGCTCCGAAATGATCCCCAAAGAAAACTTGCGTACCGGTGACCGTGTGCGGGCCATGATCATGGAAGTCGATTTAACCCTGCGTGGGGCACCCATCGTGCTGTCGCGCTCGGCACCGGAATTCATGATCGAGTTGTTCCGTCAGGAAGTCCCCGAGATCGAACAGGGCTTGCTGGAGATCAAGTCGTGCGCCCGCGATCCGGGTTCGCGCGCCAAGATTGCCGTGTTGTCGCACGACAAGCGGGTTGACCCGATTGGCACCTGTGTCGGCGTACGGGGAACCCGCGTCAACGGCGTAACCAACGAACTCGCTGGTGAGCGGGTCGATATCGTGTTGTGGAGTGAAGATCCAGCGCAGTTCGTCATCGGTGCCTTGGCTCCTGCCAACGTGTCGTCCATTGTGGTCGATGAAGAGCGCCACGCCATGGATGTGGTGGTTGACGAAGAGAACCTGGCCATTGCCATCGGTCGCGGCGGACAAAACGTGCGTCTGGCCTCTGAATTGACAGGTTGGAAGATCAACATCATGGACGCGGCGGAGTCTGCGCAGAAGCAGGCCGACGAAACCGACTCCGGTCGCAAGTTGTTCATGGAAAAGCTTGACGTCGACGAAGAGATTGCAGATATCCTGATCGCCGAAGGTTTTACCAGCCTCGAAGAAGTGGCTTATGTGCCGCTGCAGGAAATGCTGGAGATCGAGTCCTTCGATGAAGACACGGTGAACGAATTGCGCACCCGTGCCAAAGACGCGCTGTTGACCATGGAAATTGCACATGAGGAAAGCGTGGACGAGGTTTCGCAGGACTTGCGCGATCTGGGTGCGCTGACTTCCGAGCAGATCGGAAAGTTGGCAGACGCGGCGGTACATACGCGCGATGACCTCGCCGATCTCGCAGTCGACGAACTCACCGAAATTACCGGCCAGTCTGTGGACGAGGCCAAGGCGCTGATCATGAAAGCGCGTGCTCATTGGTTTGTCAATGACGCTGCTTCTCAAGAGTAATAGTCATGTAAGAAAAGTTTCAGAATAAGGCT
The DNA here is from genome assembly GCA_903864505.1 of uncultured beta proteobacterium. Taxonomy (GTDB): domain Bacteria; phylum Pseudomonadota; class Gammaproteobacteria; order Burkholderiales; family Burkholderiaceae_C; genus Allorhodoferax. The sequence continues at coordinate 47,749 of CAIPGC010000322.1, read as the reverse complement.
AGCAGTTGCCCAAAAGGTCTGCCAAGCCGACGCTAAAGGTTACACAACAAATGTCCAGTACGACCGTCGCCGAGTTTGCAAATGAACTCAAAAAATCTACCGATACGCTGCTTGAACAGTTGAAGTCGGCTGGGGTAGCCAAGTCTGCTGCCACTGACGTCCTCACCGATGCGGATAAGCACAGCCTGTTGAATTTCTTGCAGAGCAGTCACGGTACTGCGAATGCGGACCGCAAGAAGATCACGCTGGTCAAAAAGCAGACCACCGAGATCAAACAGGCCGATGCAACGGGTAAAGCGCGCACGATCCAGGTAGAAGTGCGAAAGAAGCGGACGTTTGTGCGTCGGGAAGATGGTTCGGATCAACCCCAGGAAACGGTAGAAGCAGAAGCTGCCACTGCATCCGCCTCGGTTATTGACGAAGCAGAATTGGCGCGCCGTGAGGAAGAAGCGCGCCGCCAGGCAGAGTTCATCCGTCGCCAGGAGGAAGAACTGGCGCAGCGTCGTCGCGAGCGTGAAGAGCAGGAAGCCCGTGCGCACGCGGCTGCCGAGAAAGCCGCCGAGCAAACCTTGCAGGAACCGCAAGCGTTGGACTCGACTCCAGTGCAGGAGACATCGGGTTCCGCACCGCTGAAGAGCGTGCCTGCCCAACCCGATCCGGTGGAGGTGGCCAGGGTGGCCACCGCAGTGCGTGAAAAAGCGGCCGCAGCATCGAAGGTGATCGCTGACGAAGAAGTAGCGCGGGCTGCAGACTTGGGAAATCGCCGACGCAAAGCCGAGGCCGAAGCTGCCGCCATTCGGTCCATGATGTCCACTCCCAAGAAGGTGCTGGTTGCAAAGCGGCCCGAGGCAGCGCCTTCGGCGGCCGAGGCAAAGGCTGGCATGAAGGGGACCTTGCACAAGCCGGCAGCGGGTTCGACCGTGGTCAAGCCGGCAAAGACGGCGCAGGCAGCTGGAACTGCAGGCGCAGCCACCGCCGGTACCGGCAAGGAAGTGAAATCTGCCAAGCTGTCTTCGAGTTGGGCGGGTGACCCTGCGAAGAAGAAAGAATTGAAAACCCGCGGCGACACGGGGGCAGGCGCCGGACGATCTACCAATTGGCGTAGCGGACCCCGTGGAAAGCGCGGAGGCGATCGCGGACGCGATGATCACGAAACAGTGTCGGCACCGGTGGAAGCGCGCGTGCTGGAAGTGCACGTGCCCGAGACCATCACGGTGGCCGAGTTGGCACACAAGATGGCGGTCAAGGCGTCCGAGGTCATCAAGCACTTGATGAAGCTGGGCCAGATGGTCACTATCAATCAGCCGCTGGATCAGGACACTGCCATGATTGTGGTGGAGGAAATGGGCCACAAGGCGGTTGTTGCCGCGCTGGACGATGCGGAGGCCTTTACCGATGACGAGGTGCAGCAGCAGGACGCCGAAGCGCTGCCGCGTGCACCGGTAGTAACTGTGATGGGCCACGTGGACCACGGCAAGACATCGTTGCTGGACTACATTCGCCGCGCCAAAGTGGCATCGGGCGAGGCCGGTGGCATTACCCAGCATATTGGGGCCTACCATGTGGAAACCCCGCGCGGCATGGTGTCGTTCCTGGACACTCCGGGGCACGAGGCCTTCACTGCCATGCGTGCCCGTGGTGCCCAGGCAACCGACATTGTGATCCTGGTGGTCGCAGCCGACGACGGTGTAATGCCGCAGACCAAGGAAGCCATCAAGCACGCCAAGGCCGCCGGTGTGCCTATCGTGGTGGCCATCAACAAGATCGACAAGCCCGATGCAAACCCTGAGCGTGTAAAAAACGAGCTTGTCGTTGAAGAAGTGATTCCGGAAGAATTTGGCGGTAGTTCCCCGTTTGTCACTGTGTCGGCCAAGACCGGACAGGGTATCGACGAGTTGCTCGAGCAGGTACTGCTGCAAGCGGAAGTGCTCGAACTCAAGGCACCGGTAGACGCAATGGCCAAGGGCCTGGTGATCGAAGCCCGTCTGGACAAAGGCCGGGGTCCGGTGGCCACGATTCTGGTGCAGTCTGGCACGCTCAAAACTGGCGATGTGGTGCTGGCGGGTCAGACTTTTGGCCGTGTTCGCGCCATGCTCGATGAGAACGGCAAGCCGATCAAGACGGCTGGCCCGTCGATTCCGGTTGAAATCCAGGGTCTTACCGAAGTACCTCAAGCCGGCGACGAATTCATGGTGCTGGCTGATGAACGCCGTGCCCGCGAAATTGCCACCTACCGGGCCGGAAAATTCCGCAACACCAAGCTGGCCAAGCAACAGGCGGCCAAGCTGGAAAACATGTTCACGGATATTTCTGCCGGCGAGGTCAAGATGGTTCCCATCATTGTCAAGGCCGACGTGCAGGGTTCGCAGGAAGCCCTGGCGCAGTCGCTGCTCAAACTCTCCACCGACGAGGTCAAGGTGCAGATGGTGTACACCGCCGTGGGTGCCATCAGCGAGTCGGATGTCAATCTGGCAATTGCCGCCAAGGCGGTCATCATCGGGTTTAACACCCGAGCCGACGCTGGTGCACGCAAGTTGGCGGAGAACAACGGTGTCGACATTCGGTATTACGACATCATTTACGACGCGGTCGACGAACTGAAACTTGCGATGTCGGGCATGCTCACGCCAGACAAGAAGGAAGAAGTCATCGGTACGGCCGAGGTTCGCCAGGTGCTCAAGGTATCGAAGATCGGTTCCATCGCCGGTTGCATGGTTACCTCGGGTCTGGTACGACGCACGGCCAAGTTGCGCTTGTTGCGCGGCAACGTGGTCGTCTACACCGGCGAACTCGATTCGCTCAAGCGTTTCAAGGACGATGCCAAGGAAGTGAAGGAAAACTTCGAGTGCGGACTGACCATCAAGAACTACAACGACATCCAGGAAGGTGATGCGCTGGAGTTCTTCGAGATTCGCGAAGTTGCGCGTACCCTATGAGCCACCACGCTTGTCACTTCGTGCACTACGCTGCCGCCCACGGGGGCCATCGCCCGCCATCGCTTGGGCTCTCCAGAGCACGCGCGACATGGGGCGGCCCGGCGGCGTGCGTTGCTTGTGCATGAAAAAGAAGTCAAGCACCCCCAACCGCGGTTTTCGCGTGGCCGATCAGATTCAACGTGATCTGACGGAGTTGATTGCACGCGAACTCAAAGATCCACGGGTGGGCATGGTGACGATTCAGGCGGTTGAAGTAACGCCGGATTACGCCCACGCGAAGGTATTTTTCAGTTTGCTGGTTGGCGACCCGGTAGCGTGTGAAGCTGGTTTAAACCAGGCCGCGGGCTTTTTGCGCGCCGGATTGTTCAAGCGGCTCCACATCCACACTGTGCCGACCTTGCATTTCCAGTTCGACCGCACGACCGAGCGCGCGGCGGACATGAATGCCCTGATCGCCAAGGCCGTGTCCTCGCGCGCCAAGGAAGACTAGTTTGATGAATGCGCCGCGTGCACGGGTCACACGGCGCCCCGTGCATGGGGTGCTGTTGTTGGACAAACCGTTGGGGCTGTCCAGTAACCAGGCATTGCAAAAGGCGAAGTGGCTGCTGCGGGCCGAAAAAGCAGGGCATACGGGAACGCTGGACCCTCTTGCGACGGGCGTTTTGCCTCTGTGCTTTGGCGCGGCAACCAAATTCAGCCAGATGCATCTGAATGCGGACAAGACCTATCAAACGGTATTGCGCCTGGGAGTAAAGACGAGTACGGCAGATGCCGAGGGTGAAGTGTTAACTGAGCGGTCGATCCAAGTGTCGTCCGTTCAGTTGGATGAGGTGGTGCGTCAATTCACCGGACCGATCCGGCAAATCCCACCGATGCACAGCGCCTTGAAGAAGGACGGCAAGGCGCTGTACGAATATGCGCGTGCGGGCATCGAGGTGGAGCGGACGCCCAGAGATGTGACGATTTATGTGCTGAAAGTGCTGGAGCCCCGCATAGATATTGCGCAGACAGCTATTAATTTGGAAGTAAAGTGCAGCAAGGGTACGTACATCCGGACGCTGGGCGAAGACATTGGCGAGGCCCTGGGGTGCGGTGCCCACCTGGGGGCACTGCGAAGGATTCGCACTGGCGATTTTGAAGCAGCGCAGTGCGTTACGCTCGAAGCGCTGCAGGTGATGAGTGAATACGAACGCATGGCATGCCTGTTGCCGGTGGACAGCCTGATCGCCACCCATAAAGTTGTCACGCTCGACAGTGACAATGCGGGACGCTTTTTGAGCGGCCTGCGCAGGCGGGGTGCGTGGCCGGATGCAGAGCAGGTGGCGGTGTACGCAGAACAGCCACGTACCCTGCTGGGAACCGCCCATATCAGGGCCGGTGAGTTGATACCGATCCGCCTGTTAAGTCCGGTGGAAATTAGTGAAATGCAAGCGCAAGAGCGAAGAATTGAACCGTTAGCAGAAAGTGAACCATGAGCATTAAACAAATCCGAAACATCGCCATCATTGCCCACGTGGACCATGGCAAGACCACCATGGTCGACCAGTTGCTGCGTCAATCCGGAACTTTCGCCAGCCACGAGAAAGTGGTCGACACCGTGATGGACAACAACGCGATTGAAAAAGAGCGTGGCATTACGATTCTGGCCAAGAACTGTGCCGTGACCTGGGGGGGTACGCATATCAATATCGTCGATACTCCCGGACACGCCGACTTTGGCGGTGAGGTAGAGCGTGCGCTCTCAATGGTCGACGGCGTGGTGCTGTTGATCGACGCACAGGAAGGCCCCATGCCGCAAACTCGCTTTGTTACCAAGAAAGCGCTGGCGTTGGGACTCAAGCCCATTTTGGTGGTGAACAAGGTTGACAAGCCCGGTGCCCGCCCCGATTTTGTGGTGAACGCCGCATTCGACTTGTTTGACAAGCTGGGAGCTACCGACGAGCAGCTGGATTTTCCCGTGGTCTATGCCTCGGGTATCAACGGCTGGTCATCGATGGAAGAGGGTGCGCAGGGAGAGCAGTGGGGTCCGGATATGTCGGCCCTGTTCAATACCATTCTTCAGCATGTACCGCATCAAGAAGGCGATCCCTCCGCACCGCTGCAGTTGCAAATTTCTGCGCTCGACTTTTCCACCTTTGTGGGTCGTATTGGCGTGGGCCGCATTAGCCAGGGAACGATCCGGCCCATGATGGACGTGGTGGTCATGGAAGGGCTGGATGGCAAACCGATCAAGGGCCGTATCAACCAGGTACTGACCTTCGAGGGGCTGGAGCGTATGCAGACCAACGAGGCGGGGCCAGGTGAAATTGTGCTGATCAATGGCCTGGCCGACATTGGCATTGGTGTGACCATTACCGATCCGCTGAGTCCCATGCCGCTGCCCATGCTCAAGGTAGACGAACCTACGTTGACCATGAATTTCTGCGTTAATACCAGTCCATTGGCTGGTCGTGACGGCAAGTACGTCACCAGTCGCCAGATCTGGGACCGTCTGCAAAAGGAGTTGCAACACAACGTGGCACTGCGCGTCAAGGAAACCGGGGAAGAAGGCATCTTCGAAGTCATGGGTCGTGGCGAACTGCACCTGACCATTTTGCTGGAGAACATGCGCCGCGAAGGCTACGAACTGGCGGTGAGCAAGCCACGCGTTGTGTTCAAGGAGATCAATGGCGAAAAGCACGAGCCCATTGAGATGGTGACCGCCGACATCGAAGAGCAGCACCAGGGCGGCGTGATGCAGGCTCTGGGTGAACGCAGGGGCGATCTGGTCAACATGGAGCCCGACGGACGTGGTCGCGTGCGTCTGGAATACCGCATTCCAGCGCGCGGGCTGATTGGTTTTACCAACGAGTTTCTGAACCTGACGCGGGGCACGGGCCTGATCTCCAATATCTTTGATAGTTATGAGCCACACAAGGGTGAGATTGGCGGACGCAAGAACGGTGTGCTGATTTCCATGGATGCTGGTGAAATTTTTACCTATGCGTTGGGCAAGCTTGACGAGCGCGGTCGCATGTTTGTTCGCCCCAATGATCCGGTCTACGAAGGCATGATTGTCGGCATTCACAGCCGCGACAACGATCTGGTGGTGAATGCCACCCGAACCAAACAGCTGACCAACTTCCGCGTCAGTGGCAAGGAAGATGCGATCAAGATCACCCCGCCAATCGAATGCACGCTCGAGTACGGTGTCGAGTTCATCGAGGACGACGAACTGGTCGAAATCACGCCCAAGTCGATCCGCCTGCGCAAACGCCACCTGACCGAAACCGAACGCAAACGCGCTGGGAGGACATAGCCCCCACGCTCCGCCGCTGCGCGGGTCGCTGCCCCCCCGGGGGGGCTAATTTTCTCTCGCGGGAGAGCCTCAGCGCTACCGCGACAGGGGGCGGACCGGCGGAAAATTGCGCTCTCGCCATATGCTCTTTGTATGAAACTCACACACAACCACGCGGTTGCACTGATGGTGGTGGTGGCTCTGATGTGGTCCACCGCGGGGGTGGTGACGCGCCACCTGGAGTCGGCGCGCTCGTTTGAAGTCACGTTCTGGCGGGCGTTTTTCACCACAGTGTCGCTGCTGGTAATCCTGCCCCTGTTTCGGGGTCGCAGGGTATTTGCCGAATTGAAGCATGCCAATGCGGCACTGTGGGCATCGGGTGTGTGCTGGAGCGTGATGTTTACAGCCTACATGCTCGCGCTGACGCTGACCAGTGTGGCCAATGTGCTGGTCACCATGTCGCTGGGGCCACTGTTCACGGCGCTGGTAGCCAGGGTGTTCATTGGGCATCGAATTGCGCTGCGGACCTGGGTCGCCATTGCAGCGGCGGGGCTGGGCATCGCCATCATGTACGGCGCACAGGTTTCGGGTGAGCAAATGCTGGGAACCCTGGTAGCCTTGTGTGTACCCGTGGCCGGAGCGACGAACTGGACCGTTACCCAGCATTCGCATGCCAAGGGCCGTGACGTGGACCTAGTTCCTGCTGTTTTCGTGGGAGCTGTCATCAGCGCTGTGGTCACCTTGCCGTTAGCCTACCCGTTCCAGGCCACAACCCATGACCTGGGTTTGCTGGTCTACCTGGGACTGGGTCAACTCGCCATTCCCTGTGTGCTGTCGGTGCTGTGCGCTCGTGTGCTGCAAGCGCCCGAGATGTCGCTGCTCGCCTTGCTGGAAGTGATCTTTGGAATCGCCCTTGCCTGGTGGGGTGCGGGGGAGGCCCCCGGTTTGACTGTGCTGACCGGCGGGTCGCTGGTCATAGGTGCCTTGCTGGTCAATGAACTGCTGGGCTGGAATCAAAGGAGAATTGCGCCATGATGACAATTGCTGAAGTTCAAACCAGTGTGGTGGGCGGCATCGGTCTGATCACCCTGAATCGCCCCAAGGCGCTCAATGCCCTGTCGCTGCCCATGGTGCAGTCGCTGCTTTCAATCCTGCAGGCCTGGCGCGACAACCCGGCAGTGTTTGCCGTGGCCATTCGCGGCAGCAACAAGGTGGGTCGCCCCGGTACGCCTGAGGCACTGTTTGGGGGTTTCTGTGCCGGTGGCGATATCCGCTTTTTTCACCAGGCAGCGCTGGCTGGCGATACGGCTCTGGACGAATTTTTTACCGTCGAATACACCCTCAACCACCTGATCCATACCTTCCCCAAGCCCTATATTGCATTCATGGACGGCATCGTGATGGGCGGGGGCATGGGCATCAGTCAGGGTGCAAGTCTGCGCATTGTGACCGAGCACACGAAGATGGCTATGCCCGAGACTGGCATTGGTCTGTTTCCGGATGTGGGTGGAGGCTACTTCCTTGGCCGTTGTCCCGGACACGTGGGCGAATACCTGGCGCTCAGCGGAGACACCATTGGCGCAGAGCAGGCCGTGGCCTGGGGACTGGCCGATGTGTGTGTGCCCGCAGCGGACCTTCCAGCGCTTTGGGCGGCTTTGCAAAACTGTGCTTCTTTGAACGATGTACAACACTGGATTGCTACCAATGTCATAGCTGCCTACGCCGATTCTACGGGGGCTGCAGCATCATTTGATGCAAAGATTTTGACTGCCTTTGGGTTGGGGTCGATTTCCACCATGGTATCTGCGCTTGAGGCGCAGGGCACCAAGACCGCCCGTGCCATTGCCGCCACATTGCGCCAACGCAGTCCGCTCATGCTGCACGTCGTGCTAGAGCAGATCCGCCGCGCCCGCAAGATGACGCTTGCCGAGGACCTGCGCATGGAGCGCGATCTGGTGCAGCATTGTTTCTACACGAAACACCTGAGCCGAACCGGCGCAGCCACAGAAACCGTAGAGGGTATACGTGCCTTGGCCATTGACAAGGACTTCAAACCCCAATGGAACCCGGCCCGCATTGACGATGTGACCGCTGCCATGGTGCAACCATTTTTCGCCAGTCCGTGGACGGCTGATAGTCACCCTCTAAAGAACCTGACGTAACGGTCAGCGCTGCCGCGACTTCATCGCGCGTTCCACTTCGCGCTTGCCTTCGCGGTCCTTGATGGTGTCGCGCTTGTCGTGTTCGGCCTTGCCCTTGGCCAGGGCAATTTCGCACTTCACTTTGCCATCTTTCCAGTGCAGGTTGATGGGTACGAGCGTGTAGCCCTTTTGTTCTACTTTGCCGATGAGCCGCTGGATCTGCTCCCTGTGCATCAGCAGCTTTTTGGTGCGCACGTTGTCGGGGTTCACGTGGGTGGAAGCGGTATGCAGCGGATTGATCTGCAGGCCAATGATGAACAACTCGCCGTTGCGAACCACCACATAGCCGTCGGTGAGCTGTACCTTGCCCTCACGCAGGGATTTCACCTCCCAGCCTTCGAGCACAAGGCCCGCCTCAAAACGCTCTTCAAAGAAATAGTTGAAGGTGGCCTTCTTGTTGTCGGCAATGCGGGTATTGATAGCGGGTTTCTTGGCCATATGACTCAGATGGGGATGACAGTCGGGATTGGAAGCATGCCTCAGGGCTTGACTACAATCCCGCGCAGACCTGCATTCTATGAAAACCGTCCACAAGTCCGTTCTGATCTGGTACAGCCCGCACGAAATGTATTTTCTGGTGACTGACGTGAACCGTTACGCAGAGTTTCTGCCCTGGTGCGACCACGCCAGGGTGGTGCAGGAGCATGAGGACGGGATGACAGCAGAAATGGGCATCACGTTCAGCGGCGTGCGGCAGACCTTTTCAACCCGCAACGTGCACACTGCCGACCGCTGTGTCGACATGAAGCTTCTGAACGGCCCGTTTTCGCAGCTTGACGGCAAGTGGATTTTCACCCCCTTGGGGGACGGCTCACAGCGCGCCTGCAAGGTGGAACTGACGCTGAACTACGGTTTTGACAATGCCACCCTGGCCAAACTGGTCGGCCCGGTGTTTGACAAGATTGCGTCCACCCTGGTTGATGCCTTTGTCAAGCGTGCACAGCAGGTCTATGGAGACTGAATGCCGATTGCGGTAACGGTGGTGTATTCGCCCGGGCCACGCACGGTGCGCGAGATCGCGCTGGAGCTGGAGTTGGGAAGCGTAGTGGCGCAGGCATTGCAGGCCACTGGCTGGTTGGCCGATTTGTTGCCTCTGGAAGTGAAGACGCTGGAAGTAGGTGTTTGGGGTCGCAAAGTGCCTTTGGAGCATGTTCTGCGCGAGGGAGACCGTGTTGAGATGTACCGACCACTCAAAGTTGATCCCAAGGCAGCACGCCGCGAGCGGTTCACGCGCCAGGGGGCCAAGGCAGCAGGATTGTTCGCCAAGCGCCGCTCGGGCGCCAAAGCCGGGTATTGAACGGCTCGCTAATTGCAGTCGGAGGCAACGATGGCGGCGATTCTCTTGCTTTCGGCGGCACGTGCAGCGTCGTCCATGATCTCGCGCTCACCAGCGGCATTCGTGCGCCCAATGCGGGTCCCCGAATCCAACGTCGCCTTGGCCTGCTTGGCGCGGGCGCAGTTTTCAATCTTGGCCTTGGTCACTCTCTCTTCATCGGCTTTCTTCTTGGCTGCTTCGGCCTCTGTGGCCTGTTTCTTCTTGGCTTCCAGGTCTTTATCTACGCCGGTGACCTTAGGTGTGGGAAGTACAGGAACTGCGGCGGCCGCACCGTCCACCGGTGGTTCTGGTGCGTCGGTCACGACCGGCTTGACCGGGATGCGGGCATTGGGGCGCTTCAATATGCTTTTTTCCGGAACTTCGGGAGGCGGTGCCCGATCGCTGTAGACCTTATGGCCATCCTGGTCGATCCATTGCCATTGGGCCCAGGCCGCGAAGCCGGAAGTCACCAATGCAAGTGCCAAAAGTGATTTAAGCAATTTCATGGTGCAAGTGTAGCGTCCAAAGCAAAATCTTGCGGAGTTTTACAGTTAATCGGTGGGGTTTCCCCGACCTTCGGTGACCACTGTGTGGCGACCGATGTCCATGAAAACCTGGGGGCCACGGGTACAATGCGCCCTTTTGGAGCTTTGACATGCGCCTTCTCGGAAAAGCGCTCACCTTCGACGACGTGTTGTTGGTGCCAGCGTACTCCCAAGTCCTGCCTAAGGACACTTCTCTCGCCTCCCGTTTTTCCCGCAATATCGCGCTGAACCTGCCCCTGGTGTCCGCCGCGATGGATACCGTGACCGAAGCCCGCCTGGCGATTGCCATTGCGCAGGAGGGCGGCATCGGCATTGTGCACAAGAACCTCTCGGCCAGCGAGCAGGCCGCTCAGGTTGCCAAGGTCAAGCGCTATGAGTCAGGAGTATTGCGAGACCCGGTCGTTATCACCCCCAGCCACACGGTGCGTCAGGTCATGGCGTTGTCGGAACAGCTGGGTGTGTCTGGTTTCCCGGTGTGCGACGGCGGCAAGGTGGTTGGTATCGTGACTGGCCGCGACTTGCGCTTTGAAACCCGCTACGACTTGCCGGTGAGCATGATCATGACACCCCAGAGCAAGCTTATCACCGTGCCCGACGGCACCACGATCGACGAGGCAAAGGTCCTGCTGAACCAGTACAAAATCGAACGTTTGCTGGTGGTTAACCATGGATTTGAGCTCAAGGGGTTGATCACCGTCAAGGACATCACCAAGCAGACCAGCTTTCCGAATGCGGCGCGCGATGCACTGGGCAAACTGCGCGTGGGTGCGGCGGTGGGTGTGGGTGAGGGCACTGAAGAGCGGGTCGAAGCGTTGGTCCGTGCCGGGGTGGATGCCATCGTGGTGGACACCGCGCATGGCCATAGCCATGGCGTAATCGAGCGCGTGCGCTGGGTCAAACGGAACTATCCGCAGGTGGATGTGGTGGGCGGCAATATTGCCACTGGGGCGGCAGCGCTGGCGCTGGTTGAAGCAGGAGCAGACGCAGTCAAGGTAGGTATTGGACCGGGCTCCATCTGCACCACGCGCATCGTAGCGGGCGTTGGCGTGCCGCAAATCATGGCGATTGACAGCGTAGCAACGGCGTTGCGCGGAACCGGTGTTCCGTTGATTGCCGACGGCGGTATCCGTTACAGCGGCGACATTGCCAAGGCCATCGCGGCCGGTGCCAGCTCGGTCATGATGGGTGGTATGTTTGCCGGAACCGAAGAGGCACCGGGCGAAGTGATTCTGTTTCAGGGCCGCAGCTACAAGAGTTACCGTGGCATGGGCTCCATCGGGGCCATGCAGCAGGGCAGTGCTGACCGGTATTTCCAGGAGTCCAGTTCAGGCAACCCCAATGCTGACAAACTGGTGCCCGAGGGCATCGAGGGCCGGGTACCGTACAAGGGATCCATGGTGGCCATCGTCTACCAGATGGCCGGAGGTGTTCGGGCCAGCATGGGTTATTGCGGCTGCCCCACCATTGCCGAGATGCAGGACAAGGCCGAGTTTGTGGAAATCACCACCGCCGGCATCCGCGAGAGCCACGTGCACGATGTTCAAATTACCAAGGAAGCCCCCAACTACCGGGCTGAGTGAACAGTTTGTTATGCACCAAAAAATACTGATTCTTGACTTTGGCTCCCAGGTTACCCAACTCATCGCACGGAGGGTGCGGGAGGCACATGTGTTTTGCGAGGTGCATCCGTGCGATGTGTCGGACGACTGGGTGCGCGCGTACGCCTTGGACGGCGGTCTTAAGGGAGTGATCCTTTCTGGCAGCCACGCCAGCGTGTATGAGGACAGCACCGACAAGGCCCCTGATTCGGTATTCGAATTGGGGATACCAGTGCTGGGCATTTGCTATGGCATGCAAACCATGGCGCAGCAACTCGGCGGCAAGGTGGTGGCGGGCAGGACGCGCGAGTTCGGCTCGGCCCAGATCCGCGCGCACGGCCACACCAGGCTGTTGGATGGCATTGAGGACAGCGCCACGCCGCAAGGGTACGGCATGCTGGATGTGTGGATGAGCCACGGGGACAAAGTGACTGAGATGCCTGCTGGCTTCACGCTGATGGCCTCCAACGTGGCCTGCCCGATTGCCGGCATGGCCGACGAGGCACGGCACTTCTATGCAGTTCAGTTTCACCCGGAAGTTACACACACCAAGCAGGGTGCTGCCATTTTGAATCGCTTTGTGCTCGACATCTGCGGCACCCGACCCGACTGGATCATGGGTGACTACATCGCCGAAGCGGTTGAGAAAATCCGCACCCAGGTCGGCCGCGAGGAGGTTATTCTGGGGCTATCCGGGGGTGTCGATTCTTCGGTGGCGGCAGCGTTGATCCACCGTGCCATTGGTAACCAGCTCACCTGTGTCTTCGTAGACCATGGTCTGCTGCGCCTGAATGAGGGTGACATGGTGATGGATATGTTTGTGGGAAAACTGCACGCCAAGGTGGTCCGGGTGGATGCCAGCGAGCAGTTCCTGAGGCACCTGGTCGGAGTCGCCGACCCGGAGGCAAAGCGCAAGATCATCGGCCGTGAGTTTGTTGAGGTTTTCAAGGCTGCAGCCCTCAAACTGACTGCGCAGGATGCTACTAAAGCAGGAGCAAGTTTTCTTGCCCAAGGCACTATTTATCCGGATGTGATCGAATCAGGTGGTGCCAAGAACAAGAAAGCCGTCACCATCAAGAGCCATCACAACGTGGGTGGATTGCCAGAGCAGTTGGGCCTGAAATTGCTGGAACCGCTGCGCGAACTGTTCAAGGACGAGGTGCGCGAACTTGGCGTAGCGCTGGGCCTGCCGCACGACATGGTGTATCGCCATCCTTTCCCTGGCCCCGGCCTGGGAGTGCGCATCCTGGGCGAGGTCAAGGCGGAGTACGCCGACCTGCTGCGCCGCGCCGATGCGATCTTCATCGAAGAGTTGCACAACTTCAAGGACACAGCCACCGGCAAGAGCTGGTACGACCTGACCAGCCAGGCGTTCACGGTATTCCTGCCGGTAAAAAGCGTCGGCGTGATGGGCGATGGCCGCACCTACGACTACGTGGTGGCCCTGCGCGCAGTTCAGACCAGCGATTTCATGACCGCCGACTGGGCTGAACTACCCTATGCGTTGCTGAAGAAAGTGTCTGGCCGCATCATCAATGAGGTGCGTGGAATCAACCGGGTTACCTACGACGTATCGAGCAAGCCACCGGCCACCATTGAGTGGGAATGACTGAGTGGGGCAAGGCGACATAATAATGTGGCATTGACGATGACCTGTTGACCATCGAGGGTGTAGTTGTTTCAATTTTCAGAAAGTTTTTCATGCTGTGGTTAAGGCGAATGGGGTGGGGGCTGTTGGCCCTGGTGGTTCTGGTTGCCGCACTGGCGCTTTGGTATGTGCGACGCACGTTCCCGGTGATGGACGGGGTGATTTCGGTGCAAGGCTTGTCAGCCCCAATTCGCATCCAGCGAGACGCATCGGATGTCACGCATATCCAGGCGACTGCTGACAAGGATGTCTGGTTCGGCCTGGGCTATGTCCACGCGCAGGAGCGCAGCTGGCAATTGGAGTTCAACCGACGTCTCATGCACGGCGAACTTTCCGAAGCGTTGGGTTCTGCCACGCTGGAGACAGATAAGCTGATGCGCACGCTGGGTATTGCCCGTTCAGCCCAGTTTCAGTGGGACGGTTTTTCGCCTGAATGCAAGGAAGCCCTGCAGCGTTATGCCGACGGCATCAACGCGTTTCATGCCACGTCGGGGCAGGCCCTTCCACCAGAATTCCATCTCTTGGGCATCAAACCGGGCAAGTGGACCGCACAGGATAGCGTGGGGTGGGCGATCATGATGGCGCTGGATCTGGGCGGAAACTGGGGCGCAGAGTTCGCACGGCTCACCGCTGCGCAACACTTGCCCACCGAGCGCCTTTGGCAACTGATGGCCCCGTATGGCAAGGAGACACCGGTGGCCAAGGCTGACCTGTCCAAGCTCTATGCGGACCTGCACGTGTACCGCACCGCGCCTGGCGGCGATGCCAAAGCCGCTACAAAAACAGGAGCTGCAGACGCAACATCCACGGTTTCTGATAACAGTTTTGATGTAGCCATGTTGGCCAACATGCGGCAATGGTCAGCCGATTTTATGGGCAGTATTGGCAACGTCGAAGGAAAGGGAAGCAACAACTGGGTGGTGGCGGGAAGCCACACCAACAGCGGTAAACCGCTCCTTGCCAATGACCCGCATCTGGGGCTGAGCGCCCCGGCGGTCTGGTACTTTGCCGCACTAAAGGCACCAGGCATCAGCGCGGTGGGAGCCACCTTTCCGGGTTTGCCGTTTGTGGTGCTGGGGCGCACGGACAAACTGGCCTGGGGTGTCACCAACACCGGGCCCGATGTGCAGGACCTGTACCTTGAGCAGATCAACCCGGAAGACCCTACCCAGTACCGTATCCCCGATGTGGATGGCAAGCCCGCCTGGGCGAATTTCAAGAACCGTAAACACATCATCAGGGTCAAAGGGCAGCCCGATGTCGTCCATAACGTGCGCACCACGCGCCATGGCCCGGTGATCAGCGATGCCCAGAATTCACACCAGGAACTGCTGAACACCGGCAGCTATGTTCTTGCGCTGCGCTGGTCGGCGCTCGATTCAGACAACCATACCGTGATGTCAGGTGTGCTGTACAACCGTGCCAACTCCGTGGCGCAGGCACAGACTGCCCTGGAATCATGGCATTCTCCGATGCAGAACTTTGTGCTGGCTGATGTGGAAGGCAATATCGCTTACAAGGCTGCGGGCACGGTGCCTTTGCGCCGCGCCGACAATGACATCCAGGGTCTGGCACCGTCACCGGGTTGGGATGCGCGCTACGACTGGAGCGGTTGGGTTCCCGCGGCTGAAACGCCTGAAGACTCCGGCAAGAAGGGCTGGATTGCCACCGCCAACCAGAGAATTTCGCCGCCAGGTTACAAGTATTTCCTGGGACAGGATTTCACTTTGCCGCATCGATTCGACCGGATTGAGGAGTTGCTTGCGGCGACACCCAAGCACGGTATGGACAGCATGCAAAAGATCCAGTCTGACCAGCACTCCAAAGGCGCTGAAGTGTTGCTGCCGGTATTGCTGAAGGCTCAAAGCAGCCATGCGCTGGCTGCTCAGGCCATGGCCCAGCTCACAGGTTTTGACGCTGTGATGCGCGCAGATGCGGCGGCTCCGCTCATCTTCGCGGCTTGGGCCGACGAAGTAGCCCGCAGCCTGATTCAGCCCAAGCTCGGAGACGCAGCGTTCCAGGGTCTGTATGGCAAGCGGCATTTCCGTTTTACGGTAGAGGAAGCGCTGCTGGGTTCTGACCCCTGGTGGTGCGCTCCCAAAAGCTGTTCTGAGCATGTGAATGGTGCATTCGATCGAGCGCTCGACCGTTTGCAAACCGCCTACGGCACTGACGTGGCGCAGTGGAAGTGGGGCAAGGCGCATTTGGCCTTGAGTGCCCACCGTCCATTGAGCAGCGTTGCTTCGCTGGCCAAGTATTTTGAAGTGCGGACGCCCACGGGCGGCGATGCATTTACCGTTAATGTAGGGCAGTACTGGCCGGTGGAAGGAAAAATGCCTTTCGCCAGCCGCCATGCTGCGTCCATGCGCACGGTGTTTGACCTGAGCAACCTGGAGAACTCGCTCTTCGTTTACCAGACCGGCCAGAGTGGATTGGTGTTTTCCAGCCGCTACCGTGATATGGCTAGTGCCTGGAGCGAAGTACAGTACCGGCCGTTGCAGTTGTCCACGGCAACCATGGCCCATACACTGACCCTCAGACCCTGAACCACCGTCTTAACCCCAGGAGACCTTCATGATTGGATATACCTGTGTTGGCACAAATGATTTTCCCCGCGCCGTCGTGTTTTACGACACGCTGCTTGGCCTGATGGGTGCAAAGCGTTTCTTCGAGTCAGACCGGGGAGTCGGTTGGGCAACGGCGGGTGACAAACCCATGTTCAGCGTCATGAAACCGTTTGACGGTGGCGCTGCAACCGTGGGCAACGGAACGATGGTGGCGCTTGCTGCCGCTAACAGGGAGCAGGTCGAAGCACTGTACGCCAAGGCTCTCGCATTGGGCGGTAAGGACGAGGGCGTGCCGGGCTTGCGCGGCGATAATTTTTACGGTGCGTATTTTCGCGATCTGGATGGCAACAAACTTGCTGCGTTCTGCATGACCTGAGTCAGTTCAGCGTGATGGTACAGCCATGAAATCACTTTTCGGTCTGCTCGGCTTGCTGCTGGTGTTGGCCATTGTGGCCTTGCTGGCCAAGAAGCAGCTTGGCGCGGTCAATGGCATCCAGTTGCCAGTCGCACCGGGCACCGCGCCGGCGGTAAGTGTCCAAGTCGATCCGCAGGCGAATGTGCAGCAGCAGTCCCAACAAATTCAACAGCAGTTCAAGGCCGCCGCTGAAGCAGCGGCACAACAGCCCCGGCCCCTACCAGATGAAAAGTGACAACAGAAATAGTGCTGTAGCCCCCGTTCATAAAGCGTGAGCAGCTCCGAAATGCATAGCAGCTCGGAGGATGAAGCGTTCATGCAATGGGCTTTGGCCCAGGCCCGGGAGGCAGGGTCGGCGGGTGAAGTTCCAGTGGGGGCCGTCGTCGTCAGGGATGGGAAAGTGATTGCCAGTGGCCGCAATGCGCCAGTTGCTGCGCACGACCCCACTGCCCACGCCGAGATCGTGGTACTGCGGGCTGCGGCGCAAGTGCTTGGCAATTACCGGCTCGACGGATGTGTGCTGTACGTTACCCTGGAGCCTTGCGCAATGTGCAGCGGAGCCATGCTCCATGCGCGGCTGGCGCGTGTGGTGTTTGGTGCCACGGACCCCAAAACCGGTGCGGCGGGCTCGGTCGTTAATTTGTTTGACCAGCCACAACTCAACCATCAGACGCAGGTCACGGGCGGGGTGCTGGCACAGGAATGCTCGGCGACGTTGCAGGAATTTTTCCAGGCCAAGCGCCTCAGGCAACAGCAGGAGAAGAGGGCGCAACACCTGCTTCGGGACGATGCCCTGCGCACGCCCGACAGTTGCTTTGTGGACTTGCCCGGATATCCTTGGGAGCCGCACTATGTGAGCAACCTGCCGGCACTGGCGGGTTTGCGTATGCACTATCTGGACGTTGGCCCGTCAAGTGCGTCGACCACTTACCTGTGTCTGCATGGCAACCCGGCTTGGAGCTACCTGTACCGATCCATGATCCCGGTGTTTGTTGCTGACGGGCATCGCGTGGTTGCGCCAGATCTGATCGGGTTCGGCAGGAGCGACAAGCCCAAAAAGGACAGTACCCACGGTTTTCTCTGGCACCGTCAGGTTCTGCTTGAATTTGTCGAGGCGCTGGACTTGCGGTCCATCGTGCTGGTCGTGCAGGATTGGGGTGGTCTGCTCGGGTTGACGCTCCCGATGGAACGTCCAGACCGTTATGCTGGTCTGCTGGTCATGAACACCACGTTGTCCACCGGCGACGCACCCTTGTCTCCAGGTTTTGTAGCCTGGTCTCAAATGTGTGCGAAGAATCCCGAGTTCGACATTGCGCGGCTGATGGCGCGTGGCAACCCCCATCTGAGCGCTGCCGAGTGTGCCGCCTACATGGCCCCCTTTCCCGACGGCGGCCACCGCGCTGCTACCCGCGCTTTTCCTTCCATGGTTGCGCAGCATCCCGATGCGCCAGGCGCTGCGGTTTCGCGCCAGGCGCGCGAATTCTGGCAAACCAGTTGGAAGGGTCGCACTCTGATGGCGATCGGCATGCAGGACCCAGTCCTGGGAACCGGTGTGATGGAGTCGCTGCGCCAGAACTTGCGCGGTTGTCCGCCACCTCTGTATCTTGCGCACGCAGGTCACTTTGTGCAGGAACATGGCGCAGCGATAGCACGGCAGGCGGTGGTCCACTTCGCGGCTTGAGCGCTAGGGTTATCCCGTGTGACGAGTCGGCTCCGTCGGACACTTGACAAAAGTTTTTGGGGGTAAGAGAGGTCAAGTCACATTTCTCTGGCTGTTGGTGCACAATGAACGCAACACGTAAGGAATAGTGGTTGGCATGCACACAGACTCAGACACCTTGCATTTTCTGGAAGATGAAAGCGTCGACAGTGCCACGAAGCAGTTGGTGTGGCGGTTGATGGTGGTTGACGATGAGCCCGATGTTCATCGGGCCACGACCTTTGCATTGGCGGGTGTCAAGATTTTAGGGCGCCCGCTGCAGTTCCTGCATGCCTATTCCGGTGCCGAAGCAACCCAAATGTTGCAGAACGAAATCGATGTCGCGGTGGTACTGCTGGATGTCGTGATGGAAAACGAAAATGCCGGATTGGCGTTGGTTAAGACCATTCGCCAAACACTCAAACTTTCGGATCTGCGCATCATTTTGCGCACCGGGCAACCCGGATATGCACCCGAGATCGAAACGATCCATGATTTCGACATCAACGACTACAAGACAAAGTCCGAGCTGACCCGCACCAAGCTGTTTGCCACAATCACTGCGGCATTGCGTGCCTATGAGCAGATTCGAAAGCTCGACGAACTGGCGTTCTATGACCGCTTGTCGAGCTTGCCCAACCGCAACAAGTTCATTGATTTGAGTGACGACCGGCTTGTGGCGCAGCGCCAAGGCACTGACGTTATTGCCATTCTGGACATCGACGACTTCTCCGAAATCAACGATGCGCTGGGTCACCAGCAGGGCGATCGATTGCTGCAGGCAGTGGCAGAACGCCTTAAGACGGAACTTGGAAACGAAGTGGTGCTCGCGCGTATTGGCGGCGATACGTTCGGGTTGATGGGGTCAGAAAAGTCGCTTGCACCAGTTGCGGTTTTGTCCCTGTTTCGAGAACCGTTCCTTATGGGGGACGACTCCATGGTCGTCACGGCCACCATGGGGTTGACCAATATTCTGGGGGAGGGCGTGTCTGGACGCGACGCCCTCAAGGATGCCAATATTGCCCTGAAGCGGGCCAAGAAGAGCCGCCGCGGCGGTTTTGTCATGTTTTCTGCAGAGATGGGGTCTGACATACGTGAGCGAGTGCGTTTGTTGCAAGCCCTGCGCCATGCAGTGGAGAGCGAGCGTCTTTTCATTGTTTACCAGCCACAGGTGCTGTTGAGCACTGGCCGCGTAGTGGGGGTTGAGGCCTTGATTCGCTGGAGAAATGAAGACGGTTCCTTCGTTCCACCGGACCGTTTCATTCCCCTGGCTGAGGCGTCGGGAATGATTATCGCCATTGGAGACTGGGTACTGCGCATGGCCTGTCACGAACTGGTGCGCTTGCAGGCGATGGGTTTATCGGATCTGCGTATGTCGGTCAACGTTTCGCAAATACAGTTTCGTCATCCCGAGTTCATCGAAAAGCTCAAGGCTGCGTTGGTTGACACCCAGATCAATCCCAAGTGTCTGGAACTCGAAATAACAGAATCCGTAGCCATGGACGATCCGGACTTCATTCTGGAGACAATGCATCTGATTCGCCAACTGGGAATATCCATCGCCATTGACGATTTCGGCACCGGCTACTCGTCTCTGAGTCACCTGCGCCAGTTGCCCATCGACCGTCTCAAGATTGATCGCGCCTTTGTTTCTGAACTGAGCGATAAGGTTTCGGGTGGACATATTGCATCGATGGTGATCGAACTGGGACGCAACCTCAATCTGACGGTCATTGCCGAAGGCATTGAAGACGAAGCGCAGGCAAGAACGCTGCGCGAGATGGGATGCCACGAAGGGCAGGGCTATTTATACGCGCGTCCGTTGCCGGCAGTTCAACTCAAAGACTGGCTGAGAGCCCACTTGCAGCATTGACACTGTGAAGAAGCATTTCTATATTTACTCGCCATCAGGCGCGGTGCGAGACAGGGCAGCCTTCAGGCGTGGCATCAAGCGCCTCCAGGCGCTTGGGCACGAGGTGGAAGTGGACGCGGATGCACTCAGCAGTAGCCAGCGATTTGCCGGCGACGATGCAACGCGCCTGGCTGCCATCCACCGTGCTGCCGCCAGTGCGGCCGATGTAGCCCTGATTTCGCGCGGTGGCTACGGCATCACACGCCTGCTGGGCAAGATTCGCTATCCGGCAGTTGCCAGGGCTATCGAGCGCGGCACGCAGTTCGTCGGCATCAGCGACTTCACGGCGTTCCAGTTGGCAGTCTTGGCAAAAACCGGCAGCGTCACATGGGCAGGTCCCGCCCTGTGTGAGGGGTTTGGAGTGGGTGGTAGCGCAGAACAGGTGGACGGGCATGGCCACGGTGAGCGATGCGTTCCGGACGACATCATGGAAGACTGCTTTAACGATATGTTGCTGGGACGGTGCGAGGGAACGGGGTGGCGCCTGCCAGTGCAACACCCCAGCGTGAAAGTTGGTGCCAAACCTGGCGTGGTTTGGGGCGGAAACCTGACGATTTTGACCTCTTTGCTTGGGACCCCTTATTTTCCAGAAATCAAGGGCGGAATTCTGTTCCTGGAGGATGTGGCCGAGCATCCCTATCGCCTGGAGCGCATGCTGACGCAATTGCTGCACGCAGGGGTTCTTGCGCGCCAAAAGGCGATTGTGTTGGGGCAATTTACCGAATTCAAGCTGACGCCCCACGACCGGGGATTTTCGCTCAAGACGGTGGTTGCCTGGTTACGAAGTCAGCTCAAGTCCCCTGTGCTGACCCATTTGCCGTACGGGCACGTTGCCACAAAGGTTTTGCTTCCGGTTGGCATGCACGCGGAATTGCTAGTGGATGGACGTGAGGTCCTGCTGTATTGGGGCTAGTTCCAAGCGCCGTGGTTTAGCCGCCCAACGGGCTGGGTCGCGATGCGAGTCCTTTTGGCAAATACCCATTGAACATATCGGTGATTGGCAGCATTTTGCCGCGCGCGATTGATTCTCCATCCTGCGACGCAATGGCAACCATCACGTCCGCACGCAGGTACCACAGGTCCTGCAGGTCATGGGCGTGGGTTACCCGAAGCTGCACCACCGGGTGCTTCTCTGCCGAAACTTCGCCCATGCAATCAAGCAAGGCTTGACGTATGTCTTCCAACGCGGTCTGCTCGCGCGTATTCACATGCGCCTGCATATTCCCCATCAGAGTTTGCACACCGGATATCCAGTTGGATGAAGCCATTCGCATCGTCATCTCTCACAATAAATTTCGACGATAAAACTGTGAAAGACAGTATCCGGCAAGACAGTGACTGCTTAACTGCATAAGTGCGGGATATCTTCCCATTAGTTGACCGAATAGGGGCGCGCGAGCATCGGCGGCAGTGCGCTCGTCTTGAACAAACTGACATTGCCTTCGTTCGCGGCGTTGGGTCACCATTTGCGCAGGAATGTGCGGCGGTACCTGTGCAGGCGTGAAACCGGGTTGGGGTTTTTGTTGCGACTGGTTTTCATAAGCTGCGCTATGCCCTAAACTCTAAACCTACACAAGAATCGGAACTATTGGGAATGGGTGTTCAAACAACGGTTGTATTCACGGATCTGCATGGCAGCACGGCGGTGTTTGAGGCGTTGGGCAATGCGCGGGCAACCGAGACAGTGACCCAGATTACAACCTGGATTGGCAAGCAGTGTGTTTCGCACGGCGGTACGGTAGTCAAGACGTTGGGGGACGGTGTTCTTGCCATGTTTTCAGAGGAGCAGAGTGCTGTTGCAGCCGTAGTCGAAATTCAGCGTGTGCATTTCAAGCGCTTGCTGAGAACACCAGGTGATCTGCGCATGCCGATTCGCATTGGTGTGGCCAGCGGTGAGGTTGAAATTGTGGCAGGGGACTGCTATGGTGATGCTGTCAATGTGGCATCCCGGTTGTGTGATCTCAGCGGGCCGAATCAGATATGGGCCAACGCCGCTGCGCTAGCGAAGGTGGATGAGGCCAAAGGCGTTACGTTTCGGATTTTGGGCCCGATTAACATCCGCGGGCGTGCCGAGCCCTGTACCGTGTACCAGATTGAATGGCGCGAGGAAGAGTCCACCGATTTTCTTACGATGCAGGGGGATCTTGATCCTACCTATGCATCCGGCGAGGTCGACGCGCTGGGCCGCGAGATCGAACTTTCCTACCTTGGGTACACCAAGTGTTTTAAATCGTTTGATTTGCCAGTTCACATTGGGCGCGTGCGCAATGTTGAATTTGTAGTCAACGATCCGCGGGTGTCTCGCACCCATGCACGCATAGAGTGGCGCAATGGCAGCCTGGTGTTGGTGGATGTAAGCAGTTACGGTAGTTGGGTGCGCTTTGGAGCTTCGCCCGGTTCAGATATTTTGTTGCGTCGTGAAGAATGCGTGTTGCACGGTAGGGGTGAACTGGCATTGGGAGCGTCGTTTGCCGATGCCACAGTGCCAACTGTTACTTTCTCGGTCACTTGATATCTGCTGAACCTCGGTTTCCGATGCTGGAGCAGTTACTTAACATAATATACATCGTATAAAGTATAAATACAGCCTGCGCGACTACTTTGGGCTCAGA
Source organism: uncultured beta proteobacterium (assembly GCA_903864505.1). Classification (GTDB taxonomy): domain Bacteria; phylum Pseudomonadota; class Gammaproteobacteria; order Burkholderiales; family Burkholderiaceae_C; genus Allorhodoferax. Next base: position 25,024 of record CAIPGC010000322.1, on the reverse strand, counting down.
GCCCGGACAAAAGTACCAATAATTTCCGCAGAATCGCTCCTTTCCGCCAGGGTCGCAAAGTGCAAAGCGGTGAGATTAGCATCGTTCTTCAAGACTGGATCTGCACCAGCCTCTAACAGAATCTTCACTATCCGAGCAGATCCGTACATCGCGGCCATCATCAGCGGCGTAGTGCCATTGGGAGACGCGGCATCAATGTAGGCATGGTGCTCGAGCAGCATCAGAACAATATCGGCGTGTCCGCCGGTTGCGGCGTAATGCAAAGGAGTCCAGCCGGGTTTGTTTACATCGGCGTCCCGGTCGATCAACTTTTTGCAAACGGACCCATATCCTTTCATGGCAGCCAACATCAGTGCGCTCTCATCGGCTGCCGTACGAACTTCAACCTTGAGATTTGGCCAGGCCAGGAGTTCGTCAATGACCTTGAATGAAGGCTGTCGCAAGGCGTGCAGGAGGCCTGCCTGTCCATCCGGGCCCGGCGTGTTGGGGTCAAAACCGCGTTTTAGTAGGTTGGAAACCAGCACAGCATCATCCCGGATCAATGCCCGAAAAAAATCATCATACGAACCAGAAAAAGAAACAGAATATTGAATTAATACAAATAGATACAAAATTAACTTAATGTAATACTTCATATCAAAATGCCGCTAAACAAGCGGGAAAAGTTGGCACTGGTAATCTCTGCCATGTGCTCCGGAGTGGTACCGCGCACGCTCGCAAGTTGTGCTGCAACATGGGGTACGTAGGCGGGACTGTTGGTTTTACCCCGATGCGGAACAGGCGCAAGGTAGGGACTGTCGGTCTCGATAAGAAGCCTGTCTTCTGGCACCCATGCGGCAACGTTACGCAGTTCCTGGGCTGTCTTGAACGTCAGAATACCGGAAAAAGAAATATAGAAACCCAGTTCTATTGCAGTCCTGGCCACCTCGGTGCTCTCGGTGAAACAGTGAAAGACCCCGCCGGCCGATGTGCTCCCGCCGTCTTCACCCTCCTCCCTCAAAATCGCCAAAGTGTCGGCTGAGGAACTACGGGTATGAATGACAAGAGGCTTGCGCAAGCTTCGGGCGGCCCGAATATGGACCCGAAATCGGTCACGCTGCCAGGCCATGTCCGCCACCGATCTGCCCGCCAGGCGGTAGTAGTCCAACCCGGTTTCCCCAATTCCGACCACCCTCGGCAGCGCACCAAGACGCAGCAATTCGGACAGTGTAGGTTCACGCACGGCAACATCTTCGTTGTCCGGATGCACTCCCACCGTGGCCCACAGGTTGTTGTGGTGCGTGGCCAAGTGGTGGACCTGCGGAAATTCTTCCAGTGTGGTGCAAATACAAAGGGCGCGTGTTACCTGGGCTTGCAACATGGCACGCTGGATGTGATCGATCTGGCCGACTAACGCTGGAAATGTTAGGTGGCAATGGGAGTCGGTGTACATGCTTGCCGTATCTGCTTGAGCGGCAACGCGCAGCGCCGTCCCGGTGGGATGGGCTTGGTGGCCAATAGGCTCAAATGGTTTGGGTAGGGCGGTCGGACGCCGTCAGCGCACCCAGAATCTCTTCAATTTTCAGCTTGAGCGTTCGCGACTTCTCGTCTTTGGGAAAGACGATACCCACGCCCTGAGTGCGACCACCTGCCGCTTTTGGCGGAGTCACCCAGGCCACTTTGCCTGCCACCGGATAGCGCTGTGTGTCTTCTGGCAGCGACAGCAACACATAGACATCGTCGCCCAGCACGTACTCCCGTGAGGTCGGAATAAATACGCCGCCCTCTGCAAACAGGGGAATGTAGGCCGCATATAACGCTGCCTTTTCCTTGATGGAAAGCTGAATGACGCTTGGCCGAGGGGTGGATGCAGGTGCAGTACTCATGGATTGTGCTCAGTCCCTACAGTTTAGAGCGAATTTGGCCTGCGCAACAAGCGCTTCTTGCATCAAACCAACATTGAATGGGTGATCCATCGTCTTGCGTGTCTTGGCCAACGACTGACTCCATCCACTCAACGCACCCACCGGGACCGGAAAAGCCAGGGCGGTTGCGTCAAAAAATCTTGGGGTGGCTCCGAACTGGTGTGCCATAACGTCGTGGCACAGCTTTTGAAGCGCGTCCACTGTCTCGGGCACAGTCCACTGCTTGAAGTACGTGCTATCCCCGCGTACCATGGCCTGTGGCAAATCTGCCCACGCGGCGACTTCACGAACCGAGCCAAACTGGGCCAAGGCATCTTCGGGGCGTCCACCGGAGGCCTTGAGAAGTACCTCAGCCTGCCCCTGTGCCACCCCGTGCGAATGCATCCACTGCAGGCTCGCCGGCGCGGCGGGCCAGTGCATCGCATGCCCGAGGCAGCGACTGCGTATGGTGGGAAGTAACTGGTGTGCAGATTCACTGGCCAGAACAAATTTGGCATCGCCGGGCGGCTCTTCCAGCGTTTTGAGGAGCGCATTGGCGGTGATGGCATTCATCTGCTCCGCTGGATACACCAGGACCACCTTGCCGCGGCCCCGTGCGCTGGTGCGTTGAGAAAACTCGATGGCATCACGCATGGCATCGACCCGAATCTCGCGGCTTGCTTTGCGCTTCTTGTCGTCAATGTCCGATTGCGCCTTTTCGCCTAGCGGCCAGTTACGATCGATCAGGGTGGTTTCTGGCATCAGGACGCACAAGTCGGCGTGGGTCCGAACGTTGATGGCGTGGCAACTTCCGCACTGGCCGCAGGCACCCGACTCGCCAGGGATTTCGCACAGCCAGGCCCGCGCCAATTCCAGAGCCAGCGCATATTGCCCCAGGCCGGAGGGGCCATGCAACAGCCAGGCATGTCCGCGTTGCGACAGCACTTGCCGTGTTTGCTCGGCGATCCAGACCGGGCGGACAGGTGAGGTGGACCGATCTGTCATGGAATCATTTCCCTCGCACGCAAAGATTGCTCTACCGCCAGCCACACCGCCTCGGGCGTCTGGTTGGCATCGATGCGGGCAAAGCGCCGTGGGTCAGCCGCAAGGCGCTGCGCGTAGCCCTGCGCAACCTTTTCGAAAAACGCCTGGGGCTGCGACTCAAACTTGTCTGGTACGCGGGCTCCGGCCAGACGGCGGGCCGCCACCTGGGCCGGCAGGTCAAACCATATCGTCAGGTCAGGCTGTAGCAGGTGGTCGGTTCCATCCGGTTCCGCCGCGCCCGGTCGTCCTTGAACCCACCGCTCCAGTTGGGACAACGTCTGCCAGTCAAAGCCACGCCCTCCTCCCTGGTATGCAAAGGTGGCATCAGTAAAGCGATCGCACAGCACTACCTCCCCGCGCTCAAGGGCGGGAAGGATGACGCGGTTAAGGTGGTCACGTCGTGCGGCGAACACCAATAGGGCTTCGGTCATGGCATCCATAGCGTCGTTGAGCACCAGGGTTCGCAACTGCTCCGCCAATGGCGTACCGCCGGGCTCGCGTGTTAGCGTGACCACGCGGCCCTGGCCTTCAAAGGTCTGCGCCATCGCGTGAATGTGCGTCGATTTTCCAGCACCGTCAATGCCTTCAAAGCTGATAAATAGTCCGCCCATGTTGCTAGAGTCCACGCTGGTATTTGTTGACTGCCTTATTGTGCTCTTCCAGTGTAGAGCTGAACTGGCTGCTGCCGTCTCCACGAGCGACAAAGTACAGTGCCTTCGATTGCGCCGGCTGCACTGCCGCCCACAGTGCTGCCTTGCCAGGCATCGCGATCGGAGTCGGGGGCAAACCGTTGCGAGTGTATGTATTCCAAGGGGTGTCACGCAACAAGTCGGCCTTGCGCAAGTTCCCGTCAAACGTCTCGCCCAGGCCATAGATGACGCAGGGGTCAGTTTGCAAACGCATGCCAATACGTAACCGGTTGTTGAATACCGAGGCGATCATGGCCCGGTCCGCGGGCACCCCGGTTTCCTTTTCAATGATGCTGGCCAGTGTCAAGGCCTGGTCCGGGTTTTGCAAAGGCGTGAGCGGGTTGCGTTGCTCCCAGGCGGCCAGCAATTTCCTGTCCATGGCGCGCATGGCACGCTGGAGCACCGCAATATCGCTGGAACCCTTGGCGTAGGTATAGGTATCAGGAAAGAAGCGTCCTTCGGGTGCCAAGCCGGGTTTGCCGAGCTTTTCCATCAGTCCCTGCGCCGAGTAGGGCGCTGAGTCCGGACGGAGTTGCTCGGCCCTACGCAGAGCCTCCTGCACCTGTCGGAACGTCCAGCCTTCCACCAGCGTCACGGCACGCAAGGTCTCTTCGCCACGCACCAACTTTTGCAGCAGGCTGGCCGGTGTGGTTCCCGGGGCCAGCTCGTAGCTGCCGGCACGAATCTGACGTGCCTGGCCGGACACACGAAACCACCAGTACAACAAGGTGGTGTTGACTGCGACGCCGGCATCGGCCACGCCGATGGCCACTTCACGTGCGACGGTACCCGGCTCAATCGACAGATCAACGCTAGAGGCAGTCAACTCCAGGGGATGGTGAACCCAGGCATATCCCGCGCCGCCAAAGGCGGCTGCGCTGGCCAGTACCGCGGCGAAGAAGAAACGCACAGCCTTACCTACCTTATGAAATCAAGGGACGAATCATAATTGAGCCAATTCACCCGTGAAGAAAGTCTCCCGTGTCCGATAACGCAACCCTCTCCATCCTGAACGGCGTCACCAAACTCTCGCATCTGGGCCTGATCCAGGTCGAGGGGGAGGATGCTGCCAAATTCATCCATGGCCAGTTGACCCATGACTTTGCCTTGTTGGGGCAGGATTGGGCGCGGCTCGCGGCTTTCTGCAACGCCAAAGGCCGGATGCAGGCAAGTTTTATTGGCTTTAAACGCCCCGATGGTGCAATTCTGCTGGTGTGCGATCGGGACGTATTGGTCTCTACCCTCAAACGTTTGTCCACGTTTGTGATGCGCGCAAAGGTCCATCTGACCGATGCCAGTGAACAATTTTCGGTGTACGGTGCGGCTGGATCTGCTATTGATTCCGGAGCTGTTCGCGCAGGTTCTGCCTGGGCTAAGGCGGATATTGGTGCTGCGTCTGTCATCAATCTGTACCCGGCGGACGGGGTGGCACGCCAACTCTGGGTGCAACCCAATGAGGCTACCCCTCCCGCAGGAGAATCAATTTCCGAAGCATTGTGGGCGTGGAGCGAAGTTCGCAGCGGCATTGCAACCATCACGCCCCTCGTATTCGAATCTTTCGTGCCCCAAATGCTCAACTACGAGTCGGTTGGCGGCGTGAGTTTCAAAAAGGGCTGCTATCCCGGGCAAGAGGTGGTGGCACGCAGTCAGTTTCGGGGCACCATCAAACGCCGCGCATTTCTGGTCCACTCCGAGGTCCCCCTGGCGCCTGGCGTTGCAGTGTTCGCGGCGAGTGACCCGGAACAACCCGCTGGCATGGTGGTCCAGGCGGCCGCTGCGCCCCAAGGTGGTTTTGACGCAATCATTTCCGTCCAAGTCAGCGCCCAACAGGAGGACAGGTTGTGCGCCGGGTCAACGGACGGTTCCAGTTTGCAGCTTTTGCCTCTTCCCTACCCCCTGCTCGACGATATTTAACGGTGCCCCCTGTAAACTACGACGCAGATCAAACCATCAAACTGCCGCGACCCCATAATCGCCGGAAGTTGTGTGTAACAAGAAGGGACTGGTTTCGTACATGGCTCCACCGTTAACCAAAGAAGAAGCATTTGCGCGCTTAGGCTCCATCACTCGGGAGATGCACGAGGCATTGACGGTACTGGGCGGCAACCAGTTGCACAGCATTGTTCAGGAGATCCCCAATGCCCGCGATCGGCTCGCGCATGTGGGCAAGATGACCGAAGATGCAGCCAACAAAGTTCTGACCCTGGTGGAAACAGCCAAGCCGCAGTGTGACGACTTGTCCACTCGCGGAGAGGAACTCGGAAAATCACTGGTACGTATGGCGGCAGCGGAAGACATGTCGGTCGAGCGGGCGCGCGGTCTGATGGTTGTCTGCAGCAAATTTGCGGAACGCACAGCGCAATTCGCAAGCACGCAAAGTGAGGTCCTGAGCGACATCATGATGTCGCAGGATTTTCAGGATCTGTCGGGGCAAGTGATCAAGAAAGTAATCGACATTATTACCCGCACCGAGATGCAACTGGTGCAGTTGCTGCTGGACAGCTCTCCCGAACAGTCCAAGGCGGTCGAGGTCGAATTTACCGGCGAAACCCACCAGTTGCACGGCCCCCAGACCGCCGACACTGCACTCAAACAGGACGATGTGGACGACTTGCTGGCGTCAATGGGCTTTTGATTCGATCGCCATTGCCATTTCAATGTGGCCGATGCCTGCCTCTTCGAAAACTTCTCCCTGAGCCTTGAAACCAAGGCGCCGATAGAAACCTTCGGCGCTGCATTGCGCGTGCAGAACCACGGTTTTGTCGCCCCGGTTTCGGCTTGTTTCCACCAGGGCGGTCAATACTTCACGCCCCAGATTGGAGCCACGCAGCACCCGACTCACCGCCAGGCGACCAATGCGTCCGACGCCCGGTGCCATCTGCACCAGCCGCCCACAGGCCACTGGTTGGCCCAGGCGGTTGCACACCAGCGCGTGCTGCGCCGCAGCATCGGCATCGTCCCATACCATGCGGGAGCCGATGCTTTGCTCCTGCACAAACACGGCTTCGCGCACGCTTGAAATTCGTTCTCCCAGGACATGCCAGGTACCCAGTTCCAGTGCCACCAACTTTTGACCGGCTTCAAATGCTTCAATGAGCTCGCGCAGCGCTGCAGGAACGGGTTTCGACAATTGCGTCTGCGGGTCGGCGAACACATAAACCATTTCACCCGTAACCAGAAGGCGCTCGGCACGGAAAATTGCGCCTTCGAACACGACCGATGAATTGCCGACACGCTCACAGCGCAGGCAGACATCGAGCACGTCATCCAAACGTGCCGAATCGTGGTACTCCAGCGTTGCCTTCTTGACAAACAGATCGCCCTCCAATTGCTGCATCGCCGCTTCGTAGGGCAATGCCAGAGCGCGCCAATAGCCGGCCATGGCGGTGTCGAAATACATCAGGTAGTGGGCGTTGAACACGATGCGTTGCATGTCGATTTCGACCCAGCGCACCCGAAGGCGATGAAAGAGGCGGAATCTTGAACGTTCTGTACTCATGCGCAAAATCCTTCCTTGAAAGCTGTTCTCAGAGCACGCGCTGCATCGCCATGGGCACGCGCAGCTTCAGGCACGGCGCGCCCCATCTTGATGAACTCATGCACCATGCCACGGTAGATTTCCAGATCGACGGGAACACCTGCCATACGCAGACGGTCGGCGTATTGAACGCCTTCGTCCACCAAGGGGTCGCATTCAGCCAGGCCCATCCAGACCGGCGCGACATCCGCCAGTTCCGCCAAATCGCCCGTTTCGTTGGTTCCGTCCAGCGGGGCAAAACGCCAGTCGTCGCGATCCGCCGGGGTACGCAGGTAGTGGTTGAAAAAGTAACTGATGTGAGGCTCTTCGAGCACAAAGCCCTGCGCAAATCTGTGGTGTGAATCACTCCGCTGGTGGCCGGCACAACCCGGGTAAAACAGCAGTTGCAAGCGCAGCGCCAGACCGGCATCGCGCGCAAGAATGGCACAAACTGCAGCCAGAGTGCCTCCGGCGCTGTCGCCTCCTACCGCCAGGTGGGCTACATTCAAACGGTGTCCAGATCCCTCACGAACCACCCATTGCACTGCGTCCCACGCATCGTTCACCGCCACGGGAAACTTGTGCTCTGGTGCCAGGCGGTAGTCCACCGACAATACCGCGCATCTTCCAAGGTGACTCAACTGCCGGCACAGTCCGTCGTGGGTCGCGATGCCGCCAATGGTAAAGCCTCCACCGTGGAAGTACACCAGCACCGGCAATGCGTCCTGTGATGGTCCATACAGCCGTACCGGAATCGCGAATCCATCCCGAGCCGGAACCGTGAATGCCTCGATGCACGCCATGGCGTGCAACGGCAGCTCCAGGATCCCGGCACCGGCGGCATAGGTCTCGCGCGCCTGCACCGGCGTGAGCGCATGCAACGGCAAATGGCCGGCGCGTGCCATACGCTCCACCACATGGTGCATGGCTGGGGTGAGCAAAGCCTTCGGGTTGCGGTGGTGACTCATGAAGCGCAAAGTTCTTGTTACAGTTTGACTTTTCCATCCTACACCGGAGCCCGCTATGGCGTTGATCTACTACGTGACACAGATTCAGTTCGAGTTCGGGGCGGTCAAGCTGCTCAAACAGGAGTGTGAACGGGTGGGGATAGCGCGGCCCATGGTCGTGACCGATCAGGGCGTCAAGGCGGCGGGGGTGCTGCAAAAAGCACTGGACGCTCTGGGGACCGCACTGCCGGTCACCGTGTTCGACCAGACACCTTCGAACCCCACAGAAGCGGCGGTGCGCGCAGCTGTGGCAATGTACAAGATCAATCACTGCGATGGGTTGATTGCCGTGGGCGGCGGCTCTGCCATTGACTGTGCGAAGGGGGTCGCCATCGCCGCCACCCACGAAGGACCGCTGACCCACTATGCAACCATCGAAGGCGGTTCACCGCGCATCACCGATATGGTTGCCCCTCTCATTGCAGTGCCAACGACCAGCGGAACCGGCAGTGAAGTTGCGCGCGGTGCCATCATCATCGTCGATGACCACCGCAAACTGGGCTTTCACTCTTGGCACTTGGTTCCCAAAACCGCCATTTGCGACCCTGAGCTCACACTGGGCTTACCACCGAAACTCACCGCCGCCACCGGCATGGACGCAATCGCACACTGCATGGAAACCTTTATGGCTCCAGCTTTCAACCCACCAGCGGACGGTATGGGTTTGGACGGATTGCAGCGCGGTTGGGCGAATATTGCGCGTGCCACTCAGGACGGAGCGGACCGTGATGCACGCATGAACATGATGAGCTCCAGCATGCAGGGAGCGTTGGCATTCCAAAAAGGCCTGGGTTGCGTGCATTCGCTCAGCCACAGCCTGGGTGGAGTCGACCCGCGCCTGCACCACGGCACCCTGAATGCGCTATTTTTACCTGCCGTGATCGCGTTCAACGCCCAGGCGGAGTCGCTACAGAAGGAGCATCGGCTGCAACGCATGGCGCACGCCATGGGTCTGTCCTCGGGCAGTGATATCGGTGTGGCCGTCAGGGAGATGAACGCTCGTCTGGGGTTGCCCAAAGGGTTGTCCGAAATGGGCGTGACATCGGACGTGTTTGAACGTGTCATCAAGGGAGCCATGGCAGACCACTGCCATAAGACCAATCCGCGCATTGCCACCGCGGATGATTACCGCAGCATACTGCAGCAATCGATGTGAAACATTGCCGGTTCAGGGCTGGTCCAGCCGTTGCAAGTTGTAGCGAGCCTTGATGTGACCCGGGTCCAGGCGAAGCGCAGCGGTGTATTCGCGCCGCGCTTCGCCAACGCGGCCCGCCAGTTTGTAGGCGTAGCCCAGGTTGTTGTGCACACGCGCTTTGTTCGGTGATAGCTGTACCGTGCTCTCCCACAGCGCGATTTCGCTGGCGTAATCCTGATTGCGCAGCACCGTCAGGCCACCCAGGACCAATGCCAGGGCACCCAGCACCCACGGCAGTAACCTGCCCTGCAACCACCGCTGCGCCTCAAGCACCAGCGCCATTGCCAGTGGCCAGGCCACCAGCACCAGTTGTCGGTCATTTGCAATGTCGAGTCGGGGCAGGAACAGGTAGAGCGGGACCAGATGGATTAGCGCCCACAGCAATGCAAAGCTGACCCATGGTCGATTGCGCCAGCAACCCACCAGAACCAACAAACTGGCAAGCAAACCAAGCATGAAGAGTGCTGCATCAGTTAAGCCATGGAGTAGCGGGAGGTCCGGATCGATGTTGAGCCACAGTGGCAATGTCCACTGCCGCAACAGGTAGGCAAAGGCCAGTGACTGGGTCGCCAGATTGCCCAGCAGTGAGTTGAGCTCGACGCTGCGCTGCATCTGCGCCAGATACCGATCGTTAAGCAGGAAATAGCTGGCACCGACCACCAGCATCAACCACGCGGGCCACTGCCGCTGCACGATCGTCCTGACCCGGGTACCTCGTGCAAGCTCCCAGGCCAGCAGAGCCAAGGGAAAGGTGACCGCAGTTTCCTTCACTGCAAGCGCTAGGGCGAACAACACCGGTACCGTTGCATAGAGTTGTGGCCGGCGCTCAATGGTGGAGCGCACGTAAACCAGAAGTCCCGCCATATAGAACATGGTCATGAGGGAAGTAGAGCGTCCGCACACGTAGGTTACCGCTTCGGTGTGAATCGGGTGCAAAGCAAACAGCAGCGCGGTCCAACCTGACAGTGTGGAAGACGCGACGCGCGCTTCAACACGCTGTGCATCCATCCAGGCCATAGCCAAACCGTACACCAGCATGGTGTTCGCAAGGTGAATCGCCACGTTGACCAGATGAAACCCCAGCACACCCGTGCCCGATGTCCAGTTCAAGAGGTACGACAGTTTGAGCAAGGGCCGCAGGCCCAGCGCGCCCTGCCCATCGGTGGTGCGCCATGCCTCCCAGGATTGCACCGCAGGGTTGTCCACGATCACCTTGTAGTCGTCAAACTGAAAGTCGCCGCCCAGCGCATTGGCGTAGCACAGCAGCAAGGCTAGTATCAGCCCTGCAAGGATTCGCAGGTGCAATTCAGGGGTGGAGGCTTGCACGTTGGAACGCCAAATCCAGCACATCCGCCGCATCCCACCAGCGGTCATGACCTTTGAGCAACACCAGCAGCACCTGGATACCACCGCGCTGGGCTACCGCCACCAGGCAGTTTCCGGCCAGCGGCGTACGCCCGGTTTTCAGCCCCCGCGCGCCCGGGTAGCGGCCGATCAGGGCGTTGGTGCTCTTGAGCAGAAAGCTGCGCGACAGATTCGTGGTGCCAATACGCAATTCGCTTTGGCCCGCGAATTCCAGCGCCTTCGGATGCTGCATCAGTGCATGGGCCAGCGTGGCCAGATCGCGTGCCGAAGAATAGTGCTGCGGTGCATCGTGGCCGCAGGCATTGGCAAACCGGGTGTGCAGCATGCCCAACTGGACGGCGCGCTGGTTCATGCGTTGCACAAACCTCGTCTGGTCACCGGCCACATGGTCGGCCAGGGCGTGGCAGGCGTCGTTGGCAGATGCAATCATGGTGGCGGCCAGCAAGTCGGTCACCGTCAATTGCTCGTCCTTCTGGAGACCGATCCGGGTACCCGTTTCGCGCGCCGCCGATGCGCTGATCCGCACCAGAGTCTGCAGCGCCGAGGGTGTGGAGCCGTGCTCCAGCGCCAGCATGGCGGTCATCATTTTGGTCAGGCTGGCGGGTGCCAGGTGGTGGTCCGCCTGCCGCCGCCACACCGGGGCACCGTCAATCTCCAGCCAGTAGGCCGCACCAATCTTGGGGAAGGGATCGGACTGCGCCTGTGCCAGCACCGCCAGGCACAGCAGCCACCATCCCATCAGCCAGCGCATGGTGCGCCGTTACAAACCAAACAGACCCTTGAGTTTCTTGGCACCGTCGATCAGGTCCTGGGTCGGGTTCGGTGCGGCCGGTTGTGACGGAGCCACGCGAGTGTTGTCGCCAGGGTTGGTGGTATTGCTGTTGGCAGCGGCATTGTTGGCCCTGGCCTTGCCCTTGCGTTGTGGCTGCGTGTCAGCAGCTCCGCTGTCCTCGTCGTTGTTGCTTGTGTCGATCCCGGCCAGGCACTTGCTCAGGTCTTCCTTGGCGGTGTAGCTGCGTCCCTCGCAGGCTTTGCGGCGCGCGTTGTCCCGATAGACTTTGGCTTCAGCTGGGCAGTAGGCCGACAGCGCAGCGACATTGCTTCCATTGACGGTTTTGCAGATGGCTTTCGTTGTGGCATCAATGTTGATGCCACAGGCACTGGTCACCTGGCTGTCGGCACTCTTTTCCACGTTGACCAGAGCGGCGTAGACATTGGCATCGCGCACCGAATCGCGGCGCACGGCGTCACAGAACGGTTGCTTTTTCCCAGGGCAGGTTTTTTCATCGAGCAACATGCGGCTCATGTAGATTGACTGCACCGTGTCCTTGGTTTGTGCGTCGCACGACTGGGCGATCTGTGCTTTTGCTTTGTTGACCATTTCTTCGGTATCGCAATTACCACCAATGCGCTTGTTCTTGTAGGTTTGCGTCATGTCGATCTTGTGACCGTCGGACATGCCGTTCAACCGTATTGTTCCCTCGGAATTGTCGGGGGTTCCGGTCATCTCGCCGGAGCCCTCCATGACCTCACCCTTGCGCACGCAGCGCACTTTCCAGGACGATTTGTTGCCGGACTGCTTCATGTCCGTCATGACGCAATCTTTGTCTGAATTCATGTGTTTGGGGTCGCGCTCGGCACCTTTGGCAATGCAGATCTTGGTGCTGGTCGCTGGCATGGCAAACGGCATGCCCGGCATCTCCATCTTCACGGTGACCTCCCAGTACTCCCCTGGAGCGGCGACCGCCCAGGGTGACAGAACAGCGATGACCCAAATGGCGGCAGATTTCAAAAACAGACGCATGGTGATCCCCTTGACAGTGTTGTTGTAAAAAAACTAGATCGGCTGAACCCGACCGAGATCCGGTCGCTCCAGCCACGCCGCAAACTCCTCCACCAACTGGGTACTTGCCGCCGTAGCGGTACTCCAGGCTTTGACTCGAGCCTCCAGATCGTTGCCGTAATAGGTGAAGTCGCTTCGATCCGGCAGTTTACCGTTGGGCAGCGTTTTGATCCACTGCGGATGTGGCGTCAATAGCACCATGGTGTCGAGATGGTGGGTGGCGCGGTGCCTCCATTGCAGACGCTTGTCGAGCCAGCCGGGAACCACTGCCTTCTGAAAATGTGGGTATAAAACTAAGCGCTTTGTGCCCTCAGCGCTTGCCGATACTGCGTGGTCAGCTACTGAAGTGATAGCACGTTGACGCATTGCCGGGTAGTTCAGATGCAGGTGGTAGTCGGTAATGCCACCGTCCCAATACGCTCCTTTGGGGGCGCCGGGAATGTTGTGAACTGCCTGCAGCACAAACGGGATCGAACAGCTCGCTTGCAGCGCCAGGGTGAAGTTGGCCGCACTCAGCGGCAGTTGACGGGTTCGGTAGTCGTGCGTGCCAAAAGGCAGGGGAGCACAGGCGGCATCGGGCGCAGGTGCAATCCGGGTTGAAAACACCACACGCTCCAGCCATGCACCCATGGCCTTGCGATGAACGCTGTTCGTGAGGAACGCGCCCAGATAGCCCAGCGGGGTGCGCAACGGATGCTCGGTAGCCAGCAGATGGCGACCACGGGAGGTGAGGATATGCAAGTGGTAGCGAGGATGCGCCAGCACCTCGTTCACCCGGCCACCGTAAAACGCCTGCAGGTTCTGGCCAAACAGTTCGCTTACGATCGCGGCGCTGGGGCGTTTCTGCCCTGGCGCCAGCGCGTAATGCTGGTGGATGTAATCGTGCTCCAGCCGCTCGAAAGCGGCCACCGGATCATTCAGGCACGCCGTGGCCAAACGCCAGGCCCCAATGGACGCGCCCACAAGATCAATGCGCTGCGCGGACTGCGGCAACCATTGACCAAACAGGAAGCGGTCCATTGCTCCCAGCATGAGCCCTTTGGGGCCACCTGCTGCTGCCGGGATGGTGCAGATATCTGCGGGCTGCAAACCGTCTTTGGCAATGGCCTGCATGGCCACGGGGCCGGCGAAAATCTGAAGTGCCTGCATCTGGGGCCAGGGGCGGTTCAATTATGTGCGGCCCAGTCGAACGGGTCCTGCTGCAGCACCATATCGATGTCCAGACCCAGCGCGACGCCGACCGAGCCGGGAAAGGTGACGGCCAGACCGCGCTCGCTCAGGTTGGCCTCTTTTCCACGCGAGCGCCAGGCGGCAAGATGAACGACACCGGCCAGCGGTTCGTACACATTGTTCTCGAACGGCGCGTACTGGTGCTCCAGCGCATCGACCATGCTTTGCGGCAGATGCCACATCCGTGCGTAACCTGCCCCGACCGAGGCATAGCAGTAGCCAAAGTCGCGCCGCTCCAGTCCGGCGCGACGCAGATCCAGTGGGGCGACCTCGGCGCTGAGTTTGGCCATCTCCTGCGGCATGCCCAGGTGCATCGCGAGTTCACCAATGGCGTGGATCAAACCACAGGTAAAGGCAGCCTGCTGGTTTTGCCGCACCACGCCCGCCAAGGACCGCGAGACCTTGGCCACGTTCAGGCTGTAGTCCCAGAACCGCTGCAGGTTGATGCCGGGCACCGCCTTGAGCGAGGCCCCGCTGGCAGCTGCCTGCGCCATGGAGCGCACGTGCGACAGGTCCAGCAAAGCCAGCGCTTCGGAGACGCTGCTGATCTTGCCCGGCATTTTGAAGGGGATGGAATTGGCCAGCCGCAACAGCCGTGTGGTGAGCGCGGGGTCGGTACTGATGAGCTGTGTGATCTTGCGCAGATCGAGCTCCTTGCGCTCGAGTTCAGTCAGCAGCAAGGCGACCACCTTGGGAATGCTGGGCAAATTGAATTGCAGCTCGAGCAGCTCGTTCAGTTTCATGCAGACTCCGATTGCTCACACATCTGGTACAGCACCATTATGTTGCCGGGCTCAAACTGAGTGAGCCGAGCCCGGCCAACGCTTGAGTTTAGCGCGTGAGTTTGGCAAATGCTGAGGCCATGGCCGTGTTGGCGCCAACTGCTGCCTCCTGGCCACTGCGCTGGCGTTCCCCCCGTCCGGCAGACTGGTAGCGGTTGTCTCCCGCCTGGCGTGCCGGGGCGGCACCAATCTTCATGGTCAGCGCAATGCGTTTGCGCGCCACATCCACCTCCACCACCTGGACCGTGACAATGTCGCCGGTCTTGACCACGTCACGCGCGTCGTTCACAAACTTGTGCGCCAGTTGACTCACGTGAACCAGCCCGTCCTGGTGAACCCCCAGATCGATGAAAGCACCAAAAGCGGCCACATTGCTGACGGTGCCTTCGAGCACCATGCCTTCGTGCAGGTCGGCGATGTCCCCCACGCCTTCGTGGAAGCGTGCCACCTAGAAGTCCGGACGCGGGTCGCGGCCGGGTTTTTCCAGCTCGGTGAGGATGTCCCTGACGGTGATGACACCAAACTGTTCATTGGAAAACAGTTCTGGACGCAGGGTCTTGAGCATGTCGGCACGGCCCATGATCTCGGCGACCGGTTTGCCGGTTCGGGCAAGGATGGACTCGACCACCGGGTAAGTCTCGGGGTGTACACCGGTCATGTCCAGTGGATTGTCTCCGCCGCGGATGCGCAGAAATCCGGCACTTTGCTCAAACGTCTTGGTGCCCAGACCGGTCACCTTGAGCAACTGCTGGCGGTTGGCAAACGCGCCGTTCGCCTCACGCCAGCGCACCACCGACTTGGCGACGGTTCCCGACAAGCCCGACACTCTCGAGAGCAGCGGCACACTGGCGGTGTTGAGGTCCACGCCCACGGCGTTGACGCAGTCTTCCACCACCGTCTCGAGCGTGCGCGCCAGTTCGCTCTGGTTCACGTCGTGCTGGTACTGGCCCACGCCAATGGATTTTGGGTCGATCTTGACCAGTTCTGCCAGCGGGTCCTGCAAGCGCCGGGCAATGCTGGCGGCACCGCGCAGGCTGACATCGACATCGGGCATCTCCTGCGAAGCGAATTCGCTGGCGGAATAGACCGAGGCACCGGCTTCGCTGACGACAACCTTGTCCACCTTGATCTCCGGCGCTCCTGCCTGTGCAGCGAGCTTGGCCAAGAGCTTGATCAGGTCGGCTGCGAGCTTGTCGGTCTCCCGGCTGGCGGTGCCGTTGCCGATCGCAATCAGATTCACACCGTGCTTTGCGCACAGCTTGCCCAGCGTATGCAGCGATCCGTCCCAGTCGCGCTTGGGTTCGTGCGGGTAGACGGTGTCGGTCTCGACCAGTTTTCCGGTGCGGTCGACCACGGCCACCTTGACCCCGGTGCGGATGCCGGGGTCCAGGCCCATCACGACCCGCGGGCCCGCAGGTGCGGCCAGCAGCAGGTCGCGCAGGTTGTCTGCGAACACCTTGATCGCCACTTTTTCGGCCGCTTCGCGCAAACGGGCGAACAGGTCGCGCTCGACCGACAGGCTGAGCTTGACTTTCCAGGTCCAGGCCACGCACTTGCGTATCAGGTCGTCGGCTGCCCTGCCCTGGTGGCTCCAGCCCAGCGCCAGGGCGATGCGCGCTTCGGCCAGTGAAACCGCGGCTGGCTGCCTTGTATTCCCACTTCCGATTACTCCTGAATTGATAGCTGCTGGCGCAATACCAGCGGGGGCTGCAAGTGTTTTTTCCTCTTGGACCACAAGCTTGACTTCGAGAATGTCCAAGGCCCGTCCGCGAAATACGGCCAACGCGCGGTGCGAGGGAGCGCGACCGATCGGCTCGTCGTAATCAAAATAGTCGCGAAATTTCGCCACGTCGGCATGGGTTTCGTCCTTGCCCGAGGCAAGCTTGCTCTGCAACAGTCCTTCCTGCCACAACCAGTGGCGCAGGTTCTGCACCAGTGCGGGCTGTTCCGCCCAGCGTTCGCTCAACAGGTCGCGCACACCGTCGAGCACCGCCTGCACTGTGGAAAAGTCCGGCGGCCGGTCCTCGCCGTCAACCATCGGCCTGGGCGCAATGACGTAGGGCAATGCCGCCTCCGCGGGTACCAGCGTGGGGTTTTCAAACAGTGCATCGGCCAGCGGCTCCAGTCCGGCCTCGCGGGCCAACTGGCCCTTGGTGCGGCGCTTGAGCTTGAACGGCAGGTAGAGGTCTTCTACTTCCTGCTTGCTCGCTGCTGCGTTGATGGCGGCAACCAGCGCCGGCGTGAGCTTGCCCTGTTCGCCGATGGCCTTGGTCACGGCTTCCTTGCGGTCGCGCAGTTCGCGCAGATAGGCGAGCCGGGCCTCGAGCTCACGCAGCTGGACGTCATCCAGACCGTCGGTCACCTCCTTGCGGTAGCGTGCGATAAAGGGAACGGTGGCACCGCCGTCGAGCAATTGCACGGCGGCTTCGATCTGCTGGGGACGGACACGGATTTCTTGCGCGAGTTGCGCGATGATTTTCTGCATGGCGGGAAAATGGGCACTTACGGGAGATAGGCAGTACCCTGGCGGGCTGCTGCGACATGGAAACAAGGGCGGGAGTTTGCCACACTGAAACAGGTCCGGAGCTACAGGGCTTTTTGAATCACCATGCCCTTGAACAGGTAGGGCAGGCGCGGACCTTTGGCCTCGGTCACGCCCCCTTTGTCTTCCACACTGATGGCCAGCTGCGCCTTATCTGCCAGTGACTTTTCGTCACCGGGCAGACGCAGCGTACTGGCCCTGCTCTGCAGCACACCCAGTGAATGCGGCTGTCCAGTGGCTGGCACCGACCACAGTTGCATGCTGTCTTCGCGACCCTCGGTCACTGCATTGAGTCGCTGCAGTTGCAACGCGCCGTCCTGCGGGTCCAGGGTAACCAGCATCGCGGGCGCATGCTGTTCGTCGGTCAGCACCGCCAGATAGCGGATCTGGGGAACCGCTTGGATGCGTGTTTGCAGGTGCGCAATTTGCGCTTTCAACACCTCAAACATGCTCCAGCTTGCCGTGCCGGCCAGAGCCAGCAGCACGGCGAAAAAAATCGCGGCGGCACGCCACCAGGGGTTGACTGATCGATTTACTGGGGGGTAATTTTCGACGCAGTGCTCGTCAGTACCGCTCACATTGGTTGCCTGGTTCATCAGTCCATTCTAGGGGTGCCAAGCTGCGCGGGGTGAAGTAGTATTCACCATGTCCAAGATTCTCATCATTTATTCCACCACCGACGGTCAAACGGAGCGCATCTGCCAGCAATTGCAGTACGTGGTGCAGCAGCACACGCACCAGGTCACGGTTGTGCCCATTCAGGACGCGGATCTGACTGATCTTGCCGGGTTTGACAAGATCGTCGTCGGTGCCAGCATCCGCTACGGCAAGCATTCGCCGTTAGTGTTCGATTTCGTGCGTCGGCACGAAGTCCTGCTCAACAGCAAGGCGACCGCCTTTTTCACCGTCAATGTGGTGGCGCGCAAGCCCGAGAAGAACCGACCCGACACCAACCCCTACATGCTGAAGTTCCTGAAAAAGGTCGGCTGGAAGCCAGCACGGCTGGGTGTCTTTGCCGGAAAGATCAACTACCCTGCGCTGGGCTGGGGCGACCGCAACATCATCCGCTTCATCATGTGGATGACCAAGGGCCCCACCGATCCGACCGGCGTGTTCGAATTTACCGACTGGAATCAGGTGGACGCTTTTGGTCAGGTGATTGCCGCAATGTAGTGCGGGGGGTGTAGAAACGGTTGTCCATCAGCGTGCGACGACCATTGAGTGCGACGCCCCCGGGCACCGGCGCTGTGAGCCGTAACGTGCTGGCTTTTGCCGTGGGGCAACTTCCGTTGCTGCGAAATTGCAGGGCCGCCGCCAGGCGTGCTTCTGCCGGATCGCCCAACGCTTGGGTGAAGTCGTCCTTAACCACGCAACCCGGCAAGTTGTTTGGTGGAATGTGGTTTCCACCCGGGCTGAAACCATCAGCGTAGTCGCCAAAGCCCGCATCGTTCACTCCCTTGAACTGGATCGTAAAGTAGGTCACGCTGCAGTTGTCCTGTGGGTAAAAGCCGTAAGGTTTTCCGCATGTAGTCTCGCCGATCTGTATGACCTCGATGCCCACGCCCAGCAGCCCGTTAATGATGGACTCGCTGGCCGAGCAGGTTCCCTTGCCGGTGATCACGTAGACGCGCGACAAACCAAGATACGGTAGCGCCACGCCTTCCGGGGTTGAAAAGCCCACTGCCAGTTTCTGGAAAGGTGCTATCAAGTCGGCCTCGGTCGCGCTGAATGGGTTCTTGTCGTTGAACACCGTCCTCTCAAAGGCTTTTCCGTTCGTTGCGCTGGGACCGGCAACCATGTATGCCAGCTCGCTGGCGATGGTCAGCAGTCCGCCGCCGTTATAACGCAGGTCCAGCACCAGATCGCTGATACCTGCCCCCGCATTGGCGGCCTTTAACTGGTTCACTGCAGTGACCAGTTCTTTCTCGGCCGTCGCAATGTGGGAGTTGAATAGCAAGTAGCCAACGTTACTGTTAGGGCTGGGCAAGGTCCTCACGTTTTGCACTGGCGTGGATGTCACCGCGCTTGCAGTCATGACGACTGCGCGTGGCGTTGCGCTGCCCGGATCGAGGACCTGAAAGGTGTATTGCGTGCCCGGAATCGGTGAAAACAGGCCTTCATTGAGCACGGCTGGTGCTCCAGTAGCAATGTCAACACCATTGACGCTAATAAACTTGGTGCCGCGCTTGAGGCCATTGTCTGCGGCGCTGGTGCCGGGTTCGATGTAGGAAATGAGCGCTTCTCGAGGCGGCGAACTGGCCAGCAGGGCGACTTCAAATCCAAATCCGATGCTGCTGCCTGACGTCGAAAGCGCAAGCCATTCGTCGGTTCCATAAGTGAAGTGGAATTGGTCTCGGGGTTTGCCGGAACTGGTCAGCAGGGTCGAGCGCAGGCTGTTGAAGTAGGTGTCCACCACTTCAAAATTGGAGCTCAGCTGAATGCGCGTCGAGGCGTTATTCGACGGCTCGACGTAGTTGACCAAACCACCCACCACAAACAGGTCGGGGTTTTGGGGCACCACATCGTGGTACCACAGATAGGTTTCGTCCACATAGGCGCGAATCCACGACTTCTCGCTCGAGAGCGTACCTTGCTGGTCACCATACGGTTGCCGGGTGTAAGGGTCGATCACGCTGGAAGCGCGAGGTGAAACACACTGCTGTGCGACGCTGAACGAAGAAGGGATGGACGACTCCACCCATGCCTGTCCCGTGGGCTTGGTCACCGACTGAGTCAGGGCGAGACAGGTTTGCGCGCTGGCAGAGCAGGTGCCCGGGTTACCATCTCCACCGCCACACCCCGACAGTACCGTGACAACCAGCACGAACAGCGCAGTAAGCCGCATTTTTATCCCCTCGCCGTTTAACTTGCCAAGGTCTGAATGCTATCAGAACCACCGAGCCGATTACGCTACTGCCGCAATGCCTTCTTGAGCTCTTCTCCGAGTTCGGGCTTATGTGCAAAGGGGTCGGTCGGGTTGCGCGCCAGCAGTACATCTTCCATGCGCGTTTGCACCGAACCGATCGCCTTGGGGTGGCTGTAGATGTAAAACTGGTTGGAAGCAATGGCATCAAACACCTTCTGCGCCACCTCGGCTGCCGTTACTTTTCCACTGCCCACCGCTTTGTCGCTCATGGCCTGACCGATCAACTGGCTGCGGGTTGGTTTTGCGGCGGCATCGGTGAGGTCCGCAGGACGGTTGCGCTGGCTCTGGCTGATGCCGGTGGGTACAAAGAAGGGGCACAGCACGCTGGCCGATATCTGGTCCGTGACCAACGCCAGATCCTGATACAGGGTTTCGCTCATACTCACCACGGCATGCTTGCTGGCTCCGTAAATGCCCATATTGGGAGCGTTGAGCAACCCGGCCATACTGGCCGTATTGACGATGTGGCCGCGCCAGGCCGGATCCTGGGCGGCGGCATCAAGCATCATGGGGGTGAACACACGAATGCCATGCGCCACACCCATGAGGTTGACGCCAATCACCCACTCCCAGTCGGCAGCCGAGTTTTCCCAGATCAAGCCCCCAGCCCCCACGCCCGCGTTGTTGAACACAAAGTGCGGAGCGCCAAAGCGTGCCAGGGTCGCCGCACCGAGCGCTTCTACCTGCTCTGATTTGGACACATCCACCCGCAGGCCGAGCACGGGTGCGCCTGCGCCCTGCATCTCGGCCACGGCCCGGTCCAGCGCGTCCTGCTGTACATCGGCCAGCACCAGGTTCATGCCGAGTCTGGCACCAATGCGCGCGCATTCCACACCAAACCCGGAACCTGCACCCGTGAGAACAGCGGTCTTGCCCCTGAAATTGGAAATCATGTCTGCGCCTTCTTCAAAACATAGCCAACACGGGGAAAGTGCACATGCACCGCGCCTGCGCGTGCATCGACACGACGCAGCGTGTAGCGGGTGCGACTGGCCGCCACTAGCTCACCCTGGGTGGTTTCCTGGCCAAAAGTTTCGGCCGCCACCGTAACCTGCTCACCCAGTGAAATACCGTGTTCATCCTGAAAATACTCGTCCAATGGGGCTGAAACGCCCGCAGATGCTGCGCAAACCGCTATCGCTTCTGTAGAAGAGTATTTTTCCATGGTGCCGTGACCGAAGGCGTTCATGCGCTCCATCCAGGCCAGCACGTCCGGCGTTGCGTCCAGAATCGGGGCCATCACGGGCACGCGTTTGCGGGTGAACCACAGCGGATGGTAGGCCGCGAAATCGGCCACGCAGGGCGAATCACCAACCAGAAAGTGCTGACCGTCGAGCATATTTTCAAGCCGGCGCAGGTAGGATTTGTAGGCCGCCGTGGCATCGGCCGGACGCAATCGGGTCATGCCGGCAGCCATGGCAGCACGGTCGGCGCCAAAAGCCTGGGCGGCCTCGGGCGGCGCTCCCTCAAACATGGCGGCTGCACCCTTGGGTTGCAGGTTGTAGGCCATGGCGGCCCAGAACAGCGTGCTGTCGGCCCACTGGGCCAGCACCCGCGTCAGACCTTTGTGGCGGTCGGGGTAGAGCGTGGGTGTGGGTTGAATGTGCTCGAGCACATCGCAAATCAGAGCCGTATCGCAGTACACGTCGGACCCGATCTGCAGAAACGGTGTCTTGCGGTAGCCACCGGTAAGTGCGACCACATCGGGTTTGGGCAGGATGGCCGGGATGATGACCGACTTCCAGGCCATCTCCTTGCAGCCCAGAATCAGGCGGATCTTCTCCGAGAACGGCGAGGTAGGGTAGTGGTGAAGAATGATCATAGTTTTACCAGCTGCTTGCCAAAGTTCTTGCCCTGCAGCAGACCCAGGAAGGCTTCGGGGGCGGCGGCAAGACCTTGCGCGATCGACTCTCTGGCACGCAGCTTGCCGCTGGCTACCAGCGTACCCAACTCGGCCAATGCCTCGGGCCAGACTTCCATGTGTTCACTGACGATAAAACCCTGCAGCGTCAGCCGCTGCATCAAGATCAGGGCCGGGTAGCTCATCGGCAGGGGTGCCCCGTCGTATCCCGCAATCATGCCGCACACGGCGATTCTTCCGAATGCATTCATGCGCGGCATCACGGCGTCGAGCACCATTCCACCCACGTTTTCAAAATAACCATCGATGCCCCTGGGACAGACATCCGCCAGTGCCATGGACAGCGTGGCGGCGCTGGTATGGACCTTGTAGTCGATGCAGGCATCAAAGCCCAGTTCGTCCACCGCGTAGCGGCACTTGTCCGGGCCGCCGGCAATACCCACGGTCCGGCATCCACGCGCTTTGGACAGGGCCGCAAACGCACTACCCACCGCACCCGTGGCGGCGCTGACCACCATGGTCTGCTCCGGTTGGGGTTGGCAAATTTTCACCAGACCGTACCAGGCAGTCACCCCCGGCATGCCCACTGCACCGAGATAGGCGCTCAGGGGTACGTGGGTCGTGTCCACCTTGCGCACCGCACCGACCTGATTGGCGTCAACAATGCTGTATTCCTGCCAGCCGCCCATGCCGACGACCTTGTCACCTACCGCAAAACGCACGTTGCGCGATTCCACCACCTCGCCCACGGTGCCGCCCTGCATCACCTGGCCAAGAGCCTGCGGTGCCGCGTAGCTCTTGGCATCGTTCATACGGCCGCGCATGTAGGGGTCCAGACTGAGGAAGTGGTGACGCACCAGAATCTGACCGTCCTGCAGGTCAGGCGTTTGCACCGTTACAAACTTGAAATTACTGGCGACGGCTGCGCCGCTTGGGCGGTTATCGAGGTGGATTTGGTGGTTGCTTGGCATGGTAGGTCGAATCCGGTTTGAGTTGCTATTGAAATACTAGCTGCGTACGCAGCTTTTACGGGCTCTGGATGCGGAACTAGTCGGTACGAATAGTGTTCTGCGGCAGGTTCAGCGGGTTGGCCGTTTTGTGGCCGGTCGGCAGGCGCTTCACAAACTTGAAGGTGCCTGTGGCATGGGCGCACTTGTGCCCATGTGCATCGAACACGGTTGCCTGCGTAAA
The DNA here is from genome assembly GCA_903864505.1 of uncultured beta proteobacterium. Classification (GTDB taxonomy): domain Bacteria; phylum Pseudomonadota; class Gammaproteobacteria; order Burkholderiales; family Burkholderiaceae_C; genus Allorhodoferax. The sequence continues at coordinate 1,949 of CAIPGC010000322.1, read as the reverse complement.
GGCCATGGTCGCGGTGCGGTGCATCAGTTCGCCCCTGGCTGCCAGTGGGCCCATTGCCGGGCGCATGAAGGTGGTTTTCATCTCGATGGTGACCACGCCCAGCTCGGGCACCTGACTGCGTGCCGCAGTCGCCATGGACACGTCGAGCAGAGTCATCAACGCCCCGCCATGGGTGACGGAAAAGGAATTCAGGTGCTCCGGCAGCGCTGTGTACAAGATCTCGGAAAACCCGCCCTCAAACCGCGTCAACTCGAACCCCAAATGCTTGACGAAGGGAATTTCTACCCCGAAGCCAACCGCCTTCTCCCACATCGGGGCCATGTCAGCCGCCTGTGACAACGCTCACGCCGCCGTCCACCGCCAGCCACTGGCCGGTGATGTGCTTTCCGGCCGCGGAGGCAAACAGCACGCACAGGCCTTTGAGGTCTTCATCGTCGCCCAGGCGCTTGAGCGGGGCCCCCGCCGCCAGTCGTTCCTCTCCCAGCGCCTTGAGCGTGCCGGCGGTCATCTTGCTGGGGAAAAAGCCCGGGCAGATGGCGTTGACGGTGATGTTGTGCTTGCCCCATTCAGCCCCGAGTGCCCGTGTGAAGTTGATAACCGCACCTTTGGATGTGTTGTACGCAATGGTGTTCATGCCGTCGGGATTGCCGTTGAGGCCGGCAATGGACGCCACATTGATAATGCGCCCGCTTTTTCGGGCGATCATGCTCTTTTTGGCAATGGCCTGACTGAGCAGGAAGTAGCCGCGCACGTTCAGGTTCATCACCTTGTCCCAGGCATCCACCGGGTGGTCCTCGGCCGGCGCGCCCCAGGCCGCCCCCGCGTTATTGACCAGGATGTCGACGTCGCCCATGCGCTGCAGCGTTTCGTCGGCCAGGCGCGTGATGTCGGCCTCCCGGGCGCAGTCCGCGGCAATCCAGCGCGCGTCAATACCGGCCGCCTGCAGTTCGGCCACAGCTTGCTCGAGCTCGCTGGCCTTGCGTGAACTGAGCATGATGCGGGCACCGGCTTCGCCCAGGGCGTGGGCCAGTTGCAGGCCCAGGCCACGCGAGCCGCCGGTGACCAGGGCGGTCTTTCCGGTGAGGTCAAATAGCTGCTGTATGGTTCGTGTCATGTGCGTGTCTCAGGTTGGGGATAGTTCTCAAAACGCCTCTTCCGGGAAGGCGGCGCAGGTCAGGTCACGCGATTGCACCACGGAAAGCCATGCCCCTATTTTTGGAAGCTCATAGTGGAAGAAGTACTGCATCGCGCCGATGCGTCCCTGGGTCACTGACTGCTCTTGCTGCGCATCGGCAGCGAGTGCGGCGCTGCACACGTCCAGCCAGATCCATGCCAGCACGGTGTGCCCAAACGCCTGCAGGTAGGGTACGGCATTGGCCAGTGCATCGGATGGTTTTCCGGTAGACCAGGCCTGGGCCGTCGCTACACCCACCTGTTGCAACGCGTGGCCCAACGCCGTGGCAGGGGCATCGAGCGCGGCCACCGGGCGCGCGCGCTCGATGGTGGCCTGGATGCGCGAAGCCAGCAACTGCAGGCCTTTGCCGTCTTCCATCAGCACCTTGCGCCCCAGCAGGTCCATCGCCTGGATACCGTGTGTGCCTTCATGAATCATGTTGAGGCGGTTGTCGCGCCAGTACTGCTCCACCGGAAAATCGCGCGTGTAGCCATACCCGCCGTGCACCTGAATCGCGAGCGAGTTGGCCTCCAGACACCACTCGCTGGGCCAGCTCTTGGCAATGGGAGTGAGCACCTCCAGCAGCAGGCGCGCTTCGTCTGCGGTTTGGCCACCGGCCGTATGGTGTTCGTCGACCAGCCGGGCGCAGTACAGCTCCAGCGCCAACGCGCCTTCGCAATACGACTTTTGTGCCAGCAGCATGCGTTTGACGTCGGCGTGCTCGATGATGCGGATCTGGGGCTGCGAGGCATCCTTGCCCGCGATTCCCACCGAG
>CAIPGC010000321.1 GCA_903864505.1 uncultured beta proteobacterium | reverse complement strand
CTTGACATGGAAGAGGTCGTTGATTCGAATTCAATATCGCCTACCAAATTCCAAACCTCGTAAGTCGTTGATATATAACGGTTTACGAGGTTTCTGCTTTTGGATTTGGATTTCGCGTTGCTTAAAATGTAAGCAAGCATGAAAAATGTGTGAAAAAGAGGGTTTGAAACTGTTGCTATTGGGCAGCAATCCCGCACTATGACCGAATCGGAAATTGCCGTATGGACGCAGGAATTTCCCTTCGCGCGCGAGTTTGTGGTGCTGTCATGTTGGCAAATCATCTGTGCGAATGAAACCGTGCGCTTGCGATGCTGATTGCGGTCGTCATGGGGTCAATAGTGGATGATTACGTTGACGTAATGGGGACAGGCCGGTCTACTGCAACAACGCGCCAGACTTGTGCCACCGCGATATGAATGAGTTTCCCACGCGGGATATTTTGTCTGCGTGAGATACCGTGCGGTTTCGGGCATCGGCTACTGCCGTGTCATGTTTGCTTGGGCAACTTTCTTGAGGCCGGTCAAGGCGACGTCGTAGTCGAGCCTTGCTGCCCCGCAGCTAAAGTTCAGCCGATCCCTCTTGCCTCTGAAAATATTGAGTTCGATGGCAGGTAGAGCATGAGTTGCGCAAATACGAGCTTGCGTTGGTGCATGGGGGGTCTTGGGCGGAAATCTGCGAATAACCCCAAGTCTGACTTTCGACGGTCAAATCGAGACCAGACCGAAACACCAAATTCATCAAGCGAATCATTGCCTTACGACGCACTGATGTGACAACGTTGGGGCACTACTGAAATCAAATCCAAGATTTCTGCTCAATCCGGCATATTCCCTAATTTTGAAGGGGCGTATTGAAATTGGTGTTACTAGAGCTCATGTAGAGATATCAAGGCATGCCTATTGAGGATGCCAAAGCAGAGTCGAAAGCTGGAACCTCTATGCAAAGCCAACTTCACGCGGTGTGCGCTTCATGCAATGCCGTCAATCGCATTCCCGCACAACGTGACGGCAAGGAAATAAACTGCGGGAAATGTCATCAACGCTTGTTCGGTCTGACACCTCCATCCGTAACACAGGAAGCTTTCACGGCCCAAATCTCGAAGAGCGACATCCCGGTGGTCGTTGATTTCTGGGCGCCTTGGTGCGGTCCATGCACGGCCATGGCTCCGGCGTACGCACAGGTGAGCGCACGCATGGACTCGCGTGCGCGCTTCATCAAGGTGAATACCGATGAAGAACAAGCACTGGGGGCGCAATACGGCATCCGCAGCATTCCCACGCTCGCCATATTTCAGTCGGGCAAAGAAATCGCTCGCATCTCAGGTGCGATGCCCGCAACGAGTCTGGAGCAATGGATAGAGAGCGCGATCACAGGGTGAGCCGCGTGCCGCATGGACTCGCATTGGAGCAAGTCCCAAAGTGCGCGTCCTAGTCCAGTAGCTTGCTCCAGGTGCCGATGTTGTGAACCTTCGGGTACGCTTGGCACGTAGCATTCAGTGCGGATTTGACTACTGCTTACCGTGTTTTGTGTTCGTGCTTTTCACTTGTAGTCTTTGGTCTGGACGTTTGGACCGCTTCGATACAGGCTTTGTAGTCATAGGAACCTCCCAGATCACGGCCAGGAGGCGCCTAAGACACGCCCAAGATGGCACACATGACAACTACTCAACTCTACTCAGCTGCAATCAGCCCACATCGCCGTGGAGCTGTGAGACCCTACCAAAAACAGTCCCTTGCCTTCTCGGGAGGGAGGTCTTTTTTTTCGTCTGTGCTAGGGTAAACCTATATTCCTGCTCATCCCGTGCTGCCTAGAATGTGCTGCAGCGCAACACACTTTGGCGCCATCCTTGCGCCTCGCTCATTCCCTATGCAAACCAAATCGTCAAGAGATTCCAAGAACTCCAAGCGGGTTATCAAAAAATACCCCAATCGTCGTCTTTACGACACGGACACTTCAACCTACGTGACTCTTGCGGAAATCAGGCGACTGGTGATGGACAACGAGCCCTGTGTGGTGGTGGATGCCAAGACCGGGGTAGACCTGACGCGCAGCATCCTGTTGCAGATCATTCTTGAAGAAGAGGCCAATGGGTCACCCATGTTTACCACGGAGGTGCTGTCGAGCATCATTCGCTTTTACGGCCATGCCATGCAGGGTTTGATGGGTGGCTATCTGGAAAAAAACATCCAGTCACTGGTGGACATTCAGGCAAAATTTGGTGAGCAGGCGGCAAACTTCACGCCGGAAATGTGGGCCAAGACGCTCAACATTCCGATGCCCTTGATGCAGGGCATCGCCACAAATCCCATGCTGCAGCAGTTGCAGGACCAAATGCAAAAACAGACGGAGCAGTTTCTGGGAACCTTCGGCATCAAACGTTGAGCGGACCTGGCCTTTGCGCATTGCTGAGACAATTCGCGCATGAGTGATGCAATCTTACCTACCGCGGCGGCTCCTAAAGTCGGTTTTGTCAGCCTGGGCTGCCCCAAGGCACTGACAGACTCCGAGTTGATCCTTACCCAACTGAGTGCCGAGGGCTACCAGACGGTGAGGACCTTTCAGGGGGCCGATCTGGTCATCGTGAACACTTGCGGATTCATTGATGACGCGGTACGCGAGAGCCTGGACATCATTGGAGAGGCACTTGCAGAGAATGGCCGTGTGATCGTAACGGGCTGCCTCGGCGCTCGGACCGCCGACACTGGTGGCAATTTGGTGCGCCAGATGCACCCCAAGGTGCTGGCAGTGACTGGGCCGCACGCCACCCAGGAGGTGATGGATGCCGTGCATGCCAACCTGCCTAAGCCACATGATCCGTTTTTCGATCTGGTTCCCAATTCGTTTGGCATTGCCGGTGTCAAGCTCACCCCAAGGCACTATGCCTACCTGAAGATCAGCGAAGGCTGCAACCACCGTTGCACTTTTTGCATTATTCCATCCATGCGTGGTGATCTGGTGTCGCGCCCGGTGGGGGAAGTGCTGAACGAGGCGCGTGCCTTGTTTGAAGGGGGTGTGAAGGAATTGCTGGTCATTAGCCAGGACACGTCCGCCTACGGAGTCGATGTGAAGTATCGAACCGGTTTCTGGGATGGTAAACCTGTCAAGACGCGTATGCTGGAGTTGGTGCAACATCTGGGCGAGATTGCCGCGCCCTACGGAGCCTGGGTTCGTTTGCACTATGTCTACCCCTACCCTAGCGTCGACGATGTGATACCGCTGATGGCAACCGGCTTGGTGCTGCCGTACCTTGATGTTCCGCTGCAGCATAGCCACCCCGACGTTTTGCGACGGATGAAGCGCCCGGCCAGTGGCGAGAAGAATCTGGATCGATTGCTGCAGTGGCGCAAGGCTTGCCCTGAGATTGTCGTTCGCAGCACCTTTATCGCAGGCTTTCCGGGTGAAACCGAGGCCGAGTTTGCGCACCTGCTGGACTTTTTGCGTGAAGCCAGGATTGACCGGGCTGGCTGCTTCGCCTACAGCGACGTGCGGGGCGCTGTCGCCAACGAACTTTCCGGAATGCTGCCTCTGGCATTGCGAGAGGAGCGCCGAGCGCGCTTCATGGCGGTGGCGGAGGAGGTTTCAGTTGCCAAGTTGCAAGACCGCGTTGGGTCGGTAATGCAAATCCTGGTGGACTCGGCACCCAGCCTGGGCAGGAAGGGTGGTGTGGGCCGAAGCTATGCCGACGCGCCAGAAATTGACGGCGTAGTGCGTTTGCTACCACCAGAGAAGATCAGCAAAACGATGAAGATTGGCGAGTTCACTAAGGCGCGCATTGTCGGTGCGCATGGGCACGATCTGGTCGGGTTACCGATATGAGTCATGAGGTCAGCCATTGGACCAAATCAGCGACTTTGGTGTGTCAACAAAGTGCCTGTTACAACCAATTGAGGCAGGGACAACTAAAATAGGCAAATGTCCAAACCTGTTACCAAAACGAAAATCCTTGACGATGGACTGCGCTACCAGTCTAAAGTGGGCGGTTCGCCGTTCAATGCGGTAGTGCATTTCAATACATCGATGATGTCGTGCTTCCTGTGCGGAACGCACAGGGTGCGCTCGTCGATGGGAACACGCAAGTTCATTGGCAAGTCGCAGGCAGTATGTGCACCATCATGCAAGGCTGCAAGGGAGGCCGATGCGGCAGTTGCGGCAGATTCCAAAAAAGGGCAGATCGCTACGTAGCGCTTGTTCAGGATTAGTCGTTAGGCCGCTACTGTCGCGCAAGGTGCCACCCAAAAATCGCCAGCACCAATGCACCATTGCCATTCCCGAGTAGGTGTCCCCAAACAGAAGCCGGGCAAAAGGTTACTGCACCACGAGGTAATAGCAACGCAGGGCGAACGCAGAGATTTTGAGCGGTGCGTTGCGTGCAGCAGTTGGCAACCACCCGGGTGCGCTCAACGCGAACTTGGTGGACCATCGAAGAACCGGACGAAACCAGCCCGGTGTGGGGTAGTTGCGCCCTGCGTTCGGAGGCGGGGTAGAACAGTTTGGCAAGGTCACATCAAGCCACAGGCGCCGGGGCCATCGGGATGGCCACAAGAGCCGCAGGGACCGGGCATGATTGGCGCTGGCTTGGTGGAATCGGTGGTGGTGGCAAAGACCGACAATAGTTTTTCAAGCTCTGTTGAATGGCAGCTTGGGCACTGGACTGTGGTCTGGGAGCGCACGAGCGCTTCGAACTTTGTTCCACAGTCGCTGCAGGCGTATTCAAAAATTGGCATAAATCCCTCTCATTGCGCCTAATTATCAACGGTTTCAATGGTTTGTGTGTTAAGGAAGTTAGGGCTGCAGGCCGCGCAGCCACCCTTGTCGTAGTTTTGCCGATTCGGGGTTGTCAATGGCTTGACACACCTCTGTTAAGGGTAGCAGGACACCCGCCCTTTGAGCTATCGGAATGCCGATGACGCGCCGCTGCGGACGGGCATCCTACAACCCTTTAAATGAGCAGCCGTTGGTGACGGGCGATATCAGCGATTGCCCTTCGCTGGGTGGATGAAAGATGGCGCGGATGTACCGGATCGTTGTGGTTTGAGGCATTGTGGGCCGGGTCTATCAGGCGTTAAGCTGGCCCGCCAGCAGGTCAGGGAGTTTGGCCAGGGGTATTCTGAATGCGCTGGCTTGGGGGTGGCCGCCTCCACCAAAAGCACGGGCAAGTTGCTCTACGTCGAACGGTGCGATGGACCGCAGTCCGACCTTGACGGTTTTGGGCTGGTCGAGCTTCCAGATCAGGCCGAAGGTGCCGCTGCGCTGGGCCAGGATGTTGCCCACTTCGCTGGTGAACTGGGATGGTGCGTTAACCATCAGCCCTGGGTGTCCCAGCAGGGTGACGGGCATCACGGCGTTCGGTTCGGCCATTTCTTTGCACAGGGATTGAAACTGGTCGTTCATGGCGCGTCCACGATCCATAAATCGTGCCTGTTCTGCGTCGGTCATGTTTAAGACTTTGAACCATTTGTTGAAATCGTAGCCTTCTAAGTCCAGTGCTGCCAGGTACTCTCGCGTGCCGGGGATATTCCAGGTCCACAAATCCCGGTCTTGTATGTGCGCGATCATGGGCGGGACAGGCTTGCCCGGATGAAAATACTCCCAAGCCATTCGGGCACCCGAACGTGTGAGGTCGAAGAACACGCCTCCGCAACGGCATTGAAATCCGTGGAGGTTGTCTTTGGCTGTCTTGTGGTGGTCAAGCAGGACAAGTTCGGAGGACTGATTGTCAAGCCGCTGCATGACCGCATGGTCGAACGAGAAATCGAGTATGTAGACGCGCTTGCCGGTCACATCCTGGGGGGAGTCGCCAAAGGCGCAAGGCAAGTAGTCTGCGTCGTCTTGCAGCACCAACCAGGCGGCAAAGGCGGCGCCAAAGCCGTCGCTGCATTGGCCGTGATAAAAAACTACAGTGTCTGCCATGTGTACTCCTGCGATGGCACCAAGTATTGCCGATATTGGGCTTGTCTCATTACGCCTGGTTCAAGCAAGTTTCCGCCGAATGGGTTGGGCAAGCTTTGGGTTTTCCCAGCTACATTTTCGGATCATTAGCAGTCATTGCCAAACGAAAGTATTTCGCCACAGGTACTATGCCGCATGAATGAAGCTATGTGAAGCAGTTGCGCGGTCCCTGCCAGTGTTGGGTGTAGCAGAGGTCTGAAGAGGCATAAGAGCTTTTTGGTGGCAAGCATTTCTGCGCGAAAATCTTGGAATGGATCGACATCACCAATCCGCTGCGTTGTTTAAACTGGGCCTCACTCTACTTTTTTTATCACCCGAACTGTAGAAGGGAAGTCTTTATGCCAAGAGTGACAACGACTTCGGTCTCCGGCCGTGAAAGCGCTTTTAGAGTGCAGCCAGAGATCGATTACCGAATCGAAGGCCGGATCTTGCGTACTACGGCGACAGGTCCTTTTACTAAGGAATTATTTACTGCAATACCATCTGTGATTGGCGAACTCATTGCCAAATTGGCACAGCAAGGGAAGTGGGGTCAGATCGTGACTTTTCAGCACAGCGCTCATGGGTCTGCACACGCAATGGAGGAATTCGCGGCTTACCTCAAGTCAAGATATTCGAACCCAGACACCAACCCTGTTACCGCACTGTTATTTGGCCGCGAAGTTGACGGGGCTGAGTTGATGGCTCCAAAGTTTTATGCCTGCTATAAAGACGCAGGTGTCGAGTGCCGGATTTGTGAGGATTACTCTACGGCCCTTTACTGGGTTGAGTCCAAGATCAAGCAGTCATCCAAATTGCTGGCCTGGAGCGATAGTTACAGGGTTGGGGATCGCTTAATTGATGAGCAGCATCAGGAAATATTTATGCGTGCAGCCGATGTCATTGCAGCAACGACCCGGGACGTCCAAACTATGTGCTCAATGCGCCTGTCTCAATATGCCCGAACGCATTTCTCTCACGAAGAAAGTCTAATGCGGCGCATCAATTACCCCGACATTGATGAGCATGTCAGCCAGCATGATGAGCTGACATCCAAGCTTCATGAGATTTCGCAAAAGATCGCTAAGGACAACTTGATAAAGGCTGAACTCGAAGATTTCATATCGCATTGGTTTTTGACACATATTGCGGTGGTCGATGTCAAGCTTGCCACCTACTTGAAGGCTGTCGCTGGCGTCTAGGTCGCGCCGTCTAAAATGGTGCGATGCAGCAAAAATTTGCTTGCAATTCACAGTTTGGGGCATAAGATACGTCCTATGCTGCACTGCAACATTACTGAGCCTCAGCGAGTTTGTGGCGCAGAAATCCTTAACCCTACTTGGAGAATTTTATGTCTGCTACTTTCACCGTTGAACAATTCGTTACTGCAAATATGAACGCTGTTTCAGAAGCGCAAGCCTTGGCTGCCACTGCATTTGGTGGCTTTGAGAAGTTGGTCGAACTAAACATGGCCGCCACGAAGACGGCACTGTTTCATAACAGTGGTGATTTCCTCTCTGCATTCAGCGCAAGCAGCCCCACAGACGCGTTGGCGGCTCAAGCCGCTCTGGTTAAGCCCCTGGCAGAGCAATCTATTGCCTACGCGAAATCGGTTTATGCCATCGCCACCGAGACCTCCAGCGAATTGAGCAAAGTCGCTGAGGAAAAGTTTGCCGAAGGTCAGAAGGCCGTTACAGTCGCAGTGGAGAACATCGCTAAGAATGCACCTGCTGGCAGTGAATCCGTGTTTGCTGTTTTCAGGTCCGCAGTTTCTGCCGGTCAGAACGCTATTGAAGCTGCCAAGACTTCTGCGAAGAAGGCGGTTGAGGTGGCTGAGACGCAGGCTGCGAATTTGACTGAGACTGCTCTGAACTCGGTGAAGACCACTGCTACCTCACGTAAGAAGTAATTCGTTATATGGTGCGGGCTGCGTTGCAGCCCAGCCAAACACGAGGGCAAAAAAGATTAGCAGTCAATGCACTACAACGGACCATTTTGGTCCGTTGTAGTTTTTGCACCTTGTACAGTTCTACCTGTGCACCGCGCCGAATTCAAACGTTGCGTGCCCAGGGGCCGAGTGTCAATTTCTCGATGGCACTCAGTGTGCATCCGAAGTTTGCTGATGCTAACAGAGAGCGTTCAATGAGTCCGACCCTGACAGAATGGGCATATTGTTCACGTGGCAAGTAGGGCCAATGCGAAACATACTTGACACGTCAAAAGAAAAAGGCCTGTGACTTTCGTCACAGGCCTTGTCTGTTTGTGGTGCCCAGAAGATTACCTGTTGGCGCGCGAACAATAAAACCCAATATGGCTGAGTAGCGCGCGCTGAAAATTACTCGGGGTGATTAACCTTCCTGCTTCATTTTTAAGCAGGACAGAAGGAGATGATCACCATGAAAGATTTGGGCATTGTTCGACG
>CAIPGC010000320.1 GCA_903864505.1 uncultured beta proteobacterium | reverse complement strand
TGAAGAGCTCAAGCAATGGGCTGGTTGCTCATTTGATCCTTCTGCATTCGATGTCGCCAACGTCAATGAGCGACTTAACCCATCGACGCATTGAAGTCAATAGGGTGCTGGTCGGGCGCTTACGCTGCATCGGTGTAGTGGCGGTAGCAAAAAGAAACCCGGCACTGAGTCCGGGTTGAATGGTTCGCCGGGTCGTCGTTACTGACCTCGAACCCGTTGGAGACAATCGCAACCCAAAACTGGATTGCCACTGCCGTGTTCAATGTAACCAGTTCAGCCGTGGCCGGGTATCCCCCAAATGAGTGAAGGGTTTACCCTAGGCTCGCGAGAAAAGAGAACCCGGATTAGGTCCAGTTCTGGAACCACTTTTCAATGGCCCCGTCTTGTCCTTATGAGTGTGCAAAAGTGTTTTTTTGCATGACGGTGGCCGTAAGTGTGTGAAGATTGCATCGGAACTGGTGGGATATATCCAAGCACATCAGCAATACCAAGCGGAAATGAACAAGCGCAAGAATCACCGCCAAAGTGATTACTCAAACAAGAAATATGTCTAGCCCAAGATGCGATACTGCGCCTCATGTGGACGCGAAACCAATTCAACCTCCTTAAGAACGCCCTGTGAGCATTGAATTTCCATTGGGTGCGAAGGTGCGCTTCACGCAAGAGCGCTTGATCATCTTGACACCACGCGATAGGCAAGGTCTGACAGGGCGCGTCGGCGAGATTCAAACTGACAGTGACCAAGTTAGAAAACCTACTGTCTATTTTCCAGCTACAGACGACAAATCTGAGCTTCGCCTGTTTGGTGTGGACCCTCGCCACCTTGAACTAGCTGAAAGTCCACCCCGTCCCGTGATTACCCCCAGCCTTAATGACGGCGTAATGCGCTCTACCAGCCGACCCGGTGACGTAGAGTCCGCTTCTCCTGACGAAGCCAAAAGTCTCTCCCAGAGCGACGCAGACAACTTGTTTGACTGATGCGGCCATGTAGGGGAGATCTGTTTGAATCCCCGGCAACTCTGGAAGGTTGCATAATCTTTACGGCCACCGACTCAAATCTGCAACTGAGTTCGGAACATTGAGCATTTTGGCGAGGGGGGAATAAATGAGCGTTCTTTCCAACTGGTGGTCCAAGATTGGGCTACAACTCAAACTTCAAATCCTTATTCAGGGATTCTTGATCGTCATACTGCTTGTCGCCCAACACTGGATTTCCAGCCGGTTTGAACACCAAATAACTAAATCGGCCGAAGATCGCACCGCGGCTGTCGCTGACGGTGCCATCAATGGACTCAATACTCTCATGGTCACCAAATTGGGGGGCATTGATGTCATAAGTGACGCTGCTGCTCGTGCGCTTTTTATCCAAAAGATGGGAGCTTCCGACAACGTTAAAGAGTTGCGAATCGTGCGTGGCAAGGGAACCAATGATGAGTTCGGTACTGGACTTCCCCAGGAGCAACCAGTCGATGAGATGGACCGCGAGGTTCTAGCCAGCGGAAAGACAAAATTCAAGTTGCTTGATGGCGCTGACGGGGAAGGACTACTTCGAGCCGTTTTGCCATTCATCGCGAAGAAGAACTTCCGTACGACCAACTGCCTAAAGTGTCACGGCGTAGACGAGGATTCGGTACTGGGCGTCGCAAGCATCACATTGGACATTACAAAGGATCTGACGACACTCAAGACCGTCAACACTTGGATATGGATTGGTCAGGGCATCTTACAAGTTGTCATGTTCTTCGTGGTTGGAATGATCGTCCGACGTCTGCTCAAGCAACTCGGCGGCGAACCCCAGGAGGCCGTCGACCTGGCGCAGCGGGTGACGAGTGGCGACTTAAGCGGCAAGGTCCAAATACGACCAGGTGACACTACAAGTCTATTGGCTAGGCTCAATGTCATGCAGGGAAGCCTTACTGAGGTGGTGACCAATGTGCGCCAAAGCGCAGATCGCGTGGAGAACTCAAGCTCAGAAATCGCACAGGGCAACCAGGATCTGTCTGAACGCACCGAGAGCCAAGCCAGTTCACTGCAGGAGACAACGTCCTCCATGGACCAGTTAAGCGCCACTGTCCAGCGAAACGCAGACAGCGCACGACAAGCCAACGAAGTGGCGCTGAATGCGTCCATGGTTGCGGTCAAAGGCGGCGAAGTGGTTGGGCAAGTGGTCGAAACCATGAGAGGAATCAACGAGTCATCCCACAGAATCTCCGACATCATCAGCGTCATTGATGGCATTGCTTTTCAGACCAATATTCTGGCATTGAACGCAGCAGTTGAGGCGGCACGGGCGGGTGAGCAAGGTCGGGGTTTCGCTGTGGTTGCTACTGAGGTTCGGTCGTTAGCTGGTCGGTCTGCTGCTGCTGCCAAGGAAATCAAATCGCTCATCAACGCAAGCGTAGAGCGGGTTGACCATGGAACCACTTTAGTAGATCAGGCCGGGGTAACCATGACCGAAGTCGTGGATTCAATAAAACGAGTCACCGACCTTATGGGAGAGATAAGTGCCGCAAGTTCCGAGCAAAGCGCTGGCGTGTTGGAAATGGGCGAAGCTGTGAGCCAGATGGACCAGGTGACGCAACAAAATGCAGCATTGGTAGAGCAGATGGCTGCTGCCGCCAGCGGTCTCAGGTCTCAAGCGCAGGAGTTGGTGCAAGCAGTTGCAGTATTCCGGCTCCCAGTCAAATTGTGACGATAAGGGTATTTGCTTGGGCTCGGAAATTTCCGCGTGCACGGAAACTGCTCAGGAGCGGCAAGCCCCACTCTTTGCCCGTGATACTTTGATACTAGGGATTTTGGAACGGAGGTGATCGCGGTTGAGTGGCGGGTATGTGATATGTCGGCGGGTTGACGACTCACGGAGACGAGCAATCCTTCTCGTCACGCCGCAATTTCAAGCACAACGGGCTTCTGGCTGATCATCAACAATCAGAATATTCTTCATGGTCATGAATGTACGTAAAGCGATAGTGGTGCCAACACACCAAATTGGAGCTAACCGGCGGGAGGTGGTCGGGAGTCGCCCGATACCGCAGCCACCTCGCGCACTTCAACATCAACGATTTCCGAGGCGCTGGCGACGCTCTTGGCACTGCGGCTTGTCCAACCCTCGTGTCGAAACTGGTGCGATGCTCTTTGGAATTGCCTGAAAACGGAGAACGCTGCCGGTTTGCGGCCCATTAACAGTGCCCAAAAAACAGAAAAAACTGCGGCAATCATTCCAAGACAGAGAATGACCGCGATAAGTGCAGCAGCCAATGCAACGAGCCAAATTCTGAAGATTGCGCCAAGAATCCTTATCGACATCGACGAGAACAGGTTCATAGATGCAGATTGTTTGTTAGTGATCGCTACTGCATCTCGACCGCGTTGCGACCAGTTGCTTTTGCTTGGTACATCGCCGCATCTGCACGTTTGATGATTACATCTGCGTCCGAGTCCTCCGAGCCAAAAAGAGTCAGTCCAATACTTGCTGAGCATCGAAGTTCCATAATTGAATCCTTCTTACCCATCCGCTCGATCCTCAGGGCAAATGGTTCAGCTACTTTGACTCTGATCTTCTCGGCAACCGCCAGCGCATGAGTAAGCGATTCTTCCCTACCCGAATCCAGATCGCTTACCACCACTACAAACTCATCACCACCAAAGCGCGCGGCAGTGTCAATTTCACGAACGCATACCCTGAGTCGGTTCGCCACCTCGATGAGCAGCTGATCACCAACCTCATGACCATGTTGGTCGTTGATGGGTTTGAAATCATCGAGGTCTACAAACAAGAGTGCGCCAAAGCGCATGGTGCGTCTACTCGTTGCCATAGCCAAAGCCAGGCGGTCGTTGAGCAGGCGCCGATTCGGCAAATTGGTCAGCCCGTCATAGAAAGCCAATCGCTTGATACGGTCTTGCACTGATTTGCTGGCGGTTATGTTCTTTCCCACGCCTTGGTAGCCCTGGAAGACTCCCTGGGAATCGAAAACCGGCATCCCACTGGTCGATAGCCATTGAATTTTCCCATCGGCATCCATGCGTTGCATTTCCAGGTCATGAAACTCTTCATGCCTGAGCAGCGCCTGGCGGTGCTTATCCCAATCCTCTTGGGTCAGATTCAACGCGCCCATTTCCCAGCGGGTCTTCCCGACATGAATGTCGTTCGCCGCTTTGGTCTTGGGGTCAACATCCCCGTGGAGACGCACAAACCTGAACTGGTCATCTTGTTCCCAGTACCAATCCGATGAGAGCCGTGTCATGCGCCGAAAGCGGTCTTCGCTTTCCCGCAGCGCCTGCAAGTCGGCTTCCCGCTGCGCCTCATGCCGGATTTCCGCCCGAAGGTCACTGATGCGGCGCCGTTGCTGGATTGCCAAAGTCACTGCCGCAGTAAGTGCCAGCAAAACGTAAAGCACTGCTTCTACGTAAACGTCCTTGCGCCAGTGAAAAAAGATTGCGCTCATCGGCCGTTCTAGCGAGATGACCATCGGTTTGTCCATTTTCAGCAATTGGGGCTGAATCGTCTGCAATGCGATCAAGCGATCTTCTTCATCCGCAGCAACCTTTCCAGATTGAACACTGATCACGTTGCCACTTTGGATGTGGCGCGTGAAGAAACCGCCCGGCTGCACCAAATTCAGGCCGTCGATATTCTTCTTACCGGGTGCCATGAGAAACGGCACACCGTCTCCGTGAATCAGCGCGGCTCTTACTTCGGGGCGATAGAGTACAGACTTCAGCAGAACCTTGAATTCTTCTGCGTCCAAAGCCGCCAATACCATTCCGTCGAAAGCACCTTTGCTATCAGGAACGATCCTGACCAGGTTCATTGTGAAGTTGCCCAACTTGGTCGTGAGCGGTGGGTTAACGTACAACTTGCTTGGATTGGCGTCCCTCTTTGCGCTTTGAAAATACTCTCGCGATGCGAAATTCATTCCAACGAGTTCTTGCTTGTCGGAGGCACGAACGATTCCGTCCGCGTCGAACACCATTAGTGTCAGAACGCCGGGCATTGCATCGTTAAGCGCCGTGAGATGCTGCGTCGCAAGGTGGGTGCCATCTTTTTGCTTGCGCCAGTCAGGCACGTTGCTTACGATACTTTGGAGCGCAGCGTCAATCGCATCAAATTGGCGCGACAAATTCATCTCTACCACTTTGCACTGCTCGGTTAGGCGTTCCCGTTCCCTTGTTTCAAGCCGCTGGTGACTTTCCTCAAGCCGGTAGCCCCAGTAAAGGCCAATCGCCGCCACGATGATGGAAAACCACAGCCACTCTTTGATGTGCTTGCTCGCGAGGGTGCGATTTGCAGGGGAAGTCATGGGTGGATATCTCAGGCCGAGGCTTACGAAGTCACCGATAGTTCTTGCCGCACGCAACGCGCTGCAGTTGTGTAGCTATCAGCTGTATTGCGTACTGCATGGTGTGTCTCCCCGCCTGATGACGCTATTGTGTCTTGGTGACGCTCTTGCTGGCGCTTTGGAAGCGTTCATTCTAAACCGCTCTGTGTAGAGCACAAATTTGGGATTGCCCACGGTATGCGCAACTGGCAGGCGGTCGTTGAGCTTTGAATCACCATAGATGCGAACAACATTGACCAAGCCGGTCCTCGGGTCCTCCCAACTTCTTTCGCTGCGGGGTCAAAGGCACAAGAGTTAGACTTGCCCATCGAGGAGGAATCAAGTTGAAGAAGAGACTGTTCATCAGTTGGGGGATTGCCCTCTATGTGGGTATTTTTGGATTGCTCGGGCATCTGGCCAATGCGCAAGCGCTTCTAAAACCGACAGGACCTGTCATTTTGACCGTCAGCGGGAAAATCAGTCAACGAAATTCGGTTAACTCTACCGAGTTTGATGCGCAGATGCTCAGAGCGCTGCCGCAATCTCAGATAGTCACGAAAACACCGTGGAAAGCTCCAGCCGCCCGCTATTCTGGGCCCGGTCTGAAGGATCTACTAAGCGCTGTCGGCGCGCAAGGCCAGGTATTGCGCTTGATTGCTGCCGACAGATATGAGGTTGAAATCCCCCTTGAAGATGTCACCCGCTATGGTCCCGTGCTGGCCATCCGAATGGACGACAAAGAATTGAATATCAGAAATCGAGGTCCAGTGCTGCTGATGTACCCTTTTGATCGCTATCCCGAGATCGATTCCGAGGTCTATTACGGGCGCTCCGTTTGGCAGCTTGAACGCATCATCGTACAGTGATGACGTCTTTGAAGTCAATCGAAAGCAACGCAGCCACAGTGCCACAGACAGGCTCGTTTGATTCGCTTCGATCCTTCAAAAGCCATACGAGGCATCTACTCATAGGCCTGTCATGTTCCATCCTTTTGGTGGTCATGGCCTTGGGCTGGTTTCAATATCAGCAAATTGACCGTGTCACGCGCGCCTCTTTGCAGGGAAGAGGCAACCTCGTATGGGATTTTTACAAACTTGAAGTCCAATTGATGAATTTTCAGATGGCCTTGCGCGAGGTCGCCGCACAAACCGAAAAAAATGTAAAAAACAAAGTACTGGCTGACGTTTACAAGGAGTACAACATATTCGCCAGTCAAGCAAAGTCAATTGAGAATGTTAATAGCGGCCAAATCATGCGCGAACATGCGAGCTTCGTGGCTGCATTGGCCCAATCCAATGACTACCTAAATATGGCAGATGTCTATTTGGAGCGTGAGCCAACATATCTCAGCACAGGTGTCGCACAGACGTTGATGGATGACAGTCAGACATTGCGCACCACTCTCCACAAAGTAGTATTGGACGCATATATAGTTGAAAACTTGCGGACAACCACGTCACTGGTAGAAATTCGTCGGTTCAACTTGCTCTACGGGTCCTCGACCATTTTTATGATTGTCCTGACCCTCGGTGTGAGTGCAATTGCGTTGCGTCGAATGGTCTTGAATCAGCGTCTGCAGTTTGAGCGCGCCGAGATGCTACGTGAAAAAAAGGAGACGGCGGAGGCTGCAAACAAGGCCAAGGCATTGTTTTTGTCTTCCGCCAGTCACGATCTGCGCCAACCAGCACACGCCTTGGGCATGTTCATGGACCGCCTTACCCAATTGTCAACCGACCCTCAGCTCAAACATGTCGTCGGCAATGCGAACGCTGCTGTACGCGAAATGCAGTACATGCTGGATGGCATGCTCGATCTCTCCCGGCTGGACTCCGAATCAACTCAAACTCAAATCCAAGAGTTTCCAATAACGGAGGTATTTGATGCATTAAGCGTCGGATTCGAGAATGCCGCCAATGCCAAGGGTTTGCGTTTTCGGATTCGCCCAACAACGGCATGGATACAAAGTGACCCCACCCTGTTTCGCCAGATTTTGTCGAATCTTGTCACCAATGCGATACGGTATACAAGCCAAGGAACTGTTTTGGTGGCTTGTCGGCCGACTCACTCTGGCACGCACGCCCGCATTCAGGTCTGGGACAGCGGCATCGGCATCGCGCCAGAAGACCACGAGAAGGTGTTTCAAGAGTTCTATCAAGTGGCCAATCCGCAACGCGACCGAAAATCCGGGTTGGGCATTGGCCTGAGCATTGTGGAGCGTTGCTGTCGGTTGTTGGCGCATCCACTGACGCTTCAATCAAGTTTGGGTGCCGGCACGCGCATGACCCTGCGGGTGCCGCTGAGGTTAGCCCGATCAGGGTCGGTCAGCAAGAACGTCTCTCTCTCGCCTGCTGCAGGCGAGTTCATCAAGCGCCATGTGATGGTTATCGAAGACGATGAATTGAGCCGCCTTGCTCTGGCTGATTTGCTGGAATCGTGGGGCTATTCCGTCACCGCAGCCGATGGTGCCAAAATGGCCACCGACCTGTTGAAAAGTGGCCCACCACCTGACGTCATCATTAGTGACTTACGCTTGGGCGGAGGGATCAACGGCATTGAAGCCGTTGGCATGCTGCGCGCACTGACTGGACGGAATATTGCAGCCTGCGTCATTAGCGGCGACACAGATGCCAAAGTCCGGCGGCAGGTGGAGGGTTCAGGATTGGTTCTGCTGAGCAAGCCTGTACGCCCGGCCAAACTGCGCTCCTTGCTCACACGCCTGCCTCAGGTGCAATACGAAGAAGGTGTCAGCGTACGCACATGAGCTTGGGTGGCCTCATGCGAAATCGCCACCAAGCCTTTTCACGGCGAACACCAGGCTCCGAAGATGGGTTGCCTCGGCCCAAAGCGAACCTGCGGCATTCATGTCTACAACTTCGTATTCAAAAGTCCCCATACGCTACTGACGATAGAGCGACGGTCATGGCTCCTAGCACGACGATCACTCTCTTCACGGCGCCCAATAACGGTTTCTGGACCATCCGTATCCCTGATCGTGTCTGGATTGTCACGCGATCCGGCTGTGAAGTCAGAATCAGGGGAAGCAAGTTCGCCCCATTTCGATACGCTTCGTGAAACGACGCTGAGGATTGGATCTATTTCCCAGCACCAGTTGGATATGTGCAAATTGCAGTGGACTGGCTTCAAACTTTCCCACATTGCATTGGCGTTTGCATCTTTAGACGAATCAATAGTGTCCATCCAGATGGCATAGACTTCGCGCTTGGAAATGCGAAAACTGTCTCTTGATGTCTGAGTCGGCAACATCATGTCGCATACGCAGTTGACACCACTGTCCAGTACAGCAGAGGCCGCCCATCCAATACGACGGGCTGATTCCGTGTACCCTTGCGGTGAACGATCGAGATCGCTGTTTAGCGTCTCAAACAATCTGTCCTCATCTAGGACAACCGCATCTAAAGCCCGGCCAAGTTCACGCGCTAACGTGGACCTGCCGCTACCCGGCAATCCAAACACAACGACTTTCATAGTGACCCCAGTTTGAAATGGTCTCAAATCGCGTGAATCTGAAAGCATCGGAAAGTATTGGCACCAGACCTCGCTTGATTGCATTGGTGCCTTAATCTTTGCACGATTCAAGCATGCGTTGCGACGACTATAAGTGAACAAACTTCGCCAAGCAAGCCTTCCTGTGGCCCTGCTCTGGGGATGCAATCGTTGTAGCGCCGGCCTGCATATCCCTCCATTCCTGACACTGATGCGTCGTTCCCGCTTCGGACTGATCGTCACAGGGGTCCGATGCCCATTATCCGCTGCGACCAAGACTGATATGCTTCATCGGCATTGCTTGGACTTGAATGATGGGGACCAGTTAAAATTGCAGGAGTCGTTCAAAAGCTCGGCAAGCCTCTTGCGTATCTGCTCAACTACACCAAGCACTTTCGCAAAACCCGCATAAAGTTTCCACCCACCACCGCACCAATATCCTGCTCTGTCAGCCCCGCAACTTTGAAAGCCCCAATCAAATTGTCGAGCGAGGCTATCGAGTCCCATCCCGCTACCATGCGAGGCAACCCGCCACCCCCGTCCGTGCCGATGCCGCAGTGTTCAATTCCCAAGCGCGCCTTCATTTGAACAATCTCGTGAGCCCAGTGCGCGAGTGTAGTTCTCTGCGAGCGATGCCCTACATAGGCGAATGGCCAGGTGCAAACGACACCTCCAGACTTTGCAATCACTTCCATCTCGTCCCACGGCCTAAGACGTCGCAAGCCAGGGCCATCTTCGCCGCTTGCAAGAAGGCTTGTGTGCGAGTCGATGATCGGTCTGGTGCATATCTGTGCAACGTGCCGCATGGTGCTAGCTTTTGCGTGTGCAACATCAACGACCATGCCCAATTCGTTCATCCTTTCGACTACGCGCACACCAAATGGGGTCAACGGTCCGTCGCTGCTTGACCTCTGGTTAAACCCTATCTCGTTGTCATGATCGTGCATGAGCGTCATCAGCCTCACCCCATACGCATGAAAAGCATCCAGGTACTTCAGTTGCCCTTCTAGCGCATCGCCCCCCTCAATTGCCATTAGCCCAGCAAAATCAGCCGAAAGACGGAGGTCTATGGCGTTCAACACCATGCGAATCGCCCCTATATCTTCTAGGCGCTTCACGTTGATGAGTTGACTTTGCGTATCACTGTATGGCGTCCCAACACGACCGGGATAGCGTGACCTATCGCCAACTGCCGAGAACGAGCAAAGGCTCATACCAGCCTTCTTCATTGTCTCAAGGGTTGGCATGGAGGAATCGCGCGACCGTGTCGCATGAATGTTATTTGGATGCGCGTGCGGGTCAGCAATAACCAGAACCTCTTCCGTCTGGGAAACAGACGGCGCAGATCCTGCGGCATCAGACGCACGTGCTAAATCGCTGGCCGTCGAGAAGAGGCCATAGGCGGCACCGCACTCAAGAAAACTTCTTCTCTCCATCACCCTGTTTGGATAGATCTCCGAAAATCATTCTAAATCTACGCCCACCGTCTATCCAACTGCACCAACATACTCGGCAGTTGGATTCGGATTTGCGGGAAACTCTGGTTCAACGGCGCGAATCGTGCGATTGACTTGCAGCATGCCGAGTTGATCGATCAAGGCGAACTGATCAGCAATTTAGTGGTCAATCATGTGGGTGGCATGGATCTTCGGTGTAAGGACTATATGGCTGAGGAAGACAGCTAGTCATCTCAGTCGCAGAGACGCTGTAGCCAGTTCAAACCACCCCCCCAAACCACTAGCAGCCGCTGGCCCGGCTCATTTCACCAAAGCTCAGCTGCGGGCTAGAAATATGCCGAAGATGTTCGCGCGGTCAAGCTATCGGTTTTCCAATGCGATGGTCCACCAGTTGCGAACGCGACAGCTTTGCCAGAGTCGTTTCGGTCCTGGGTTTTCGCTTCGTCAATATGCGCAGCCAACCGGTGCAGAAACGCCGCGGCAACCAACACTTTGTCATCCAGTGCAATCGCTCTGAGCAATGCGTGCTGCCGCTGAATTTCCATCTGGGCAAAGACCGTGTCAGCATATTTGGCAAACGCAACCAGCCGCATCACCGCCTCTGCTGCGGGTGACACCACACTCATGTCTGTGCGTTTTCCTAAATGGACCATGATGAAACTCACCAACCATTTCGGCACGCCCTCATGCATCGAGAATAGCCCCCCGACCAATTGCACCGCAGACAGCGGTAATTCATCAATATCTTTGACGACGCGCGACAGAAGTCTTTCGAGTTGAAATTCAGTCATGACGTACAGCAGGATTCGAACGTTTGGATTTCTGGAAACCTAAAACGAATTCACTTAGTGACCTTGCAAGTGACTCGCCAATACCCTGAAATTACTTGAATAGTTTAAAAAAAGCGAATGCGGCAAAAAAATGATACTTAGGTTTCAATTTTTCTCACAGATCCGCGTTGACAAGCTCATAGCAGACGGACGCCTTCCATTCAGATGCGCAACTCATTCATAGCACCAGCGCTATACAGCGCTGACAAGGGAGGCTGTTCGGTCGCCAGGCTTACTGGCACTCGACATGATGAACGCACAAAACGCGCAGGGCGGGTAGATTTCTGGCCCAGCCAGACCCTCGCCCAGCACAGGCGTTCACCTGATGCGTGGAGCGAAACTCAGCGGAAGTAGATGGCCGCAAGAATTCCGACCAAAGTACATATTCCCAGAGCAAATATCACCAGCGAACCCATAATCGACGCTGCAAGGAAGGCTCATCCATCGTACGAGACGAGTTGCATCGGAAATGGGTCAAGCAAGGTCAGCAATATGGTCGCATTTTTGCAACGACCCGATTTACAATTGCGTTTCGAAGAATTAGAAAACCACTTTCCGCATGCAATATTTACGGACAGCAGTAACGGCCTGCATGGTTTCACTTACCGCCTATGGTTGCGGGGGTGGTGACCACGCCGATGCTATCGGTACACCCCCCGATGGCTCGACAACAGCGCCCACATTGACACTTAGTACAGATGTCTCAAGCCTCGTGCTTGGTGCTCCTGTAAAACTGAAGTGGTCGTCAACCAGCACCACTTCGTGCACCGCCAGTGGGGCGTGGAACGGACCGCAGGCAACCTCTGGTGAAGGTTCGCAAAAACCTACTAGTGTTGGACAAGCGACCTACACTCTGACTTGCACCGGTCCGAATGGCAGTGTAAGCAAGGATGTGAGCATAACCGTGACCGGTTGAGCATCCTGTGAGGCAAACCGCCCTCCAAGAGTCTGATTCAGTCTGAATGCAGCACAGTTTGAAATGCCTTGCTGGGGCAAACGCCGCTGCCGAAACCTTCGGTCGCGTTAAGACCTCAAGTAGATGGACAGCTTTGCATCCAAAGTTGTCATGTGGATCACCAGCCAATCCGTGATAAACCGCTCCAGTTCACCCGGCTGCAACGTTCCGCGCGCGAGTTCCTGTGTGATCGCCTCGAGTTTGAGAACCAACGCCTGGTGCTCGGCAATGTGGTCGTCAATTTCCGGGTAATGCAGGCTACGCATCAGGCTCTCCTCGTGCACGAAGTGATCGCGCGTATGGTCGTACAGTCGCTTTGCACACATAATGCGCCCCTCGCGGGTAGAAGCCGCGATCAGTGTCGAAGTCAGTCGGAACATCCCCTGATGCTGGGAGTCAATGTCGGTATGACCCACTCTATAAATATCTTGCCATTCGAGGGACATAGGAGCCTGGAGCGAAGTTCTGTGTAAGGTCCAGTATGCTCCAGTATTCCCGAAATAGCCTTGGGCAATCCGCTGGTGGCGCTGCCAGGTCCACCCCTCCCATGCGCCTTCTACAATCTGCCAATGGCAAAACCCTTTGATATCTGCATCCGTGGGGCCGGCATTGTCGGTCGTACCTTGGCTCTGCAACTCGCGCGCAAGCAACTTCGCGTCGCCCTAACCGCTCCCGGCATTACCCGGTCAAAGCCGGCACCCGGCAAAGCCGACGTGCGCGCCTATGCGCTCAATCAGCGCTCACGCGACCTGCTAGTGAGCGTGCGCTGCTGGCCTGACGAGTGCGACGCAACGCCCGTGCTGTCGATGCAGGTGCAAGCCGACCGTGAGGCACAAGTGGCCTTTTCCGCCAGTGAACAGGGTGCTAGCGCACTCAACTGGATTGTGGACGTACCCGTGTTGGAAGCGCGCCTGCAAGAAGCCGTTCGGTTTCAACCCCTGATTGAAGTCTTTGACACCCCCCAAGCGGCCACGTTAACCGTGATCTGCGAAGGCCGGGCCAGCACCAGCCGCGAGGAATATGGTGTGGAGTGGGACGTCACACAGTATGGCCAGTGGGCACTGGCTACCCGCGTGCAATGCGCACTCCCCCATGCGCAGGTGGCACACCAGTGGTTCGACCAAAGCGAGATACTGGCCTTTCTGCCTTTGGGCGGGCCACAAGGACACACGTGCGCTATTGTCTGGTCGGTCAGCCCCGAACGCGCGAAGGCATTGCAGTCGGCACCCGCAGACGAATTTTGCACTGCGCTGGAAGCCGCCAGCCACGCGACATTGGGTGCCACAACGCTCGCCAGCGACCGCAATGTCTGGCCACTTCAGCAAGCACTTGCACGGCGCTGGATCGGCACCGCGGCCCAGGGCGGGGGGGCCTGGGTGCTCGCGGGCGATGCCGCTCACAACATGCACCCCCTGGCCGGGCAAGGACTGAACATGGGGCTGGCAGACGTGGCCGATCTTGTGCGGGTACTGAGTGAGCGCCCTTACTGGCGAGCCCTGAACGACCCCCGTTTGCTGCGCCAGTACGAACGCGCCCGCAAGGCCGATTTTGCCGTCATGGGGCAAGCCAACGACGCGCTGCAACAACTATTTACCCGAGCAAACCCGTTATTGCGCAGTTTGCGCAACTGGGGAATGAACCAATTCGAACGCAGCGGATCCATCAAGCACTGGGTTGCACAGCGCGCCATGGGCGACAGCGCCAGCCCTTCTCTACCAAGGACCCCCACACCATGAGATTTCGCCCTATCGCAGCCACGCTCCTGGCCTCGCTCGCACTGCTGAGCGGCAGTGGGATGGCGCAGGAAGCCTCCATCCGCAAGAACCTCGCCGACCGCATTCCCCAACTCAAGAACATCGACGAAGTCAGCAAGACCGCCATTCCTGGCGTGTTTGAAATCCGAGCCAACGGCACCGACATCTATTACTCCGATGCCCAGGGCAACTACCTCATCCAGGGCACGCTCATCGACACCAAGGCGCGCAAAAACCTCACGGAAGAGCGTGTCAGCAAGCTCACCGCCATCAAGTTTGAAGCCTTGCCCTTGAAAGACGCCTTCACCATCGTGCGCGGCAACGGCAGTCGCAAACTGGCCGTATTTGAAGACCCCAACTGCGGCTACTGCAAGCGCTTTGAGCGCGACCTGCAGAAGGTCGACAACGTCACCATATACATGTTCCTGTACCCCATTCTCGGCCCAGAGTCTGCCGAGAAGTCCAAGGCCATCTGGTGCGCCCCTGACCGCGCCAAGGCCTGGCAAGACTGGATGGTCCGAGAGCAACCCGTTCCTGCGGTTGCGGCGGGCAGCGCCTGTGACAGCACCGCACTGACACGCAATGTAGATCTTGGACACAAACACAAGATCGAAGGCACCCCCACCCTCATCTTCAGCAACAGCACGCGCATACCGGGTGCTATAGATGCCAAGCAAGTCGAATCCGCCCTGAGCGACGCTAAGAGTTGAAGCCAGAAAACGTGCCAGCACCTATCCATTTTCGCGTCGAGGTCGCCAATGCGCATGCCCACCTGTTTGATGTCACGCTCACCATTGGAGCTCCGGTCGCCAATCAACGGCTGACGCTTCCGGTGTGGATTCCGGGGAGCTACCTGGTACGCGAGTTCTCAAAAAATCTTCAACACATGCAGGCGCGCCAGGGCCGACGCCGCGTCGCCCTGCTACAACTCAACAAACACACTTGGGAGGCCGACGCAAAGCCCGGCCAGCCACTGGTAATCCGCTACCAGGTCTACGCATACGACAACTCGGTGCGCACCGCATGGCTGGACAGTGAGCGCGGTTTTTTCAATGGAACCAGCCTGCTGCTCCAAGTCGCAGGGCAGGAGAACCAACCCCACGCTCTTGAGATCATAGCTTCCAAATCGAAAGCGAACT
Organism: uncultured beta proteobacterium; assembly: GCA_903864505.1. Classification (GTDB taxonomy): domain Bacteria; phylum Pseudomonadota; class Gammaproteobacteria; order Burkholderiales; family Burkholderiaceae_C; genus Allorhodoferax. The sequence continues at coordinate 2,576 of CAIPGC010000320.1, read as the reverse complement.
GGGCAGTTGCGACGGGCGCTAGCAGCCAAAAAACTGATAAGCGTGGGTTTGGAACCTACCGCGCTGACGACTATGATTCACTGGTCGACCATCCTGTAGAGATGGGAAACTTCTGGAGCGGCAGCTTTGTCGCCGCAGGCATACCGCACCGCTTTGTGGTGGCTGGGGCTCCACCATCATTTGACGGAGCAACCCTGCTGGCTGACGCCAAGAAGATTTGCGAAACGCAAATCCGGTTCTGGCACGGCCGTGGCAAGCCGCCCCACAAAAACTACGTATTCATGCTCAACGCGGTTGGGGAAGGCCGTGGCGGCCTGGAGCATCGCAACTCCACTGCACTCATTTGCAGCCGCAAGGACCTGCCGCGAATGCCACGCACCTTCCTGGCACCTGCCACGCACAAGCAGCCCGAGGGTTACACCGCGCTGCTGGGCCTCGTCAGCCACGAATACTTTCACACCTGGAACGTCAAGCGTCTGCGCCCGGCAGAGTTCACTCGCTACGACTACAGCCAGGAAAACTACACCGCGCTGCTGTGGTTCTTTGAAGGCTTCACCAGCTACTACGACGACCTGCTGCTACTGCGTGCCGGCCGTATCGACAACACCACCTACCTCAAACTGCTGGGCACCACCATCAACCAGGTCCAACAGACACCGGGGCGCACGGTACAAACCGTAGCCCAGGCGAGTTTTGATGCATGGGTGAAATACTACCGACAAGACGAGAACACCCCCAACGCTACCGTGAGCTACTACACCAAGGGGTCCCTCGTCGCCCTGTGTCTGGACCTCACCCTGCGCCAGGAAGGTCGCACCACCTTGGACCAAGTAATGACCGCGCTATGGAGCCGCTGCCAGGGAGGCCCCATGACCGAGCAAGACTTGCTCGAAGCGCTGCGCCAACTCGCAGGTCGCTCCTACGTGAAGGAACTTGCCCGGTGGGTCCACAGCACCGCCGACCTGCCCCTGACCAAACTCCTGCAGCAACAGGGCATAGCGGTCCACCTGGAACCCGACCAAATTGCCCAGCAGCTCGGATTGCGCGTGAAAGAATCCGGTGGCCTGTTCATCCACCAGGTTTTGCGTGGCGGCGTTGCTGAGCAAGCTGGATTCGCCAGTGGCGACGAGTGGATTGCCGTACAGACCAGCGATGGCGCCTGGCGCATGCAGACGCTCGAAGACCTGACTCTCTACACCGGCACGGCAAAGAAAATCACCGTTCTGGTGGCACGCGACAAGCGACTGCACAACCTCACCCTGCGCCTGCCCAAAGCCACTCACGCCGTACGACTGGCAGTAACAGACCCGACCCTGGCCAATCAATGGCTTGCCGGCCCCTCCAAGAAGATTTCCCCAACTCCAGGAACATCCACATGAACTACGAATGCATCACCACCCGGATTGAAGGCGAGCAAGTTGCCGTCATTACCCTGAACCGCCCCAAGCAACTCAACGCACTCAACGACCAACTCATGGACGAACTCGGCCACGCACTCAAAGGCTTTGATGCCGACCCCAACATCGGCTGCATGGTCATCACCGGCAGTGAAAAGGCCTTTGCAGCAGGTGCCGACATCACGGTCATGTCCAAGTTCACCTTTGCCGACGCCTACAAGGGCGACTTCATAACCCGCAACTGGGAAACCATTCGCAGCATTCGCAAGCCGGTGATTGCCGCCGTCAGCGGTTTCGCGCTGGGTGGTGGATGCGAGCTGGCGATGATGTGCGACTTCATCATCGCCTCCGACACCGCCAAATTTGGCCAACCTGAAATCAAGCTCGGCATCATCCCCGGTGCCGGCGGCACGCAGCGCCTGCCCCGCGCCGTAGGCAAGGCCAAGGCCATGGACATGGCACTTACCGGTCGCATGATGGATGCAGCCGAAGCCGAGCGTGCCGGACTGGTCAGCCGCGTGGTACCGCTGGACAAGCTGATGGACGAGGTGGTGGCCGCCGCGCTCATGATTTGCAGCTACTCCCAAATGGCCACCATGGCCGCCAAAGAATCGGTCAATCGATCGTTTGAAGGCACCCTGGCCGACGGCATCACCTTCGAGCGTCGCCTGTTCCACGCCCTATTCGCCACCAGCGACCAAAAGGAGGGCATGGACGCCTTTGTCGCCAAGCGCAAGGCCGAGTTCACCCACCGCTGAGCGACCACAGCCACCACCGGAAAATCACCATTTTCTGGCTATAATTGCGGCCTTCGGTGGTATAGCTCAGTTGGTTAGAGCGCAGCATTCATAATGCTGATGTCGGTGGTTCAAGTCCACCTACCACCACCAGCCTAACGCCCGCATGGGCATTGAAAAGCCTGCTACTTAATTGCTAGCAGGCTTTTTTGTTTGTTGTGGTGGTTTCGGCATTTACAGACTTTTTACAGACTGCGGTACACAGTTTTGTACCTGCTGATTCCCCCAAACGGGGGATAGACTGTTGGCGCGCGAACAATAAAACCCAATATGGCTGAGTAGCGCGCGCTGAAAATTACTCGGGGTGATTAACCTTCCTGCTTCATTTTTAAGCAGGACAGAAGGAGATGATCACCATGAAAGATTTGGGCATTGTTCGACG
>CAIPGC010000319.1 GCA_903864505.1 uncultured beta proteobacterium | reverse complement strand
TGTATGCCACTTTTGAATGCAGAACCGTCGATACCCTGCTCGCCTTTGGCGGCAACGGACGCGTCTACTCGGTAGCTGTTTCCCTGCTGCCGGGCGGGCGTGGCGACGGGGCGCCCATCACCAGCTTGCTTGAGTTGGAGACCGGCACCCAATTGCTGTATTACTTTGCCGGGCCGGCAGACGCCCGCCTTTTGCTCAGTAGTTCAGGTGGCTATGGCTTTATGGCGACGGTGGAGGACATGATCTCCAGACTCAAGGCAGGCAAGTCCTTCGTCACCTGCAATGCGCCTGAGACGCTGTGCCGACCTTCGGTGGTGGCAGCCGGCGGCGGCACGGCACCCCTGTTGCCGGCGACCCATGCGGCTTGTGTTTCGACTGGTGGACGGATCCTCTGTTTCGAGATCAGCGAGCTAAAAATTATGAGCAACGGTGGGCGCGGTCTGCTGCTGATCGATTTGCAGGACAAGGACAGTCTGGCTGGCGCTGCTGCCTACACGCGCAGCGTGCGTATCGAAGGAATTGGGCGCGGTGGCAAGCTGCGCGAGGAAACGCTGGAGATTCGCAGCCTGAACAACGCGCGCGGGGTGCGGGCACGCAAGGGCAAGGCAGCGGACTTTGGTTTCAAGCCGGTGTCGGTGACGCGTGTTGAGTAGCGCGACTGCTGCGCTAGAAACCGCTGGGGCTGACAAAGCGCATGGCTGTCCTGCTCAACGGATGCTGCAACTCGATCGAACTCGCATGCAGTAGCAAGCGCGGGGCCATAGCCTGAATTCTGGGGCAGGCATAGAGAGCGTCGCCAAGGATCGAATGACCCAGAGCCTGCAGGTGCACGCGCAACTGGTGCGAGCGGCCCGTCACGGGTTCAAGTTCAATCCGGCTTGTGCCTTCGGCCGGGTTGTAGGCTAGCAGGCGCCAGCGCGTTACGCTGGGCTGACCGTTTTGATGGTCAATGATGCGCAGCGGTCGGCGCGGCCAGTCCAGGGCGATCGGCAGAGTGATGACACCCCAGTCCGTTTCTGTGGCAGCGAGTTCGCCGTCGACGATGGCCAGATAGCGTTTGTAGACCTCGCGAGCGGCAAAGGCAGCATTCAAGACACGCTGCGCGGCAGCGCCGCGCGCCATTACCATGAGGCCTGAAGTGGCCATGTCCAGCCGGTGCACCACCAGCGCATCGGGGTAGACGCGCTGTGCGCGCAAACTCAGGCAATCCTGCTTGTCAGCGCCACGTCCAGGCACCGACAGCACGCCTGAAGGCTTCTCCAGTACCAACAGCGCGTCGTCCGCGTAGAGCACTGTGAGTTCAGTGCTCACCTCGCGGTTCCGATTGCCTTACCTCAGTTTTTGCCCGGTGCATTCTTCAGTTTGCCGCGCACCGGCACCACGGTGGTGACGGTTGGGCGTACCGCATCAGGCGACACCGGTTTCGGAGGAGCCGTGTCTTTTTTCGGTTTTTTGACCATCTTGTTGCTTTGCTGACCTTTTGCCATTTTTTGCTCCTGAAGTTAAAGGGTTCGATCCCTGCAGAGGGGATTGAACCTTCCGATTATCGTTGGCAATATCCTAGCTTGCAGCGTCGCCTGTCGGCACACAGGAACAGAACAGGTTGCGGTCGCCGTAGACGTTATCGACTCGACCGATGGGTGGCCAGTATTTGACCTGCTTCAGACTCGCCAGAGGGAAGGCACCGACTTCGCGTGAGTAGGGGCGGTCCCAGTTATCTCCCAGCAGGGAAGCTGCAGTATGCGGTGCATGCTTGAGCGGGTTGTTGTCCTGCGGCCACTCACCCCGCTCAACTTTCGCAATCTCTTGTCGAATGGAGATCATCGCGTTAATGAATCTGTCCAACTCGCTCAGTGTTTCGCTCTCGGTCGGCTCCACCATCAGCGTGCCGGGCACCGGGAAACTGAGGGTCGGCGCATGAAAGCCGTAATCCATCAGACGTTTGGCTACATCTTCCGCCGAAACCCCGTGGACCCCACCGCTGCTTTCCTTCAGGGGGCGTAAGTCGAGAATGCACTCGTGCGCGACGCGTCCGCTGGCGCTGGCGTAGAGCGTGGGGTAATGATCCTTCAGCCGGGCACTGACGTAGTTGGCGGCCAGAATCGCTACTTCGGTGGCGGCCTGCAAGCCCTCAGGTCCCATCATGCGGCAGTACATCCAGCTAATGGGTAACACTGCAGCGTTGCCCAGTGGTGCTGCTGATATGGCTCCCTGGCCAGCCAATCCACCGCTCAAGTGGCCTGGCAGGAAGGGGGCCAGGTCGGCAACGACGCAGACCGGACCGACACCAGGGCCACCGCCGCCGTGCGGAATGCAAAAGGTCTTGTGCAGGTTCAGGTGGCTGACATCGCCACCGAACTCACCCGGCGCTGCCAGACCCACCAGGGCATTCATGTTCGCGCCATCAACGTAAACCCGGCCGCCATGCGAATGCACCAGCGCGCAGAGTTCCTTGACGCTGGTCTCAAAGACGCCGTGCGTACTGGGGTAAGTGATCATCACCGCTGCCAGATTCTGGCTGTGCTGTTGGCACTTGGCCCGGAGGTCGGCAAGATCCACGTTGCCGCTCGCATCGCAGGCTGTCACCACCACGGTCAGTCCCGCCATCTGGGCGCTGGCCGGGTTGGTGCCGTGGGCACTCGATGGAATCAGGCAGATGTTGCGGTGACCTTGGCCGTGCGCTGCGTGATAGGCCCGGATGGTCAGCAGACCCGCGTATTCGCCCTGGGAACCCGCATTGGGTTGCAGGCTGATG
>CAIPGC010000318.1 GCA_903864505.1 uncultured beta proteobacterium | reverse complement strand
GATGGCTCCGTTCCTCAGCTTTACCGCTGAGGAAGCGTGGAGCGTGCTGGGTGATGCAGGCAAGACACCGCCCGCTAACGCAGAGTCCATCTTCATGGACACTTACCTGGCGCTGGATCCCCCTGACGAATCACTATTGCGTAAATGGGCGCGCATCCGTGAGGTCCGTGAACAGGTCAACAAGGATATTGAGACGCTGCGCACCGAAGGCAAGGTAGGAGCCTCGCTGCAGGCTGAAGTGGCACTCACTGTGGCCGAAGATGACCACGCCATGTTGACCGCTCTGGGGCCGGATTTGAAGTTTGTATTCATCACATCAGCTATTACTTTGATAGCTGGTAGCGCATTATCTGTAAGGGTAAAAGCCTCGAACGGCATAAAGTGCGAACGCTGCTGGCACTATGTGGAGGCCATTGGGTCGGATGCGTCTCACCCCACGCTGTGCGGACGTTGTGCCAGCAATCTGGATGGCGTGGGCGAAACCCGCAAGTTCGCATGAGGAGGGAGCAATAATGGCGCGCGCAGGCAAATCGGGTGGGGGCAGCGGCATGCTGCAGTGGCTGGGACTGGCGTTTGTGCTGATCCTGGCTGACCAGTTCACGAAAGTGCTGATCTTGGGCTACTACCATCTGGGTGACCGCACCATCGTCACTAGTTTCTTCAACGTGGTGCGGGTCCACAACACCGGGGCCGCTTTTTCATTCCTGGCGGGCGCATCCGGCTGGCAGCGCTGGTTCTTTACGGTACTGGGCTTTGTCGCCGCGGGCATCATCATCTGGATGCTGCGCTCCCATCCAGGCCAGAAGCTGTTCAGCTGTGCCCTGGCCTTCATTCTGGCCGGTGCCCTGGGCAACGTGATCGACCGCCTCCTGTACGGCTACGTGGTGGACTTTCTCGACTTTCACTGGCGCGGCATGCATTTCCCGGCGTTTAACGTGGCAGACAGCGCCATCACGATCGGCGCCGCCTGCCTGATTCTGGACGAATTCTTGCGGGTACGACACACACGCTAGAAGTGGTCGAACTGACATATCATGCGGCCAAATGAACCGTCCTTTCCCAACACGTCGCAAGATTGGATTGCTGGCAACCACCGCAGTCCTTGCCACCGTGGTGTGGTTGGTCGGTGGTGGTGTGCTCTGGATCATGCTGGAGCAACAAGCGCGGCTTGAAAAGGACGCGCAGCACATTTACGACGTATCCAGCGCCAAGGTCTTTGAGGCGACCCGTACCATTCGCGGGCTGGAGCGTCTAGCGCGCGAGGGCGATGCACTTGGATGCATCGGCGACAAGCCCGAGCGCGCCCGACGCCGCGAGCAACTGCGCAGCCTGCAAGACAGTGCCTCGTTGCAAGGCGATCCTGAACTGCGAAGCCTGGTTTTAAAGGGGTTTTCTACGCTCGATCAAACACTGGCAAGCATGGACCTGCATGCTGGATTGGCCGATTGCGCCCAGAGTCGTGCTGTCTGGGCACCGGTCATGCAGGAACTACTGAACAAGTCAGAGGCTGTCGGTGCCGAGGTATCGGGTCTGGCGACCATCGAGGCCGACCACATATTGCAATCGACCAGCGATGCCCGCGCGATGCTATTCATGGTGGCCGCCGCGCTGGCGATAGCTTCCTTGACGATGTTTGGTTTTCTGTACCTTGCGGTGGCGCGTCCGGTCGTCCGCTTGTCCCGGTCACTGCTCAAGGCGCGTTCCGGGGATGCCATTGCTCAGGGCTCGGAATACATTCTGGAACTGCAGATGCTGCACGACGCAGCCGTTGCCTTCAGCGGTGCCCACCAGGAACTGCAGTACGCGCGTTCCCAGTTGGAACATCTGGCGCATACCGATGCGCTCACGGGGTTGGCCAACCTGCGGATGTTTGAAGCGCACGCCGGGCAGGCATTTGCACACGCGAAACGTTACCAGGAAGCGGTATCGGTGATCGTATTTGACATTGACCACTTCAAGCACATCAACGACCAATATGGGCATGAAGGCGGTGACGAGGTGCTGCGTGCATTGGGTAGTTACCTGCGCGCGGCAGTACGCGATGCCGATCGCCCTGCAGCGCGGGTTGGCGGCGAAGAATTTGCACTTTTTCTCTCACACGCGCCGACCAGTGTGGCATTGCAGACCGCCCAACGCCTGCTCCAGGGTATTGCCGCACTGGCAGTCACCATGCCCGGCGGGGAGGCGGTGCACTTCACGGCGAGCCTGGGTGTGGCGCAGCGCAACGACCACGATGCAGATCTGCGAGCACTCTTGCGTCGAGCAGACCTGGCGCTCTACCGGGCCAAGCAAAATGGCCGCAATCGGGTTGAACTCGCCGACCCGACCGACGGCAACTAGAAAGCCATGCCAGCGGCTGTCGGCACTTTGTTGGACGTAAACCGGTGGCGTTACTAAAACAGGAAGCCTGTGGACAAAACCTGCTCTGACATCCATAGTGTCTGATCGGCGGAACCCTGGTAGACCGGAACTTTCCGCAATGCACCGTAGGCCCATTTGGAAGTGAGTTCGAGGTAGATCGACTTGTACACTGTATAGCGCACTCCAAGTTCCACACCCGCCGTCCAGCCATTGATCTGCCACCAGTCGTTGCTCGCCAGGCAGCAAATGTTCTGGTTCTTCGGACCGACCTGGTTCTGGTTCCCAAAGACGACATTGTCGGCATGCGGCAACAAGATGCCGGCTCCGACCCGGCTGATCCATTGCAGATCACCTGGCTGCTGCTCCGGTCCCATCAGGTGGTGCAACCAGACACCATTGACCATGATGTGGTTCAAGCCGTTGTGCAGTGCGTAGAAAAAGTTCTGGTTGTCCAGAACCATGCTCCCGTTGTAGGGCTGGTTGTTGATGGTTCCGCTAACCAGCGCGTTTTGATTGAGGTCGGTTTGGTATTTGGAATGGTCCAGGGAAAACTCGATAGCGAAGGTTTTCTCCGGATTCATGAACTTGCCAATGCGGATGTTCTCCTGAGGTTTGGTGAGATCCAGGCTCCAGGTCGAATCGATCGTTTCCTGCACCGTGGTCGGGAAGTCGCTCGCCGCGGCCTGGTGCACCGTGAAATCATTGCCCAGGCCGGGCTGGGAGACGTGGATGCTTGAAGGCGAGTAGTGTTGACGGCTATAGCCCCAGGAGAAATACCAGTTTCCTTCATCACCGAGAGCACGGTCAAAATTTGCCTTGGCGGTGGTTCCCGGGCTGGTCGAAGGCGCATCCGCAACGCCCTGGGCCAGCACCATCGAACCCGACGATATTGCCAATATTGCAGCGACGAGCAGGTGTTTGCTGAGAAATGTGTTCATACCGGCATTTTATCCGGTGCATGTGAACGCAATTTCAAAGCGTCAGGATGGTGCACCCGGTGGTCTTGCGTGCCTCCAGATCGCGGTGCGCCTGCTGCACGTTGTCCAGCGGGTAGCGCTGGTCAATATGAATCTTGACCTGACCACTGGTCACTACCCCAAACAGATCGTCGGCCATGGACTGATTACTCTCTCGTGTGGCGATGTGCGTGAACAGAGTCTGGCGCGTGACATAAATCGAGCCCTTGGGCCCAAGAATGCCCGGTGAGAACGGTGCCACCGGGCCGGACGCATTGCCAAAACTGGCCATCAACCCAAAGGGGGCAAGACAATCCAGCGACTTGTCCCAGGTGTCCTTGCCGACCGAGTCATAGACGACCTTCACCCCTTTGCCGCCGGTGATTTCCCTGACCCGTGCCAGAAAATCGTCTGCTGCGTAATTGATAGCGTGCTCGGCACCGTTGGCAAGGGCCAGCGCGCACTTTGCATCCGTTCCGGCGGTGCCGATCAGGCGCAAGCCCAGCGCCCTGGCCCACTGGCAGGCAATCAGGCCGACACCCCCTGCGGCGGCATGAAACAACACAAAATCTCCTGCGTGGAGACCGCCCTGGGGCAGCGTCCGTTTCAGCAGGTACTGCGCGGTCAGTCCTTTGAGCATCATCGCCGCACCGGTATCAAACCCAATGGCATCGGGTAGTTTGCACACACACTTGGCTGGCATGACCCGCACTTCGCAGTAGCTTCCCGGAGGCTGGCTGGCGTAGGCAGCGCGGTCGCCCACCTGCAGGTGCGTCACACCCGCGCCCACCGCCTCCACAACACCGGAAGCTTCCATGCCCAGTTGCAGCGGCATCGCGGCCGGGTACAGGCCGCTGCGTTGGTACACGTCAATAAAGTTCAGCCCAATGGCTTTGTGCCGGATACGGATCTCGCCAGCAGCTGGCTCACCCACAGGCACCTGAACCAGTTTGAGTTCTTCGGGACCACCGTGCTGGTCAATGCGAATGGCGCGGGACAGGGTGTGGCTCATAGGGGTATCTCCATGGATCAGGGGTTTTGCGCATGCGCGCAACAGTCGCCATGGTGCCACGAAATCGGTCGCCCTGCCGCTGAACCCGCTTCGGGCTTGTTACAGTCCCGGCCATGACCCAACGCGTGACACCCACTGCCGCCTTGCTGCTGACCATTCCACCGGTGCTGTGGGCAGGCAACGCTGTCGTCGGGCGACTGGTCAGCCCGGTCATCTCACCGATGACGCTCAACCTGCTGCGCTGGGCGCTGGCGTTTGCGTTCCTGTTGCCTCTGGCCGGCAACGTGCTCAAGCCTACGAGCCCGCTCTGGTCCCAGTGGCGGCGCTTCGCCGCGCTCAGTCTGTTCAGCATTGGCGGCTACAACGCGCTGCTCTATCTGGCACTCAATACCTCCACCCCCATCAACGTGACCCTGGTTGGCGCCAGCACGCCGGTGTGGATGCTGCTGATTGGGCAGATCTTTTTTGGCCAGCGCATTTCAGGCCGGCAAATGCTGGGCGCGGCGCTCTCCATCGGTGGGGTGCTACTGGTGCTGTGCCGCGGCCAATGGGAATTGCTGCTGGCCCTGCGTATGGTGGTGGGCGATGTCTACATCCTGCTGGCTTCGATGGCCTGGGCCTACTACAGCTGGATGCTGGCGCATCCCAGTGAGGAATCGGCCTCGCTACGTGTCGACTGGGCGGCCTTCCTGCTGGCCCAGGTCGCGTTTGGTTTGGTCTGGTCTGCTGCATTTGCTGCTGGCGAATGGGCGCTGACCCCGGCCCACGTGGACTGGAGCTGGTCGTTGCTGGCGGCCTTGCTTTTCATTGCCCTGGGGCCCGCTGTGCTGGCCTACCGGGCCTGGGGTGCCGGTGTATCGCGCGCCGGCCCCACGGTCGCAGGCTTTTTCATCAACCTCACCCCGCTGTTTACGGCGTTGCTTTCTGCAGCTTTCCTGGGCGAAGCGCCCCAGCTCTTTCACATGCTGGCGTTTGTGCTGATCGTCTCGGGAATCGTGCTTTCCTCTCGGCGCTAGCGGGTGCCATGCCCCGGGGCGCATCGGCTCAGAAAGCTCCGGCAAATGCGCCGCCGTCGATCAGCACATTTTGCCCTGTGATGTAGGCCGCGTGCTGGCTGCACAGGAATGCGCAGGTGGCACCAAACTCGGCGGGCGAACCAAAACGTTGTGCCGGAATAGTCTTCTTGCGGTTTTCCAGCAAGGTCTGCACAGGCTGGCCAGTCCTGGTCGCTGCCGCCTGCATGGTGCCCTGCAGTCGGTCTGTGTCAAAAGCGCCTGGCAACAGGTTGTTGATGGTCACTCCCTTGGCTGCCAGGCTGCTGCGTGCCACACCTGCCACAAAGCCGGTCAGGCCGCTACGTGCGCCATTGGACAGTCCCAGAATGTCGATCGGGGACTTGACCGCGCTTGACGTGATGTTGACGATGCGACCGAAACCCCGCGCAGCCATGCCGTCCACCGTGGACTTGATCAGTTCAATCGGTGTGAGCATGTTCGCATCCACCGCCTTGATCCAGGCCTCGCGGTCCCAGTCACGAAAGTCGCCCGGCGGTGGTCCGGCGGCATTGGTGACCACAATGTCGAAGTCACGACGCATGGCAAAGACTGCCGCGCGCCCCGTTTCGGTCGTGATGTCCTGCGCACAAAAAATCACGTCAGCGCCCGTGGAATCTGCGTGATCAGCTACCAATTTTGCAGCAGCATCGGCGAGTTGTTCTGCCCTCCGTGCCACGATCAGCAGGTTCACCCCTTCCTGCACCAGCGCCGTCGCACACCCCAGCCCCAGCCCCTTGCTGGCCCCACACACCAAGGCCCATTTACCGCGCAGTCCCAAGTCCATAGTCATCTCTCCAGTGCACATTTCAAACCATTTCCGATATCGGGGATGATACGGACTCCATGTTCTCAAAAAAAATCCCCACTCCCCACGCCGCGTTGAAACCCTGGTCCGACAAAGTATTGACTGCCGAACAGGCGGTGGCGCTAATCCGTAATGGCGAGCATGTCTTTGTTGGGTCGGGTTGCGCCGCGCCGCGCAGCCTGGTGCAAACGCTGGAGTCGATGGACGTGCCGCCCGCCGATATCGAGTTGCTGCACTTCATGACCGTCAAGGCCTTTGACCACGACGATCAGGGCCACTGTCTCACGCGCTTTCGCCATCGCACCTTCTTTGTCGGCGTGGACATGCGCCAAGCCGTCAGCGAAGGCCGGATCGAATACGTGCCGATGTCGATTGCGCGGGTGCCCGAGATGATGGCCCTGCGACGCATTCCCGTCGATGTTGCATTGATCCAGGTGTCGCTGCCAGACGCCTTTGGCTATGTGAGCCTGGGCGTGTCGGTGGACATCATTCCCGCGGCGCTCGCCGCAGCGCGGTTGGTGATTGCCGAGGTCAACCCCCACATGCCACGCTCCATGGGCGACAGCACGGTGCACATCAGCCGCATTCACCACCTCGTTCCGGTTCAGACGGCGGTGGCCGAACTCGACCGCGTTCCGGCGCAGGCCGAAAACGTACAGCGCATTGCACGCTACATCGCCAGCATCATCGACGATGGCTCGACCTTGCAGGTAGGCCTGGGTTATGTGGCGCACGAGGCGCTTCAGTACATCACCGACCGCAAGGATCTGGGGCTGCATTGCGATGTCATCACCGATGCCATCCTGCCGTTGCTGGAAAAGGGCTGCATCACCGGTGCACACAAGTCCACCCATCCGTTCAAGATCGTGACCAGTCTGGCGCTGGGTTCGCGGCGCCTGTACGACATGATTGACCGCAATCCGCTGTTTGACTTCCAACCGATGGATGCAGTGTGCAACCCGATCACCATTGCCGCACAGCACAAGATGGTGTCGATTGCGCAGGCCTACGCCATTGACCTCACCGGCCAGGTGTGTGTGGACCAGGTGGGTGGTGAGTTTTACAGCGGCCTGGGTGCCCAAGGCGAGTTTTTGCGCGGCGCCTCGCGCTCGGTTGGAGGCAAACCCATCCTGTGCCTCACTTCCACCTCTTCCGACGGTCTAAGCTCGCGCATTCGGGCCAGCCTGCCCGCAGGCGAAGCCGCCACCATTGCACGCACTGACGTTCACTACGTAGTGACAGAGCACGGCATTGCCTATCTGTTTGGCAAGTCGATCCGCGAGCGGGCCACGGCGTTGATTGAATTGGCCCACCCCCAGTTCCGTGCCGAGCTGTTCGCCCAGGCGCAGGCGTTTGGCTACATTCCCAAAGGGCAAACGCTGCAGAACCTGCACGCCTACCCGGTCGAAGAGGAACAGAACGTCACCCTAAAAGACGGTCGAACGGTGATGTTGCGCCCGGCCCTGTCCAGCGATGCGCAAGGCATTCGGGATCTCTTTCACCACCTCAGCGAGGCCGATGTCTACACCCGGTTCTTCCACCACGTGCGCAGCCTCTCGGATGCCGAAGTGGAGCGTCTGTGCAACGTCAATTACGAAAACGAAGTTGCCTTTGTCGCAACGACCGGATCACGGGAAGACGCCAAGATCGTGGGGCAGGCATGCTATTTCATTGACCCATCGACAAACCTGGCCGATACCGCGTACATGGTGCACCCCGAATGGCAGGCCAACGGTCTGGGTACCGCGCTGCAGAGTTGCATTGGAAGACATGCCCAGCGGCGCGGTGTGCGAGGCTTTGTCACCGATGTGCTGCACGGCAATACACGCATGCTGCGCCTGGCGCACCACAGCAGCCATACGGTGCAGGTGGAAAAGAGCGCTGACGCAGTGCATATCACCCAGCTTTTTTAGCGCAAACTGCGACTCCGGCAATCACCAGCACCGTACCCCCCACCAGCCACGGCGTGAACGGCTCGTCCAAAATCACGACACCCATGACCATGGTCGACATGGGGCCCAACATGCCGGCCTGCGCCGCCAGGCCCGAGCCGATACGCTCGATGGCCATCATCACCAGCATGACCGGCACCACAGTACACAGCGTGGCGTTGAGGATGGACAACCAGATCACCTCGGGTGCGACGTTCCACGCAACCTCCAGGGGCCGCAGCAGCACAAATTGAGTAATGCACAGCACGCATGCCACCGAAGTTGCCAGGCCCACCAACCGCATGGAACCAAGACGCTGCACCATCTCACCGCTGTAAAACAGGTACATGGCATAGCTGACAGCACTCAGGAACACCAGCAGCGCACCCAGCGCCACATGCGTTCCCTGCAGCGTCACCTCATGGCCAAATACCATCAAAACACCGGCGTAACTGATGGCCATCCCCATGGCTTGCCGCCGTCCAATTGCCCGGCGAAAGATCACCAATCCCAGCAACAGCACCAGCGTGGGATTGAGATACAGGATAAGACGCTCCAGCGACGCAGTGATGAACTGCAACCCTGCAAAATCCAGAAAGCTCGCCAGGTAGTAACCGGTCAGCCCTAGCCAGGCAATACCCAACCAGTCCCCGCCTGTGATAGGTGGCGGTCTGCGCTCATCGGTCGGTCGACCCGACCACCAGGTCATGACCAGAAAGAACGGCAACGCAAACAGCATGCGCAGCATGATCAGCGTGACAGCGTCCACACCGTGGCGGTACGCCAGCTTGACAATGATGGCCTTGCCACTGAAGGCGACCGCCCCAAGCGTCGCCAGCAGCAATCCGGCTGCTATTGATTTGGGAGCATGTCGCGCACGAGCCGCATGGGCTGCAGGCATTTTTCTATTGTGAACTTTGGGCACGGAAGTCCGTAATCAAACGGAAATAGGGTTCGCGGGAAAGTACCCATTGTCGCCGCAGTGGGTGCGAGGACAATGCCCGCCAACGCCACTGCTTTCCAGCACTCCCCTTGTCCATGCCAACCACCTCCTGTGCTGCGACCGTACCGATCGTGCTGGATATCGAGGCCTCCGGTTTTGGCCGCAACAGTTACCCGATCGAGGTGGGATATGTGTTACCAGACGGCCACGCTTACTGCACGCTGATCCGGCCAGCGCCCGACTGGACCCATTGGGATGCGCAGGCCGAAGCCACGCACCGCATCGCGCGCGAGATTGTCGTGGCACGGGGGCTGCCCGTCGTCGAAGTGGCCCGCAATATCAACCGGCACCTGGCCGGACAGACCGTCTATTCCGATGGCTGGGCCAACGACTACAGTTGGCTGGGAACCCTGTTTGATGCGGCCGAGATGTCCCCCTCTTTCCGGCTGGAGAACTTGCGCGCCTTGCTCAGCGAAGCACAAGCCGACCAGTGGCATACCGTCAAAGCCCAAGTGACCCAGGAGCGCGGAGCGCAACGCCACCGCGCCAGTGCCGATGCCCGTTTGCTGCAACTCACCCTGCAACGTCTGCGCGCCAGCGAAGGAACTCTGGGCCATCGGCCTGCAGTAACATCGATGCCAACGCAGCGCTAATTGAGGAGCTTCATGGCGATTACTGTTTCAGTTGAGTTGGGCTACAAGTTTGCGGTGAATGCACCCGCCAAGGAAGTGTTCAAGGTGCTGGCCGATGTGCCGACCTCGGCCAGCTTTTACCCCAAGGTGAACAAGCTGGTGGATCTGGGCGGCGGAGCGTACCGCTGGGAAATGGAAAAGATAGGCCTGGCACAGGTGAATCTGCAAACCGTGTATGCCTCACGCTACGTGTCGGACAAATCCAGGGGAACCGTGCTCTGGACCCCCATCACCGGCGAAGGCAATGCGCTGGTGGCCGGCAACTGGAAAATTACCGAGAAGAAGAAGTCCACCCAGTTGGCGCTGCATGTGGAAGGTGACCTGACCCTACCATTGCCGGCCTTGATGAAAGTCATCATAGCACCGGTGGTGGAGGCGGAATTCGAGAAGCTCACAGAGCAATACATTAACAACCTGATTCAGCGCTTCGGCGGAGAGGCCTAAATTATTATGCATCGTGTCGCCATCAGCAGCACCGGGCTGTTCACCCCCCCGGAAGTCATCACCAATGAAGAACTGGTGACGGCGTTCAACGCCTATGCGGAGTTGGAAAACAACAAGCACGCTGCAGAAATCGCTGCCGGTGCCTTCAACGCACTGACGCCCTCCAACGTCGAATTCATTGAGAAGGCTTCGGGCATCAAGCGCCGCTACGTGATGAACAAGTCGGGAGTGCTGGACCCAAAGCGCATGCGCCCGCTGTTCGTGGCACGCCCAGACACCGAGATTTCTATGATGGCCGAGATCGGTGTCAAGGCGGCTCAGGACGCACTGGACAAGGCCGGCAAAACGGCTGCAGATGTCGACGGTGTGATTTGCGCCGCGGCAAATATGCAACGCCCGTACCCGGCCATGGGGGTGGAAATTCAGACTGCACTGGGCGTGCAGGGCTATGCTTTTGACATGAACGTTGCCTGTTCATCGGCTACCTTTGCCATTGAAATGGCAGTAAACGCCGTGCGTACTGGGTCGGCACGCGCCATTCTGGTGGTCAGCCCGGAAATCACATCGGCTCACCTGGCATGGAAAGACCGTGACTGCCATTTCATCTTTGGCGATGTATGCACGGCCATTCTGGTGGAACGACTGGATCTGGCTCCGCCCGGTGCGTTTGAAATATTGGGCACCAAGTTGCTCAGCACCTTTTCCAACAACATCCGCAACAATAACGGCTTCATGTCCCGCGCGGAAGACCGGGACCCCGAGGACCGCGACCAGTTGTTCCGACAGGAAGGCCGCAAAGTGTTCAAGGAAGTGTGCCCCATGGCCGCAGAGCACATCGCCGGGCATCTGCAGTCATTGGGCCTCACCACGCAACAGGTTCGCCGCTTCTGGCTGCACCAGGCCAATCTGGCCATGAACCAGCTCATCAGCCGCAAGCTTCTGGGGCACGACGCATCTCTGGACGAAGCCCCGGTCATTCTGGACGAGTTCGCCAACACGGCATCGGCTGGCTCCATCATCTCTTTCCACCGCCACCAGGCAGATTTCAAGCCAGGCGAAGTGGGTGTCATCTGCTCGTTCGGTGCGGGCTACTCGATTGGCAGCGCGGTCGTCAAGAAGTTGTAACGCCGCCCAAGCCGCCTGTTCGCCACCGTCAAGCCAGCTGACCGGGCGGTGGCTCAGCTCAAGGCGCGCTTAAGACGGATCTCTTCGACCTTCAGAGCTCCCATGGGGACGGTCTTGGCAGTCGAGAGTTCGCGCTTGAAGCCTGCCAGTTCGTGAAAGCGAATGGCTCGCTCGCTGGCCAGCGGAACCCACACGGTGACATGGGTACAACCCTCTTCGAGCAGCCCTTCGCGCGCCGCATCCCATAGCGCCAGGCCTGCCCCTTTGCCCCAGACCGCAGGAACGACATAAATCGCCCAAATCTCACCCATCGTGGGCGGAGTACCCTTGTCGCGGGAACGGTCAAATCCAACAAACCCCACAACCTTGTCATCCTCCAGCGCCACCAGAACCTGGGGTTCACTGTATTCAATGGCCTCGCGCCAAAAGGCCTGTCGCTTCTCGACCGCCGGTAGGACTAAGGGAGCGTGGGTCACCAAGGATTGGAAGGCTTCGCGGGCCGCTGTGTTGTGTAATTCTGCGATCGTCTTGGCATCGCGAAAGGTCGCCGGGCGGACCTTAAAAATAATCGTACTGGACATGTCTTGACATCAACCTGAATCGAGGGCTTGTATAAACGAGGGTAGATTGTCGCTGCAAACCGGCTCAGACTTCACGTCACATAGGGTGAACACTATTGAT
Organism: uncultured beta proteobacterium; assembly: GCA_903864505.1. Lineage (GTDB taxonomy): Bacteria > Pseudomonadota > Gammaproteobacteria > Burkholderiales > Burkholderiaceae_C > Allorhodoferax. The sequence continues at coordinate 4,989 of CAIPGC010000318.1, read as the reverse complement.
CCAACCCAAGCATCCGATGAAAAATGCTTTTTTGTTTGACAGGATCTCCCCATGACTGACCCCGTCCACGTTGCATTGACCGATCTTGCGCTGCAATGCCTGTACCGGTGGGAGCGCGAACAACCGCAGCAGGTCTACCTGACCCAGCCCCTGGGGGGAGGTGCGGTGCAGGACATCACCTGGGCGCAAGCCGCCGACCAGGTGCGCCGGATGGCGGGGTGGCTCCAGTCGCAAGACTGGCCAACGGGCAGTCGCGTGGCCATCCTTGGCAAGAACAGTGCCCACTGGATTCTCGCGGACCTGGCGATTGGCATGGCAGGCCATATCTCGGTACCAATCTACCCGACCTTCAATACCGAGACGCTCTCCTACATCCTGCTGCACGCCGAGGCCAGGGCCTGCTTTGTCGGAAAAATGGACGACACCACCAGTATTCAAGGAGGGGTGCCGCAGGGTGTCGCGCTGATTGCGCTTCCATTGGCCCCGGCACTCGACGTGGCGCAGTGGGCTGATCTCATCGCACAGACTTCCCCATTGCAAGAAGGCGCAACTCCAGATTTGGACGCCGTCTGCACCATCATCTACACCTCAGGCACCACCGGCAAGCCCAAAGGGGTGGTACACACGTTTCGCGCCATGGCCTGGGGCGTGACCAGCGCCACCCGGCGTGTCCGCATGGATCGCCACGATCGCTATATTTCCTACTTGCCGCTGGCCCATGTGGCCGAACGCATGCTGATCGAACAAGCATCCCTGCGCTACGGTGGCCATGTGTTTTTTGCCGAGGCACTTGATACCTTCGTACAGGACCTTCAGCGGGCTCGGCCAACCATCTTTTTTTCGGTTCCGCGCCTGTGGGTCAAATTTCAGCATGGCGTGCATTCCAAGATGGCGCCCGGCAAACTCAATCGTTTGTTGCGTCTTCCTCTGATCGGACGACTTGTGCGCAAGAAAATTCTTCAAGGTCTGGGCTTGGACCAATGTCGGCTCGCAGCCGGGGGAGCCGCCCCCATGCCGCACGATGTGCTGCAGTGGTATCGCAGCCTGGGCCTGGACCTGATCGAGGTGTACGGGATGACAGAGAATTGTGGCGTTTCCCACTCCACTTTGCCCGGCTCAACGCAGGTTGACACAGTCGGTCTTCCCTACGACGAGGTGCTAAACCGCATTGACCCAGTGACGGGCGAGGTGCAAATGTGCTCCAAGGCGCTGATGCAGTGTTACTACCGGGAACCCGAACAGACCGCCCAGAGCATGACCGACGACGGATGGCTGCGCACCGGCGACAAGGGGAGTCTGGATGCACAGGGATACTTGCGCATTACCGGGAGGGTTAAGGACATTTTCAAGACCAGCAAGGGGAAGTACGTAGCCCCGGCACCCATCGAAGACCTGTTGATCATGCACGCCGATATCGAGGCTTGCACCGTCACCGGTGCCAACTTGGCACAACCCCTGGGGCTGGTGATGCTCTCACAGGAGGCTGCCCAGCGCAGCCAGTCGACGGAGGCCAGAGCCGCGCTAAGCAACTCATTGGGACGGCACCTCGCGACCGTCAACGCGGCATTGGAACCCCATGAAAGACTGGCCTGCCTAGCGGTTGTCACGACGCCGTGGACGCCGGAAAACGGCTTGGTCACGCCTACTCTCAAAGTCAAGCGCCACAGCATCGAAAACATTTACGCCTCGCACTATGTCACGTGGCTGGCCCGAGGCAAGACCGTAGTCTGGGTTTCCCCCTGATAATTTGGGGAATGGCTTCTTACCCGACCTTATGACCGACGACAGACTACGCTGGCGTGCTGATCGTTTTGCGGGAACCGTCGCGCCGTGACGAGACTCTCCAAACGCCGGGATCGCCCGCTGCGCCGCAGATCGTCCACCGCCCCCGCACACAACCCCAAGCATGCCGGTCAGGGCTTGATTGTGGACGGTTATGCGCCCACGCAGATGATCGAAGATCTGCGCAAGTACCAGGCGGAGCTGGAAATCCAGAACAGGGCGTTACGTTACAGCCAGCAGGAAGCCGAGGGTGCTTCCGAGCGCTTTGCCACCCTTTTTTCAAATGTCCCGCTGGCTCTGATGGTGGTGGATGAAGAAGGTCTGGTCATGGCCAGCAACGCCATGGCGCTGCGCCTGTTCCAGCCTCTGGAGAGCGACCAGCCGCTGAACTTCTTGCTACCCTTTGTCAGTGATGCCCATGCCGATGTCGTGGCCGTGGCTTTCCTGAGCGCCAAGTCCGAGGGAACCAGCGAAGTCAGTGAGGTGGTGTTCCTGGCCGGCTCGCAGGGGACGTTCACCGGCGACCTGCACATCGCCCGCATAGAAAACCCGCAGGATGAACTGGCCCACTTCATCTGCGCCATCATTGACCAGGGTCCGCTGCTGACCCAGCGCCGCGCCCTGCAGGAAAGTGCCCTGGTGTTACGCCAGCGCAATGAGGACTTGCTGATCAGTGAAAACCGGATGGCGGCCATCATCAATTCGTCGCTCGATGCCATTGTCTGCATCGATGAGCGGCAGTGCATTACGGTGTTTAACCCGGCCGCCACCGCGTTGTTTGACTGTCCTGTCGAAAAGGCACTGGGCAGTCCGTTGGGTCGCTTCCTGCCAGATGTAGAAGCGGCGCTTCAAACCATGCAGGCACCGGCCCAATCCATGCTCGGAGAGTTTCAGGCCAACACCTTGCAAGGCAAGGAAATTTTTGTCGAAATCAGCGTCGCGCTGGAGAAGAGCCGGGAAGATCCGGCGCAGCACAACGCCAGCACCACCATTTTTGCGCGGGACCTCACGTCCAGAAAACTGGCAGAGTCACAGCGCATGGCGCTCGAAACCCAGTTGCGCGAGTCCCAAAAGATGCAGGCCATGGGCACGATGGCGGGCGGCATTGCGCATGATTTCAACAATATCCTGAGCGCGATTCTGGGCAATGTGGGGCTTGCCAAGCACGATGTCGAAGCGCAGTCGCCAGCGTTGACCAGCCTGCTCGAAATTGAAAAGGCCGGTCGGCGCGCACGAGACCTGGTGCGCCAGATTTTGACGTTCAGCCGCAACGAGTTACCCAAGAGGCTGCCGATCCATCTGGCCGAGGTGGTCCACGAAACTGCGCGCCTGGCCAAGGTCACCCTGCCGCCCTCGGTGGAACTGCGTATCACCATCAGCGACGACAGTCTGGCGGTTTTGGCAGACGCCACGCAGGTAGAGCAGGCACTGCTGAACCTGTGCACCAACGCCATTCTTGCTGTTGGCTCCGACCGGGGAGGGGTCCACATTGAGCTCTCGAGCACAAAACTGGGCCAGCCTGCGGCCGGACGTATGGGCTTGAAGCCAACCCGCTACGTCACCCTGTCGGTCAGTGACTCGGGCAGCGGCATGTCGGAAGACACGCTGGCGCGGATTTTTGAGCCGTTCTTCACCACCCGCCAGGTAGGCCAGGGCACGGGGTTGGGCCTTTCAGTGGTGCACGGCATCATGCAGACCCACCAGGGAGCAGTAGACGTGCAGAGCGCGCCCGGAAAAGGCAGCGTGTTCACCCTGTTTTTCCCGACCACCGAAGAACAGGTCGCCGCCCCCGCACCAGATTCAACGCCGACACGCAAGGTACATGGGCAAGGACGTCATGTGATGTATGTCGACGACGATCAGGCACTGGTGTTTCTGGTGCGCCGCGTATTGACACGCAAGGGTTTTGTCGTGACAACCTTTACCGATCCTCTGGAGGCCAGAGCAGCATTGCAGACCAACGCTGGTAACTACGACCTGCTTGTGACCGACTACAACATGCCAGGCTACAGCGGGCTGGATCTGTTGCGAGAAGCCAGGTTCATTCGCCCGGATCTTCCCGTGGCACTGGCCTCCGGCTACGTGACCCCCGAACTGGAACGCAACGCAATTGCCGAAGGTGCCAGCGCGCTCATCTACAAGCCCAACGATGTCAACGAACTGTGCGAAACCGTGCAGCGCCTCGTCGCGGGCCACGATGGCACCTGACCTTGCCCCGGTGGAAGGCGGCATCACGGTGGTGTACGTAGATGAAGCAATCCTGGTGCTCAACAAGCCCGCAGGCTTACTATCGGTGCCCGGACGGGGGTCGGATAAGCAAGACTGCCTGAGCACGAGGGCGGCCAAATTGTTTGACGATGCAATGATCGTGCATCGCCTAGACATGGCTACGTCGGGCCTGCTGGTCATGGCCCGCGGTGTGGCCGTGCAGCGCACCCTCAGTGCAGCCTTTGCCACTCGCAAAGTGCACAAGCGCTACGTGGCCATGGTCAGTGGCGAAGTTGAGGACGCCCATGGCACCTGGAGAACAATCGATCTGCCCATTGCGGTCGATTGGCCTCATAGACCCCGGCGCGTGATTGCAGTCACAGGCGGGCAACCGAGTCTTACCCGCCTGCGCACCCAGCACTTTGATCCTAACCGCAGGGTCACCCGAGTCGAACTTGAACCCCTCACAGGTCGAACCCACCAGTTGCGCGTGCATCTTCTGGCCACAGGACATCCGATCCTGGGTGACGCCCTGTATGCGCCCACTGTGGTTCAGGAAATGGCCTCGCGGCTCCTGTTGCATGCCTCTGAACTGGGGTTCTCCCACCCCGTGCGTGGCAACCCCCTGCACTTTACCTGCATGGCTGATTTCTGAAGTCGTGCCACCTGACAGAGCCACTGAACCGACACCACCATGGCAACGCCTAAAATGGCGGTGTGATCTCCCTCCAAAATGCTGACCTGCACTGCCACTCCGTTGTTTCGGACGGCACACTCACCCCCGACGAGCTGGCAGCGCGTGCCTATGCCAATGGAGTGCAGCTGTGGGCCTTGACCGACCACGACGAAGTAGGCGGACAGCACCGTGCCGCTGCTGCCGCAAAGGCGCTGGGGATGAAATACATCACCGGCACTGAAATCTCGGTCACGTTCATTGAGCAGACCGTCCACATCGTTGGCCTGGGATTTGATCCTGATGATGCAGGTTTGATTCAGGGG
>CAIPGC010000317.1 GCA_903864505.1 uncultured beta proteobacterium | reverse complement strand
GAGTAGTCTCGGATGACGCTGTCGCGCTCGGGGTTGAGGGTGACTGCTCCAACTGGCAACCAGTTGCGTGTTTTGCCTGACCAGCGAGCCGGATTGAGCTCGCGAGCTTTGGTGTACAACTCGTGACGAGCCGCCAGAATTTCTTGATCTTGTCCTTCATGGCGCTGCGCCGGACTCACGTACTGGATGCCACTGTGCCGGTGCTCTACGTTGTACCAATGCACGAATCCGGCGGCCCAGGCACGCGTCGCCTCCAGATCAGTGAATCCCTTGGCTGGGAACTCTGGTCGGTACTTGGCGGTACGAAACAAAGATTCGGCGTAGGCGTTGTCGTCGCTCACGCGCGGTCGCGAGTACGAGGGCTTCACGCCCAGCCAGTTCAACATGGCTAGCACCGTCGTGGCTTTGAGCGTGGAGCCGTTGTCGCCATGCAATACCGGTTTGACAGGCAGGGATGCAATGCCCTCGGCCAGCGCCGTTCGCCGCACCAGGTGAATGGCGTGGTCGGAGTGGTCGCTATCGTGCACCTCCCAGCCCACGATTTTGCGGCTGTACAAATCCAGAATCAGGTACAGGTGAAACCAGCGCCCCATCACCGTCGCTGGCAGGTAGGTCATGTCCCAGCACCAGACTTGGCGCACGGCGGTGGCGATGTGTGTCGTAGGTGGACGCACCGCATGGGGCGCCTTGGCGCGTCCTCGGTGTGCGGTCTGACCCTGTGCGCGCATCACCCGAGCGAAGCTTGATTCACTGGCAAGGTAGATGCCTTCGTCGGCCAGCATGGGCACGATGCGCGCCGGCGGCACGGCAGCAAAACGCGGCTCGTTGGCCACCTCCAGCACTCGCGTGCGCTCTTGCTCGCTCAGCGCATGGCTGGGCACGGGTCGTACCGCCTGCGGCCTGCCATCGCCCTCTATGAGGCCGGCGTGCGCCTTCCAGCGTTGCAAGGTGCGCTCGTCAATGCCTGCGATCTCACAGGCCAGACGCAACCGGGCGCCTGCGCTGTGAGCGGTGGCGATGTCAGTTGCCAGACTACGGCGATCTTCGATGAGGATCATGCGTCCTCGCCTCTGCTGAAGATCGCCGTGACTTTTTTTGACAGGACCAGCAGGGCTGCTGTTTCGGCCAGGGCGCGGTCTTTGCGCAGCAGTTCACGTTCGAGTTCCTTGATGCGCGTGCGGTCTTTGCGCGTGGCCTGTGGGCTGGCCCTGGCATCCTGCGGGTCGCACAGTGCAGACGCTGCGCTGGTGCACCATTTCTCCAACTCGGCGGGGTAGATGCCTTGCTCGCGGCACCAGGCGTTCTTGCCGGCCTCGGGCATCGCCGCCGTGGTGATCACAGCCTGCAAACGCGCCGCCGCAGTCCATGCCCGCCCTCGGGCGGGCATGGACTGAACATCATCGCGCCAGCGCTGTAGTGTTTCTGTTCCAACGCCAACCTCCCTGGCAACCAATTCCACAGCCGCGCTTTCAGGCGGCAACAACCGAGCAACCGCCCGGTCCTTGAATGTTTGTCCGTATCGTGCCAACTTCTATCCTTCATCGCCGCCCCCAGGTTCTTGGTTCTATTGGGGCGACAACTATTGTGACGCGGGGGGCTGGTGGGGTAAGTTACTTCCCCGGTATCGCAAGCGGATCAACAATGAAGGCCGGGGATGTGCTGGTGTTGAGACAGTCTCCCGGCACCTTCGTTTCAAAAGTCGTTGCGTATTACTCCACTGCTGGTGCTGCCGCCCCATCGCTCGGTGCAAATTTAACTGCTATTGCTGCAATGTCGAGTGATGGTGTTCCATATCTGTCCTATGGAACGTGGTATCAGGCTAGTACGACAAATTTAACATCTTCTAACCTGACAACGATTGCGACCAACTACGGCAATGATGGGTATAAGTTTGTACCAGCTACGTCCAGCACCAACAGTGGCAAGGTTCTCACTGCTGGAACGTATGGGGCTATGTCTTGGACAACTCCTTCAGCATCAATAGCTCGTGCCACTGTTGCTTACACCGGAAGCTATATCACTCCCGGTAGCACAGACCATATTGATTTAACAAATGCCGGGGCGTATGGAGCACCATCTTTCATATATCACTCACTGCCAACTGGAGGTGAGTTAACAATTCAATTTTTCAATCCAGTCATATTTACTGCCGGATCATATTTTCAAGGCATATCCGCAAACCTAACTGCTCAAATTGGT
>CAIPGC010000316.1 GCA_903864505.1 uncultured beta proteobacterium | reverse complement strand
TGCGCGGTCATGTCGGCATTGAGGCGGTGGCCGGCCTGTTGCCTGCCTTGGCGAATCAGGTCCGGCTGGTGTTCGTGGACCTGCTGGGGGCCCTGTTTTGCAGTTTTTTTGCCTGGAAGTCGTGGACGCTGTTTCATGAGGCATGGGTGGAAAACCAGACCACCTCCTCGTCGTGGGCACCCCCCCTCTGGATTCCTTATGGACTGATGGCAGGGGGCATGACATTGCTGAGTCTGCAGTTGCTGGTGCAACTCAGCGCGAGTGGCAACGCTCTGCGCAAGAAGATGTTGGGAGCGGGTGCATGAGCATGCTGTCGATGGGGTTGCTGTTCGGCGCGGTGACCCTGCTGTTCATGTTCTCGGGAGCTCCCATCGCGTTTGCGCTGGGCAGCGTGGCGGTGCTGTTCATGGCCCTGTTCATGCCGGCCTCTGCGCTAAATACGGTGACCCAGAATGTGTATGAGGAAATGGCCAGCATCACGCTGCTGTCGATTCCGCTGTTCATCCTCAAAGGTGCAGCTATCGGACGATCGCGGGCGGGCCAGGACCTGTATGCGGCCATGCACGTGTGGATGGGGCGTATCCCGGGTGGCCTGGGAATCGCCAACGTCTTTGCCTGCGCACTGTTCGCAGCCATGGCCGGTTCCAGTCCGGCGACCTGCTCTGCCATAGGCAGCGCCGGCATCCCGGAAATGCGCAAGCGCGGCTATTCGCCCGGATTTGCGGCGGGAATCATTGCCGCTGGTGGCACCTTGGGCATTTTGCTGCCGCCTTCCATCACCATGATTCTTTACGCCGTGGCGGCGGAACAATCCTTGGGCAGGCTGTTTTTGGCAGGCATCGTTCCGGGCTTATTGCTGGTGGCACTGTTTGCCATCTATGCCGTGGTGCGCTACCGCAAAGAGCATCGATGGGCGCAGGCCGAGTTCCTCCGTACTGGCGCCGCATCGGCATTGCTCACGGACGAGACCTTTTCCAACCGGCAGAAGTTCGAGATGCTGCCGCGGGTGATTCCGTTCGTGCTGCTGCTCGTTGGCGTCATGGTGGCGCTGTATGGCGGTTTTGCTACGCCGAGCGAGACTGCCGGCCTGGGGGCGTTGCTGGCGCTGCTGCTGATTGCGGTGATTTACGGCGTGTGGCGTCCCCGGGATGTGGCACCGATACTGAAGGCCACGCTGCGCGAGTCGACCATGCTGATGATGATTATCGGTATGTCACTGCTGTTTTCTTACGTGATGAGCTTTCTGCACATCAGTCAGTCCACGGCCGAGTGGGTGGTGGGCATGCATCTGTCCAAATGGATTCTGTTGGCAACCATCCTGGTGATGGTGATCCTGCTGGGGTTCTTTTTGCCACCCGTGAGCATCATTCTGATGACCGCACCGATCATCCTGCCACCGCTGAAGGCGGCCGGATTCGATTTGATCTGGTTTGGTGTGCTGATGACTATTGTGATGGAAACCGGCCTGATTCACCCACCGGTAGGTTTGAACATCTTTGTCATCAAGAATATCGCGCCGGACATTCCCCTTTCGGACATCATCTGGGGCGTGCTGCCCTTTGTCGCCCTGATGCTGCTGGCCGTGGTGATGATCTGCGTGGTGCCCGGTATTGCCACCGCCTTGCCCGATGCAGTCATGGGTGCCGTGGCCGCAAAGCCATGAGTGGCTCTGTGTCGATGGAGGTTTGCGGGGCGCTGGCCACGGTAGCACTGTCGCACCCTGGCAAGTTCAACGCCATGTCGCGCTCCATGTGGGCAGATTTGCGAAGCGTGTTTGAGCGTATTCAGCGGGACGTGAGCTTGCGCTGTGTAGTGGTGGTTGGCGCCGGGCACTTTTGCGCGGGTGGTGATATTTCGGAGTACCCGGCTTTTCGTTTTCATGAGGAAAGTCTGCGCAACTTTCACGAGGTCGACGTTTGGGGTGGCTTGCAGGCCATGCTCGATTGCGACGTGCCCATCGTGGCTCAGATTGACGGAAACTGCATTGGCGCTGGCGTAGAGATTGCAAGCTGCTGCGATATCCGCATTGCCAGCAGTGCGGCCCGCTTTGGCGCACCGATTGCCAGGCTCGGTTTTCCAATGGCTCCGCGGGAAGCGGCATTGGTGTTGCGCGCGGTGGGTGAATTGACCGCACGCGAGATGCTTCTGTCGGCGGCCGTGTTCGACGCTGCGGAGATGCACCGCCGAGGTTTCTTAAACCAGATGGTGGCGGCCGAGATTTTGAGCTCCGAGGTGCAAGCGGTGGTGCAGCGGATGGTGCCGCTTGCGCCTGCTGCGGCACGCCTGAACAAGCAAACGTTTAGGGCGCTAGGGCAGGTGCTTCCTGCGCAGGGTGCTTCTGAATTTGTAGCAAACAGTTACCAATTTGCATCGTCCGACGAACACCGTGAGGGTGTGATGGCGTTCGTGGAGAAGCGCCAGGCCCAATTCAAAACTTGATGAGTGAAGATGTATGACCCACACTAATTTGTATGCGGCGCTGCGCGCCTCCTTTCCTGCGGACCTGGGTGCCTGCGCGGTCGAGACGGACGCGGGCCTGTGCTACTCGTGGCAAGACCTGGAGGATGCCAGTGCCATGGTGGCGAATTTGCTGGAGTTTCTGGAACTGCCGCCCGGTGCCCGGATAGCGGTTCAGGTAGAGAAGTCGGTGGAAGCGCTCATTCTCTATCTGGCTACACTGCGGGCCGGACTGGTCTATTTGCCGTTGAATACGGCCTACCAAAGCGCGGAGATGGAGTACTTCATTGGCGACGCAAGGCCCGCGGTCGTCGTTTGCACCGGGCCAAACTTTGGCTGGATCAGCAGGATGGCCTTCCTGGCCGGTACAGCACATGTCTTCACGCTCAATGAGGATCGCACCGGCTCCCTGCTCGAGCGCTCGGCGCAGTTTCCACGTCTGCACACGGTCGCCAATGTGCAGGCGACGGACATGGCCGCAATCATCTACACCAGTGGCACTACCGGTCGCAGCAAGGGAGCGATGCTGTCCCACGCCAACCTGCTCAGCAATGCGCAGGTGTTGCAAACTTATTGGGACTGGCGAGGGCCCGCACAAGGCGGTGATGTGCTGATCCACGCATTGCCCATTTTTCACGTGCATGGCCTGTTCGTGGCCATTCATGGTGCGCTGATCAACGGCAGCAAGATGATCTGGTGCAGCAAGTTTGACCCGAAGGTGGTGCTGCGTTACTTGCCGGTTGCAACGGTGTTCATGGGCGTTCCCACACTGTATGTGCGACTGCTGGCCGAACCCGGATTGAACCGCGACGTGGTGCGCAATATGCGGCTGTTCATCTCCGGGTCCGCGCCGTTGCTGCTGGAGACTTTCAACGATTGGCAGCAGCGCACTGGACACACCATACTGGAGCGCTATGGCATGAGTGAGACCGTCATGCTGACCTCCAACCCCTGCCGCCTCCGAGACGGTCCCCGGCGCGGAGGAACGGTTGGCAGACCTTTGCCGGGTGTGCAGTTGCGGGTGCGGGACGATAGCGGAAAAGTGATGCCAATCGGAGAGATAGGCGGCATTCAGGTCAAGGGCCCCGCAGTGTTCAAGGGCTACTGGAAGATGCCGGAAAAGACTGCAGAGGAATTCACGTCCGACGGATTTTTCAAAACCGGTGATGTGGGAATCGTCGACGCGCAGGGATACGTCACCATCGTGGGCCGCAGCAAGGACCTCATCATCAGCGGCGGCTACAACGTGTATCCGGCGGAAATTGAGGGCTATATCAATGCCATGGCGGGTGTCGCCGAAAGTGCCGTGGTGGGGGTGCCGGATGCGGATTTTGGTGAGGTGGGCGTGGCCGTGGTGATCGCAAAGCCGGGTGCGGCATTGCGGGGTGCCGAAATACTGGCTCAGCTCAAGGCGACCCTGGCCAACTTTAAAATTCCGAAACGATGCGAACTGGTGTCCGAGCTGCCACGCAATGCCATGGGCAAGGTACAGAAAAATTTGCTGCGCGAGCAGTACGGAAAATAGCCAGCCCACGTATCCGGCCCGCGGTTCGGGCGTATTATCTTTGCCACGTTCATTCCATAACCGCACAACTGGAGTTCCGCGATGAAAACGGCGCAAACCATAGTAAGAAATCAACAGCCTACGGTGGCGGATTTTTCCGACCTGGCCAGTTTGAACCCAAACTTTGTGCTGGCATTTGGCAGCGTCGAAGCCCTGCAGCGCGGGGCAAACGCGATCGCCCAGGCATTCCCGAATGCGTGTCGTGCCGGGTGTTCGACCGCTGGTGAGATATCCCAGAGCGGGGTGGAAGACGGCGCTCTGATTGTCACGGCGATGAAGTTCGACAGCTGCCGGGTCGAGCAGGTTAGCGCGACCCTTGCGAATATGGAAGATTCTCAGGCTGCCGGACGCAGATTGGCAGCGGCATTGCCAATTGCAGGGTTGCGGGCGATTCTGATATTCGGCCAGGGGGTGCAGATAAATGGCAGCGCGGTGCTCGCCGGGATGGCCGAAGTGGTGGGGCCACAGATTCCGATCACCGGGGGACTGGCGGGTGACGGGGGTGCCTTTGCCCAGACCTGGGTGCTGGATGCCGGGGGCCTGAGCAGCAATCGTCTGACCTGTCTTGGTCTGTACGGAGCGGCATTGGAGTTCTCTCATGGTTCCTTTGGAGGTTGGTCTCCATTCGGTCCCGCGCGCAAGGTGACCCGTAGTGAGAACAATGTGTTGTACGAGCTCGATGGCGAACCGGCGCTGCAGGTGTACAAGCGCTACCTCGGTGAGCACGCCAAAGGACTACCGGCATCGGGCTTGCTGTTCCCGTTTGCCATGCTGGGCAGCGACCACACCGAGGTGGGGCTCATCCGTACCATTCTCGGTGTGGATGAGGTGTCCGGAAGTCTGACGCTGGCCGGAGATATTGATCCCAACGGTTACCTCAAGCTCATGCATGCCAGCACCGATGCCTTGGTTGGGGGTGCCGAGGTGGCGGCTCAGGCGGCCAAAGACATGCAATCTGAAGCCAAGCCTGGCCTGGCAGTACTGGTCAGTTGTGTCGGGCGCAAGTTGGTAATGGGCGGCCGGGTGGAGGAAGAGGTGGAGGTTGTTGCGGATGTGTTCGGCAAGGGGGCGACCATCACCGGTTTCTACTCGTACGGAGAGATCAGTCCGGTCGCATCAGCGAAGGAGTGCAAATTGCATAACCAGACCATGACCGTAACCTATATTTCAGAGGCGTGCTAATTGCACAAGCTCCTGGTTCGACAGTTCAAGCGCGCGTTTGACGTCACTGAGGAACAGTTGCCTGCTTTGCTGGGCGACCTTCAAAGATTGGCGGCAACCGGGCAGGCATCCGAATCCTCGATCCGCTTCCTGGCGGGGTTGAGTGCGTTTTTTGCACGGGTCGACGAGGCCTACCAGCAGAGCGACCGCGACCTCGACTTGAAGACGCGCAGCATGGAGTTGAGCTCTGCTGAGCTGACGCAGACCAATACACGGCTGCGCGAAGAGTTGGAGAGTCGCACCCGGGCCATTGATTCGCTGCGTGAGTCGGCGCGAGAACTGATGGCTTCTATCGAAACCGAGCACACCCTGGGTCCGGACGACAACCTGGAAACGCTTTCCGCGGTGATGCGCGATCTGGTGCGACAGCATGACGAGAGTCAAACGGATTTGCGGGGAGCATTGACTGATCTGGCCTACCAGAAATTTGCCCTCGATCAGCACGCTATTGTGAGCACCACCAATGCTGCCGGTGACATCGTGTATGCCAATGATAGGTTGTGCGAGATCAGCGGGTATAGCCGTGCGGAATTGCTGGGCAAGAACCATCGGTTGCTCAATTCGGGGCTGCACGACAAGGCCTTCTTCGACCACATGTGGGGCACCATCTCCTCGGGGCAGGTGTGGCACGGCGAGATCTGTAACCGTGCCAAAGCAGGTCACCGCTACTGGGTTGATGCCACGGTCGTTCCACTGCGCGATGATGCGGGCGTACCAAACATGTACGTTGCAATCCGCACCGACATTACCGAGCGCAAGCGCATGGAAGCGTCCATGAAGGCGGCGGAATCTCGGTTGCGGCACATTACCAATACGGTACCTGGCGTGGTTTTTCAATGGCACGTGGGCGCCAACAAGAACCAGTTCACTTTCGTGAGTGACAGGGTATCGGAGGTGTTGGGCCTGTCGCCCACCGAGTTGAAGAACGATTCATCACTCTCAACGCGCCAGATTTTTGAAGAAGATCAGGATCGCATTGCAACAGGCGTGAAAGATTGCGTAAAGCGACGTGTGTTTTGGCGAGGCGACTTTCGAATACACCATCCCAATGGTTCGATGCGCTGGATTCGGGGTGAGTTCAATCCGGAGGCGGATCTTGATTCCGACGGAAACACAGTGATCACCGGCATTTGGCAAGATGTGACGGCCCTTAAGGAAGCCGACGCGCGCGCGCGCGAGGTGACTGAAAATATTCCGGTGGCAGTGTTCCAGTACTTTGTGGAACCCGGTGGCAAGTTCAAGATCACGTTCATGAGTGATGCGATTGAGGCAATCGCCGGTGTCCGGGCCGATGCCATTGTTGAGAACACCGGTTTGCTGCCGCTGGCGGTTCACCCTGACGACCGTGAAACTTTCGCCAAAGGATTGCTACCGGCTAATGCGACGGCACAGGCTCAGCAGGTTGACTTCCGCATGGTGCACCAGCAAACCGGAGCCATCGCCTGGGTCCACGGCGAAGCGCATCCGCGTCAGCTGTCTCACGGTGGTTGGGTCTGGAATGGTTACTTCACCGACATCACCGGTTCCAAGCGGGCCGAAGAGGAGTTGCAAAGGGCCAAGCAAGTTGCGGAGGCCGCGAGTCTTGCCAAGTCAGATTTTCTGGCCAACATGAGCCACGAAATTCGCACCCCCATGAACGGGGTGATCGGCATGACCGATCTGTTGCTGGATACGCCGCTGGACCCGGAGCAGCGGGAGTACATGGGTATTGTTAAATCGTCTGCCGATTCCCTGCTTCGAGTGATCAACGACATTCTTGATTTTTCCAAGATCGAGGCCGGCAAACTTCAAATTGAACACATCCCGTTTTACCTCAACCAGTCAGTCGCCGAAACGCTCAAGGCGGTGTCAATGCGAGCCAATGAAAAGGGCTTGGAGTTGGTGTTCGACTCCAGCGCTGATGTTCCCCAGGCGGTGTTGGGGGACCCGGGGAGATTGCGCCAGATTCTGGTCAACATGATTGGCAATGCAATCAAGTTCACTCAAAAGGGCGAAATTGTGGTGCGCGTTGAGCAGGCCCAGGCGCTGAGCGATGGCGTGCTGCTGCACTTCTCTGTTACAGACAGCGGCATTGGAATCCCGGCCAGCAAGCTCGGTGCCATTTTTGATGCATTCGCGCAGGAGGACAGTTCGATCACCCGCAAGTATGGCGGCACGGGTCTCGGGCTCACCATTTGCGCACGTCTGGTCGAAGCGATGGGGGGGACGATTTGGGTCGAGAGCGAGGTTGGCAGAGGCAGTGTGTTTCACTTCACCATGCGCGTCGATCTGGACATGACAGCGCAAGCTGTATTGCCGCCCATGGCGCGGTTCGATGGTCAACGCATCCTGATTGTGGATGACAACGCGGTCAATCGTCTTATGATGTCGCGGACGCTCGAGGGTGAGCGCATGCTGGCGCATGCAGTGCCTTCAGGGCGGGAAGCGCTGGAGTGGCTGTCCGCGTCTACAACCGGCATGCCGCCCTGCGATTTGGTGCTGCTGGATGCACAAATGCCGGAGATGGACGGGTTCTCGGTTGCCCGGTTGCTGAAGCAGTTGCCACACTGTGACGGCATTCCCATGGTCATGCTGACTTCGACCGGTTTGAAAGGCGATGCCCAACGCGCCAGCGAGGCAGGGATTGTAGGGTACTTGACCAAACCGGTTGTGCGCGACGAGTTGCTGCAAGTGATGGCGCGAGTCCTCAACCTGCATGCACAACAACCCCAGACGCTTATTACCAGTCACTCCATTCGTGAACAGCAGATGCTCATGAATGTGCTGCTGGTGGAGGACCACGCGATCAACCAGAAACTGGCGATCACCTTGCTGGAGCGCTGGGGCCACCGTGTGGAAGTTGCCGATAATGGACAGATTGCGGTAGAGATGGTCGCCAGGCAGCAATTCGATGTCATCCTGATGGACATGATGATGCCGGTCATGGACGGGTTGGAGGCAACGCGACGCATCCGGGAGATGGAATCCGGTCGCCACACGCCCATCATCGCCATGACCGCCAACGCCATGCAGTCGGATCGCGACCATTGTCTGGCAGCGGGAATGGATGACTATATTTCCAAACCCATCAACGCTCAGGAACTGCAGCAAATGCTCCAGCACTTTTCGACAGCCCACGTCAGTTTGCCGATGACAGTTCCTGCGACATTGGGTGCTCCGCTTGCTGCGCAAACCCCGATTGCATTCGACTATTTAGCGGCCATGTCGTACGTGGATCAGGAGGTGTTGCACATCATCGCCCAAGCCTTTGTAGACCAGTGGCCCGAGGATCTGAAAAAAATTCGTGCGGGGTTGGGGTCGGGAGACTTGAAACCGGTGTTGCATACCGCGCATGCCCTCAAGGGAACCTTGTCCATGTTTGGGGCCAAACCGGCGAGCGAGCTGGCCTATCAAATGGAGCAATGTGCGATGCGTTCGGACGCGCAGGGCGTTGCTGCGTTAGTGGCTCCTCTTGTTGCAGAATTGGATCGACTCATCGCGGTGATACCGTTGGAGAGTCTTCTGTGATTAAGATACAGAGCATCAAGAGAGGTTGAACCGCCGTGGCCCACCAAGTGCTGATCATCGATGACACTGAAATCAATTTGATTTTGTTTGCCGCGCTGGTGAAAAAACTGGAGCACTGCCAGCCGTTTACCTTTGCTCAGGCACGCGATGCCCTGGAGTGGACCCGCAGCAATGTGCCTGACCTGGTGATCGTGGACTACATGATGCCCGACATCGATGGTCTGGAATTCATTCGCCTGATGCGCCAAATTCCGGGTCGCGAGGCGGTGCCGGTTGTGATGATCACGGCCAATGACCAAAAGCAGCTTCGCTACCGCGCATTGGACCTTGGTGCCAACGACTTTCTCACCAAGCCGGTGGACAAGGTGGAGTTTCTGGCACGCACCCGCAACATGCTGGTGGTGAGCGATGCACGCAAGCAGCTTGCGGATCGCGCGATCTGGTTGGCCGATGAAGTGCGCAAGGCCACGGCAGAAATTGTGGAACGCGAGCGCGAAACTGTCATCCGACTGTGCCGTGCGGCGGAGTTCCGTGATCCGGAGACAGGTGCCCATATTTTGCGCATGGCGCATTACTCACAGCTCATTGCCAGGGAACTGCAACTTTCAACGGATCAGCAGGACTTGCTGCTGGAGGCAGCACCGCTGCACGATATCGGCAAAGTAGGTATTGCCGACAAGATATTGCTCAAGCCAGCACGACTCGATGCCGAGGAGTTTGAGGTGATGAAGCAGCATGCCATGTTTGGCTGCGAACTGCTGCAGGGCAGCGCCTCTCGTGTATTGCAGGCAGGTGCCGAAATTGCGAGGGGGCACCATGAGAAATTCGATGGCTCCGGGTACCCAAACGGACTCAAGGGCGCGGACATACCTCTGTTCAGTCGCATTGTCGCGGTGGCAGATGTCTTCGATGCGCTTACCTCCGAGCGACCGTACAAGCAGGCGTGGACCGTGGAGGCGGCGGCAGACTTTCTGAAGCAGGGCGCCGGCAGCCACTTCGATCCAGCTTGTGTGCAGGCCTTTTTGGCCGTATGGGACGAGGCGATGGCGATCCGGTCACGGTTCAAGGAAGTTGACTGAGCCTTGCAACTGCATTTGCACAGATAAACTACCGGCCCGAGTCGCTATCAAGTTTATAGCTTTGCGCGCACTACTGGCGGGGGCTACGGCCAGATTT
>CAIPGC010000315.1 GCA_903864505.1 uncultured beta proteobacterium | reverse complement strand
GTGGTGGAAGCCTCGATGGGCGAAGAGCGCGCCAAGCTGATGGTCAACCTCAAGGAGGGCTCCATCGTTCAGGGCGTGGTCAAGAACATCACCGAATACGGTGCGTTCGTGGACCTGGGAGGTATCGACGGCCTGCTGCACATCACCGACATGGCATGGCGCCGTGTCCGTCACCCCTCTGAAGTGGTGCAAGCCGGTCAGGAAATCACTGCCAAGATCCTCAAGTTTGACACCGAGAAAAACCGCGTGTCCCTGGGCCTCAAGCAAATGGGAGACGACCCTTGGATGGGCGTCAACCGCCGTTACCCCCAGGGTACCCGCATGTTCGGCAAGATCACCAACATCGCCGACTACGGCGCGTTTGTGGAACTCGAGCCCGGCATCGAAGGCCTGGTGCACGTGTCTGAAATGGATTGGACCAACAAGAACGTTGCGCCTTCGAAGATCGTGGCACTGGGTGACGAAGTCGAAGTCATGGTGCTGGAAATCGACGAAGACAAGCGCCGTATCTCCTTAGGGATGAAGCAGTGCAAGGCCAACCCGTGGCAGGAGTTCGCCCAGAACACCAAGCGCGGCGACCGCGTCAAGGGCCCGATCAAGTCCATCACCGACTTCGGCGTCTTCGTCGGTCTGGCTGCCGGCATCGACGGTCTGGTGCACCTGTCTGACCTGTCCTGGAACGAAACCGGCGAAGTGGCCGTTCGCGAATACAAGAAGGGCCAGGAAGTCGAAGCCCTGGTGTTGGCGGTGGATGTAGACCGCGAGCGCATTTCCCTGGGTATCAAACAACTTGATTCGGACCCCTTCACCACCTTCGTGTCGATCAACGACAAGGGACAGGTTGTGACCGGCAAGGTCAAGACGGTAGACCCCAAGGGTGCTGAGATTGACCTCGGTGACGACATCATCGGTTACCTGCGCGCCTCCGAGATCAGCCGCGACCGCGTCGAAGACGCTCGTAATGTATTGAAAGAGGGCGACGAGGTCACCGCTGTGGTGGTGAACGTGGATCGCAAGACTCGCAACATCCAGTTGTCGATCAAGGCCAAGGACGCTGCTGACCAGAGCGAAGCCATGGCTACATTGAGCCAACAATCGGCGCGTGAAAACGCCGGCACGACCAGTCTGGGCGCATTGCTGCGCGCGAAACTCGATAACAACAACTAAGTCGAAAGACTGATTGGTTCAGGACAGAGCATCAGGGCGTTTTGCGCATTGAATGTTCTGTCCCGTAACAATCCTGAATCATGACCCGCTCTGACCTTGTTGAAGAACTGGCAAACCGGTTCGCCCAGTTGACCCACCGCGATGCCGAATTTGCGGTCAAGGCCATTCTGGACGCCATGAACGATGCCCTGGTGCGTGGGCACCGCATCGAAATACGTGGTTTTGGCAGTTTCTCCATCAATCGCCGCCCACCCCGCATGGGTCGGAATCCGCGCAGTGGTGAAAGCGTCGCCATCCCGGAAAAACGGGTGCCACACTTCAAGCCTGGCAAGGCATTACGTGAGGCAGTAGACGAGCGCACCGCCGAATTGCAGGCAAAGACAAAACCTTGAGTCGCTATAGTTAGAATCACTTGGGCACCGAGGAGATTGATGAAACAAGTCGCATGGCTCTTTAAGTGGATACTTAAAGCGGCCATTTTTTTTACCCTATTTGCGTTCGCGCTGAACAACCAGCACGATGCCACGGTGCGGTTCTTTTTCGGCCAATACTGGACCGCTCCCCTGGTTTTGGTCGTGCTGATTGCGTTTGCGTTAGGGTTGGTTATTGGAGTTCTCGGTATGGTGCCGCGCTGGTGGAAACATCGCCGCGCCGCCACCCGCGCGCGACAGCAGGCAGCAACGCTGGCACAGTCCGAATCACTCGCCGCGCAGGCTCCCCATGGAACTTGATCTCAGCTTAATCCTGTTGGGTCTCCCGGTTGCCTTTGTGCTGGGTTGGGTGGCCTCCCGCCTGGACATGCGCCAACTTCGGATCGAGAACCGGCAAGCGCCCAAGGCCTACTTCAAAGGGCTCAATTTCCTCTTGAACGAACAACAGGATCAGGCCATTGATTCCTTTATCGAAGCCGTTCAGAATGACCCCGACACCTCCGAGCTTCATTTCGCACTGGGCAATTTGTTCCGCCGTCGTGGTGAATACGAACGGGCCGTGCGCGTTCACCAGCACCTGCTCTCCCGGGGCGACCTGAGCGACGACGACCGCAACCGAGCGCAGCATGCGCTGGCGCTGGACTACCTCAAGGCGGGGTTGCTCGATCGTGCGGAAGATGCACTGCTCAAACTCGAAGGTACGCGCTTTGAAGCCCAGGCACGTCTAGCACTCCTGGCAAACTATGAACGCTCGCGCGACTGGGAGCATGCGTCACAGATCGCGCAAAAGCTGGAGGCATCGGACCAGGGTAGTTTCAAGGGACGCTTGTCACACTACCTGTGCGAACAGGCGCTCGACCGGGTCACCGGGGGCGACACTGCAGGTGCGCAAATGCTTTTGCTTGAGGCGGTGCAGATTGCACCCGCGTCGCCACGTCCCCGCATGGATTTGGCACAACTCCAGTTCAAGTTCGGGGATGCCGGATTGGCCTGCGAAACGCTGTTGAGTGCCATGGATGCAACCCCGGCTGCCGTGGCTCTGATGGCACCCGTACTCGTGAACTACGCCATCGCCTCGAGCCAGGAGACCACGGCGCTGGCGCAACTCAAGCAGGTATACCAGCAGACACCGTTGCTGGATGTACTCGATGCCATCGTGGCTCTGGAAGCCAACAGCCCAGACCCTGCCGTCAGCGCGCGGGAACGCTACGCACGCCACCTGGAGCGGGAACCCTCACTGGTGGCCGCGGCCAAATGGATTGCCGGTGAGAAGCTCGAACATGAACAGTTTCATCCGCAGGTGCAACGTGCCCTTGACCATGCGGTGAAGCCGCTCACCCGCTATCGCTGCGCGGCCTGCGGTTTCGAGGCGAAGCAGCATTTCTGGCAATGCCCGGGCTGCCAGGCCTGGGACAGCTACCCCGCCCGCCGCGTTGAGGAACTATGACGAACATTTCCAGAGAAAAAATGGCGGCAGCCCGTGTGCTGGTGGTTGGCGATGTCATGCTTGACCGCTACTGGTACGGAGCGGTCGACCGCATCAGCCCCGAGGCACCCGTGCCGGTCGTACGCATTACGCGCGAAGAAGAGCGCAATGGTGGTGCCGCCAACGTCGCCTACAACGTGGTTACCCTGGGTGCCCAGGCATCCCTGCTCACGGTGGTGGGTGACGACGAGGCCAGCCACAAGCTTGAAGCCCTGGTGGCCCAAACCGGCATTCGCACCCACTTCGGCCGCGACGCGGACCTCAAGACCACGGTGAAGCTCCGCGTCATTGGCCGGCAACAGCAGTTGCTGCGACTGGACTTTGAGAACACCCCCAAGAACGAGCTTCTGGCGTCGCAGACGGCAGTATTCGAACAGCTTTTGCCACAGCATGACGCAATACTTTTTTCCGACTATGGCAAGGGTGGTCTGGCCCACGTGAGCGACATGATCAACCGTGCGCGCACCGAAGGCAAACCGATTCTTATTGACCCCAAAGGCAGTGACTACTCGCGCTACCAGAACGCCAGCGTCATCACGCCCAATCGCGCCGAATTGCAGCAGGTCATCGGCAGTTGGAGCAGCGAAGAAATACTGCGCAACAAGGTCCGCGACCTGCGAGAGCATCTGCATCTGGATGCGGTATTGCTGACCCGCAGCGAAGAGGGCATGACGCTGTTTGACGCAACCGGTGAACTGCACGTCAGCGCGCAGGCACGCGAAGTGTTTGATGTAACAGGTGCCGGTGACACGGTCATTGCCACCATGGCTGCGCTGGTGGGGGCCGGACTGAGCTTGCGCGAGGCCTTGCCCATTGCCAACCGTGCTGGCGGCATTGTGGTGGGCAAATTTGGCACCGCCACTGTTTCCTATGAGGAGCTTTTTGCATGACCCGCATTGTGGTAACCGGTGCTGCCGGTTTCATTGGAAGTAACATCATTGCCGGGTTGAATGCCCGCGGCATTGACGACATCATTGCCGTGGACGATATGACGCAGGGCGACAAATTCCGCAACCTGTCGGATCTGCATATCGCCGACTACGTGGATGCCGATGTTTTCTACGATGCATTCGCCAATGGTCACTACGGACAGATTGAAGCCGTGTTCCATGAAGGTGCCTGCAGCGACACCATGGAACAAAACGGCAAATACATGATGGCCAACAACTACGCGGTCTCCTGGCATCTGTTTCAGGCCTGCCAGAAGCGTGGGGCGCGCCTGCTCTACGCCTCTTCTGCCGCTACATATGGTGGCTCCGACACGTTTCGCGAAGAACCAGGGTTCGAGCGTCCACTCAACGTCTACGGATACTCCAAGCTCCTGTTCGACCAGCGCATGCGCCGCGAATGCGGCACCGATTTTCAGCGCACCAAGGCAGGAAAAACGATGCAGGTCGTGGGCTTTCGATACTTCAATGTGTACGGTCCGCGCGAGCAGCACAAGGGCCGCATGGCAAGCGTCGCCTTTCACCAGTACCACCAGTTCAAGGCCGAGGGCAAGGTCAAATTGTTTGGAGAATACGGCGGCTACCCGGCCGGCGGGCAAATGCGCGATTTTGTCTACATTGACGACGTAGTAGCGGTCAACCTCTGGTTCTTTGACCACCCGGCCGAGTCCGGCATCTACAACCTCGGAACTGGTCGCGCCCAGCCTTTCAATGACGTGGCAAGTAGCCTGGTAAACAGCATGCGCGCGCTCACCAGTGATTCCGCCTTGCCGATGGAGGCCATTGTCGGGCAAGGACTGGTCGAGTACGTTGCTTTTCCGGATGCCTTGCGCGGCAAATACCAGTGCTATACGCAGGCTGACCTGACGGCCCTGCGCGCCACCGGTTGCGACCATGCCTTTGTCGACGTGCAGACCGGTGTCGGGAAATACGTGCAATGGTTGGCAGCATGAAAAAGCTGATCCTGAGTCTGGCCCTGCTGCTGTCTGCGCAATGCTTTGCTGCAGTCGAGGTGAACCAGGCCAATGAGGCAGAGCTCGACAGCGTGAAGGGGCTCGGACCCAGCAGCACGGCGCGCATCCTCAAAGCGCGGCAGGCGGGTTCTTTCCAGGGCTGGGCAGACTTCATGGCAAGAGTCAAAGGCATCAAGCCCGCAGCGGCGGCCAAGCTGTCGGGCGCGGGTCTTACCGTCAACGGCGCGACCTACCCCACCCCACCCGCCTCTGCACCTTCCTCTCGCTAAGTCAGGTCGCGGAACCAAATCCACCGCCGCCGGGCGTATGGATTTCGAACACATCTCCTGCTTGCATCTGCGCCTGCCCGATGTGCGCCAGTTGCTCGGTGCGCCCGTCTGAACGGACAACCCGGTTTATGCCGACCTGTCCTGGTTGCCCACCGGCCATGCCAAATGCCGGACAGACTCTGCCATTGGACAGGATGCTGGCGGTCATGGGCTCCAGAAATTTGACACGACGCACGCCACCATTGCCACCTCGCCATTGGCCCCCACCGCCCGAACCCTGGCGAATTTCGTAACTCTCGAGCCGCACCGGAAAGCGGAATTCCAGCACCTCGGGGTCGGTCAGGCGCGAGTTGGTCATATGGGTCTGCACCACGCTGGTCCCGTTGAAGCCCTCACCGGCGCCCGAGCCCCCCGAAATGGTTTCGTAATACTGGTAGCGGTCGTTGCCAAAGGTGAAATTGTTCATGGTGCACTGGCTGGCGGCCATCACACCCAACGCTCCATACAGCGCATTGGTGATGCAACTCGACGTCTCCACATTACCCGCCACCACCGAAGCCGGCGGGTTCGGATTGAGCATGGAGCCGGTGGGAATGATGACCTTGATCGGCTTCAGGCACCCGGCATTGAGCGGTATGTCATCGTTCACCAGCGTACGGAACACGTACAACACGGCGGCCATGCACACGGCAGTGGGTGCATTGAAGTTGTTGGTCTGCTGCGGGCTGGTACCGGTGAAATCCACCTCGGCGCTGCGCTGCGCCGCGTCCACCCGAATCGCCACGTGGATTTTTGCACCGTTGTCCAACTGCAGTGTAAAGGCACCATCTTTCAGCTGCGTAATGACGCGGCGCACAGACTCTTCGGCGTTGTCCTGCACATGACCCATATACGCCTGCACGACCGCCAGGCCAAATTGTTCCACCATCTTGCGCAGTTCCTGCACACCTTTTTCGTTGGCTGCGATCTGCGCCTTGAGGTCGGCCATGTTCTGCGCTGGGTTGCGTGACGGATATTTGCCACTCTGCAGCAATTCCACCATCGCCGCCTCTTGCAGCACCCCCTGCGCCACCAGTTTGACATTGATGATTTGCACGCCTTCCTCCTCGATGCAGGTAGAAAACGGCGGCATAGAGCCCGGCGTGGTACCCCCAATATCGGCGTGGTGCCCTCTGGAGCCAACGTAGAACATGGGTGTCTTCGAAGCTGGCAGATACACCGGCGTAATCACGGTGATGTCGGGCAAATGTGTTCCCCCGTGGTAGGGGTCGTTGAGCACATACACGTCGCCAGGAAGCATGGTGCGCACGTTTTCGCGAATCACGGTCTTGATGCTCTCTCCCATGCTGCCAAGATGCACCGGCATATGCGGCGCATTGGCAATCAGGTTGCCTTGCGCGTCAAACAATGCACAGCTAAAGTCCAGCCGCTCCTTGATGTTGACCGAGTGCGCAGTGTTCTGCAACTGCAAGCCCATCTGCTCGGCAATGTTCATGAAGAGGTTATTGAACACCTCCAGCAGCACGGGGTCGACCGTGGTACCCGCTGCAAATTCGATAGCGCGCCGCGCTCGTCTTTCAAGGACCAGATGGTCCAATGATGTCAGGCTCGCCACCCAGCCCGGCTCCAGCACCGTGGTGGCGTTTTTTTCGGCAATGATGGCAGGCCCGGTAATCACATCACCCGCGCGCAGGTCCTCGCGCACCACCAGCGCCGCCTGCTGCCACTGGCCGGCACAGTACATGCGAACCGTTTCCCGCCGCGGCACCGCGCGTGCAGCCTGCAGAGGCAAACGCGGCTCGGTCGGCGCATCCCCCGCCACCACGGCCTCAACCGACACCGCTTCCACCACCAGCGCCTTGCCTGGCATCAGGAAGGCAAAACGCTGGCGGTAGGCCGACTCAAAGCGGTCCACAACCTCATCCAGGCTACCAAACGCGACGACGAGGGCCGAGTCGCTGCCTTCGTAGCGCACGTGCACGCGCTGGTGCAGCGACATGCTTGCCGTACCCACCTGCTGGCGCTGCAGTTCCGCCTGCGCTGTTGCTGCCAGCGTCGTCAACCGCTCCTGCACATCGGGCATGGTCGCAGCGCACAGCAGCATCTCCACCGACTGTTCGCGAATCACATTCTGGTCTGCCAGGCCCATGCCGTAGGCGGACAGTACCCCGGCCAGCGGATGCACCAGAACCCGCGTCATGCCCAGTGCATCGGCCACCAGGCAAGCGTGCTGACCGCCGGCGCCACCGAAACACTGCAGCGTGTAGCGGGTCACGTCGTAGCCGCGCGCCACGGAGATTTTCTTGATCGCATTGGCCATCTGCTGCACAGCGATGGCGATGAACCCCTCGGCCACCGCTTCGGCCGTACGCCCGGTCCGGGCCGCCAGTTCCTCAAACTGCGCTCTGGCCGCCTCATAGCTAAGCGCTTCGTTGGCGTCTGGCCCAAAAAGCTTGGGGAAATAGGCTGGCTGGACCTTGCCCACCATCACATTGGCATCGGTCACCGCCAGCGTGCCGCCCCGCCGGTAACAGGCCGGACCGGGGTTGGCCCCGGCGCTCTGCGGCCCAACGCGAAAACGCTCGCCATCGAACTTCAGCAAAGAGCCGCCCCCCGCAGCCACCGTATGAATGCTCATCATCGGCGCACGCATGCGCACCCCGGCAACCTGGGTCTCGAACTCGCGCTCAAACTCGCCCGCAAAGTGCGATACATCGGTCGAGGTACCACCCATGTCAAAACCAATCACCCGGATCGGACCATCCATGTTTGATGCCGGGTCACTGAAAGCCAGTTGTGCTGTGCGCGCCATGCCCACAATGCCGCCGGCCGGGCCGCTCAGAATGGCATCCTTGCCCTGAAAGGCATGTGCATCGGTCAGCCCGCCCGACGACTGCATGAAGAAAATCTTCACCCCCGGCATCTCGGCCGCGACCTGCTCGACATAGCGCCGCAGAATAGGCGAGAGATAGGCGTCCACCACGGTAGTGTCGCCACGGCCGACGAACTTCATCATCGGGCTGACCTCATGCGATGTGCTGATCTGCGTAAAGCCCACTTCCTGGGCGATGCGCTTGGCTAGCTTCTCGTGCGCGGCATACCGGTAGCCATGCATAAAAACAATAGAAATACTTCGCAGACCCCGTGCGTACTGCGTAAGCAGCTCCTCTTTTAGTAGCAACTCGTCAAGCGCCTGGACCTCCTCGCCGTGCGCCCCCATGCGTTCCTGGGCTTCCACCACGGCCGAATACAGCAGTTCTGGCAACACGATATTGCGGTCAAACAGCCGCGGCCGGTTCTGGTAGGCGATGCGCAAGGCATCGCGAAAACCACGCGTGGTCACCAACAGTGTCGGCTCTCCCTTGCGCTCGAGCAGCGCGTTGGTGGCCACGGTGGTACCCATCTTGACGCACTCCACCCGCTCGGGCGTGATCAATTCGCTGTCGCGCAGACCCAACAGGTGGCGAATACCCGCCACCGCCGCATCGCGGTACTGCTCGGGGTTGTCCGACAACAGCTTGTGCGTGGTGAGCGTGCCATCCGGGCGCTTGGCCACGATGTCGGTGAACGTGCCGCCCCGGTCCACCCAGAATTGCCAGCGCTGTTGGTTGGTGTTGGTCATGAGAGAAGGTTCCAATCCATTGAGAGCATCACAGGCTTGCAGCGGAACGCGCCGCCTGGTCGTAAATCCCCGAAAGCAGGCGCAACAGGCGGGCCAACTCGCCAATGTCCTTGTTCAGTGCGTCATCGGCATTGAGGGCATTGATAAGGCAGGACTCCCGAATGGCACGATAACGGTCCACATAGTCGCGCCCGGTATCGGTGGACGCATACGTCACATCCTTGCCACTCTTGCTGGAGACCACCACCCCCAGACCTTGCAGCTTTTTGAGCGAATAGTTGATGAGGTGGGTGTCTTCCACATTCATGATGAAGCAGATGTCTGCCAGCCGCTTGTTGCGCGCGCGGTGCGTGACGTGGTGCAGCACCAGCACATCCAGTGGCATCAAATCCTTGAGGCCGGCCGCACTCATGCAATGCACCACCCACCGGTGAAACGCGTTGCCCGCCACAATCAAACCAAACTCAAACTCACTCATCTCGGCGCTGCGCGGCGATACCAGATGGGCCGAGGACACAATCGGGTCTACGGTTTTCTTGGTCATGAAACGATCCGGTCTGGCATTTTTGTTGCATTCCTGATTTACAGATAGAGTGATGATAATTTGTTGACATTTTGTTGACGATTAGGGAAAACACCGACGACAATTTCCCCATCGCTATTTACATTAACGTGTCCGTCCATCAACCCACAGGAGTTATCGAATGCAACGTCGAGTTTTTTCCCTGACTGCGGCTGCGGCCGTGTTTGCCCTTGGCACCGGCATCGCCAGCGCTCAAACCAAGTGGGACCTTCCCAGCGGCTACCCTGCCACCAACTTCCACACGGAGAACCTGGTGCAGTTCGCGAACGACATCGACAAGGCCACCGGCGGCAAGCTCAAGATCACGGTGCATTCCAATGCCTCCCTGTTCAAAGCGCCCGAAATCAAGCGCGCAGTGCAAGGCGGCCAGGCCCAGATTGGCGAGATCATTTTTGCCAACTACCCGAATGAGTGGCAAATTTATGGAGCTGACGGCCTGCCCTTCGTAGCCGACAGCTACGACGAGGCTATGAAGCTTTACAAGGTCCAAAAGCCCATTGTTGAAAAAAAGCTGGCCGAGCAAGGAATGAGCCTTTTGTACTCCGTTGCCTGGCCGCCCCAGGGCATTTACACCAAGAAGCCGCTGAACTCGGCGGCAGACCTGAAAGGCATCAAGTGGCGTGCCTACAGCCCAGCAACCAGCCGAATTGCCGAACTGGTGGGCGCACAACCGGTCACGGTACAAGCGGCAGAACTGTCGCAG
>CAIPGC010000314.1 GCA_903864505.1 uncultured beta proteobacterium | reverse complement strand
CTCGGCTTTAACCTGCACGCGCTGCGTGGCATCAGAAATGTGTCCGTGCCAGACCACGCTCCCGTCGGACCGCACTTCGGGTCGAGCGCGCCCTTCACGCCAGCAAACTGCTTGCCCTGGGATTTGAACCCGAAATTCGTGTTCCCAATTTTTCATTTTCAGGGCCGACTCCCGGATCGATGCCGTGAAGCCCTCGCGGTCCTCGGCCACAATGTTGTTCCAGATGCGGGTGACATCCTCCACCGTTTCAGCGGGCGTATAGCCAAACATTTCGATCACACCGCGGCTGGCAAATGGCGCTGAAAACAGTCCATCCGAGTCCATCCTGAACTGGTAAAAAACACCCGGAACCTGCTCTGAAAGCTTGGCAAGCAGGTCATGACTCTTTTTCCGTTCGTCCTCGATCTGCTTGCGCCCGGTGATGTCCTGGATCGTGCCAATCAGTCGCAGCGGGATGCCGTCGGCATCAAACTCCAACTCCCCGTTGGCCGCCACCCAGCGCTTGACACCATCGACCGGTCGAATGATCTGGTAGTCCATTCGAAAATCGCACCTACCTGCTGCCACTTCCAGGTGGTGGTCAAGGGCAGCCTGCCGAAATGCAGGATCGAGCAGTGTGTTCCAGTGGGCAATATCGCGCGGATACTCGTCATCAATGCCAAATATTGCGTCCAACTGCGGGCTGCTTTCCCACTTCCCAGTCACCAGGTTCGTCACGTAGCTGCCAAACCCCGCAATCTCCATGGCTTTGCGCAATTTTGTCTCGTTCTCAACCAGCGCTTTGTTCCATGCGACCCGCTCCGAGACGTCGGTAATGGAGGCAATGGCCAGCAGCTCACCATAGAGAGCAAAGGGACTGCGTCGCAATGACACCAGGAATTCACTGCCGTCCTTTCTTAGCGCTTTCGAGTACGGGTGTTCTACCTTTGCGACCAAATCATCCATTCGCAAAGCCAATAGTTCGGAAACCGTAAAGCCGAAAGCCTTGGCAGAAATGCGGTTGGCAAATCGAATGGCACCATTGGCCGCCACCAGCAGCATGCCGTCTGGCGCTGCCTCCAGCACCGCTTTGACCTGAAGCTCATCGGAATGTTTGCGATCGGTGATGTCCTGGCGGGTACCAACCATGCGCACTGGCTTTGCGTCCTTGTCCCATTCGACAACGCGTCCCCGGTCAAGGACCCAGACCCAGCGTCCGTCCTTGTGCTGCAAGCGAACTTCGCACTCGTAGGATTCCAGTTCTCGCGCAAAGCATCGCACCAGCTTCGCGTCAACTGCTGCCTTATCGTCAGGGTGAATGAGTCGGCTCCAGGTATCCAGACTCACCGGGAACAGTTCTTCCAGGCTGTAGCCCACCAGAGAAGCCCAACGGCCACTGCAGGCAAACTCACCGGTGTGTACTTTCCACTCCCAGGTGGCTACATCGGCGCTCCACAGCACTTCGCGCAAGCGGCTGCGTTCTTGCCGCAACTTGTTCTCGGTGCGCTCGCGTCTCCCCCAGGCACCCAGCAGCAGGCCCGCGCCCAGGCATGTGGTCAGACCAAACGCCAGCGCAATGGCACAAGTGGCCTTGACTTCGCCGTACCAAGCGCCCAGATAGCTGTCCCGTGCCAGTCCGGTCTGGACATAAAACGGATAGTGCGCATGGCGCAAATAGCTGTAAATCCACGGTGCGCCGTCTGCGTGGTCAGGCGTTTCAAAGTAGCTTCCCGCAACTGCATTGGACGAAAGCGCCTGCACTAGCCCGGGAGTCAAGGTGGTGCTTCCCACACCTTCCGAGTGGTCTGCCACCTGCGTGGGAAAGCGTGCAATCAGACCGGCCCGGGCATCTCGCACCACAATCGACGCATCGCCCCCCGGGGAGAGCATGACCAATCGCGACTGAATGGCTTGAACCTCGAGAAAAGAAAAAATAATGCCGGCAAATTCACCTTGGCGATCGTTGAGACGACGTGCCAGCGGAATGCCCCACTTGCCCGTAATTTTTCCCAAAACGGGCTCGGAGACCACCAGGCCGGAGTTCCGATTCTCGCGCAGCTCGATGAAGTAAGCTCGCTCGCTGATGTTGCTGCCCGCCGGTGGACGCAGGCCTTCGTATCCAAAAATGGTATCCCCCTGTGCGTCGGTAATGCGCAGGGATGCAAGAGAAGGGTGCAGGGAGAGTTGGCGCCGGATCAGCGCATTCATGGCGACGGCTGACGGCTTACCTGCCGCGGTTTCGCGATCGAATTCGTCTGCGACCACCTGCAGCGCCTGGTCTGCGCGGTCGTACTCCGCATCCAGATGCCCCACTACGAATTTGCTCAGACCCTGCGTTGAAACTGCCGCGTTTTCCTCGTACTTGTTGCGGCTGTTGCTCAGCGATGACCAGGCCACGGCGGCCACGATGCCGTTTATGGCGATCAATGCTGCAACGGTGCGGGCAATGGTTTGCATGAAAAACGAGGTACGAATTGGCAGAGGCAGTCTAGGAGTTACCTGAGCACACGACAATCCCCCATTCGGGTGAATCGCAGCCTAACTCCGTCTACACCAGCAGGCGTGAGGATTTGGGCACATGTGCCATCAGAAACTCCATCTGATCGGCCAGAATGCGGCGGTTGCGCAGAATGAAGTCTTCCCACAGACTGGGAACGTAGGGCGCATACAGCAAGGGCATGTGCGCCTGCTCTGGCGTGCGATGGCTCTTACGGTGGTTGCAGGGACGGCAGGCCGTCACCACGTTCATCCAGTTGTCAATGCCGTTCTGTGCGAATGGAATAATGTGCTCACGTGTCAGGTCTTCTTCGTGAAAATGACCACCGCAGTAGGCACATACATTGCGGTCCCGCACGAACAGTTTGTCATTGGTCAGACCCGGGCGCAGGTGAAAGGGATTGATGCTGGGTACGCCACGGGTGCCGATGATGCTGTTGACCCGGATGATGGACTGCTTGCCTGTGACGGCATTGTGGCCACCACGAAATACCGCCACCTCAGCCCCGGTCTCCCACCGCACTTCGCCGGCCGCGTAGTGCGTCACCGCCTGTTCCAGCGAGATCCACGACTGGGGCAGCCCTTGGGCCGACAACTTCAAGACTTTCAAAACACGCCCTCCTGTACCGGTTCAATCGACCCACACCAGAAATGTCAATGTCCGCTTGAGTGTGCCAAATCAACCTTGGCACCTGACTAGGTCACAATATACCCTGTTTATGTGACAAATTGGCTTCTGACCCTCGCACGATGTGCGCGGCCTGCTATCAAAAAGATAACAAATCCATGAAGGTTTTTCGCGGTTTCAAGCACCCGGGCGTGGCAGCGGCAAGCGCGGTGACGATTGGCAACTTTGATGGAGTGCACCGGGGCCACCAGGCCATGCTGGCGCTCCTTCGCAGCGAAGCCCAGCAACGCGGCGTACCCAGCTGCGTGCTGACGTTTGAGCCCCACCCCCGGGACTACTTCGCCGAGCTCCACCAAAAGCCCGAACTCGCCCCTGCCCGGGTCGGCACCTTGCGCGACAAGCTGGAAGATCTGGCGAACTGCGGAGTCGACCAGACCGTAGTCCTTCCGTTTGATGCGCGACTGGCAGGACAGTCACCGCAGGCCTTCATCCAGAACGTGCTGGTGCAGGGTCTGGGCGCGAAATACGTGCTGGTGGGCGACGACTTCCGCTTCGGTGCCCAGCGCGCCGGCGACTATGCTTTGCTTGACACCGCAGGCGAAGGCCTGGGTTTTGATGTCGCACGTATGAACAGTTATGAGGTGCACAAATTGCGTGTCTCGAGCTCGGCGGTGCGCGAAGCACTGGGCCAGGGGCGGATGAAAGATGCCGCACGGCTGCTTGGGAGACCCTATTACATCTCCGGCCACGTGGTGCATGGCCGCAAGCTTGGCCGCACGCTGGGCTTCAAGACACTGAACCTGCGCTTTGCACACTGGAAGCCGGCCGCCAGTGGCATCTTTGTGGTGCTGGTGCACGGCCTGTCGCACAAACCCCTGCAAGGTGTTGCCAACCTGGGCGTGCGACCGTCGCTGGACCCGACCGATGTGAACGGTGGACGCGTGCTGCTGGAGACCCATTGCCTGGACTGGCCCGACGCCCTAGGTGCCGAGGGTGGCTACGGTAAAATCATTCGCGTGGAACTGCTGCACAAACTACACGACGAACTGAAGTACGAAGGCCTGGATGCCTTGACCCAGGGCATACGCCGCGACTGTGACGAAGCCCGCGCCTGGCTGACCACCCGAATTTGACGGGGCTGACCACCAGGTCACCGACGCACTTTGCCCCGCGTCCCTTAGCGTTGACCCCGCAGCCTGCCACCATGGGCGCTGCCGGCCCCACACCAAGAATCCTGGATTGAGACTTGACATGACTGAACCTGTTGATTACCGAAGTACCCTGAACCTGCCTGACACCGCGTTCCCCATGCGGGGCGACCTGCCCAAGCGTGAACCCGCCTGGGTAAAGAACTGGAACGAGCAAGGTTTGTACAAAAAGTTGCGCGACCACCGCCAGGGCTTGCCCCTGTTTGTGCTACACGACGGACCGCCCTATGCCAACGGCAAACTGCACATCGGCCACGCGCTGAACAAAGTGCTCAAGGACATGATCGTCAAGAGCAAGCAATTGGCTGGCTTTGACGCACAGTACATCCCCGGTTGGGACTGCCACGGCCTGCCCATCG
Source organism: uncultured beta proteobacterium (assembly GCA_903864505.1). GTDB lineage: Bacteria > Pseudomonadota > Gammaproteobacteria > Burkholderiales > Burkholderiaceae_C > Allorhodoferax. The sequence continues at coordinate 2,203 of CAIPGC010000314.1, read as the reverse complement.
AGAACGCCATCGAGAAGTTACATGGGCGCAATCTGAGCCGCGACGACATGCAGGCCAAGAGCCGCGCCTACGCCACCGAGCAGATCAGTCAACAACGTGAGGACTTCAAACGCCTGGGCGTACTGGGCGACTGGGAGCGCCCCTACCGCACCATGGACCCGGCCAATGAGGCGGGCCAGATTCGCGCCTTCAAGCGCGTCATCGAGCGCGGCTTCGTCTACCGTGGGCTCAAGCCGGTGTACTGGTGCTTTGACTGTGGCTCCAGTCTGGCCGAGTTCGAGATCGAATACGCCGACAAGAAGAGCGACACGCTGGACGTGGCCTTTGAAGCCGCCGACAAGCAGGCGCTCGCCGCCGCCTTCGGACTCGCCGCCCTGCCCGGCAACCCGAAATCGGCGTTCATCGTGATCTGGACCACCACCGCGTGGACCATCCCCGCCAACCAGGCGCTCAACGCCCACCCGGGACTGCGATACGCGCTGGTAGACACGCCGCGGGGCCTGCTGGTGCTGGCCGAAAGTCTGGTCGAGAAATGCCTGGTGCGCTACGGTGTGAGCGGCAGCGTGGTGGCTACCACCACCGGCGAGAAACTGGGTGGCTTGAACTTCAAGCACCCCCTGCATGATGCACACGCCGGCTACGCGCGTCTGGCCCCGGTCTACCTGGCCGATTACGTGAGCGCGGTCGACGGCACCGGCATCGTTCACTCGGCGCCCGCTTATGGTGTGGACGACTTCAACAGCTGCGTGGCGCACGGCCTCAAGTACGACGACATCCTCAACCCGGTGCAGGGCAATGGCTCGTACGCCGAAGACCTGCCGCTGTTTGGCGGCATGAATATCTGGAAGGCCTGCCCGAGCATTCTGGAAGCACTGGGGCAAAGCGATCGTCTCCTGGCCACTAGCCCCATCACCCACAGCTACCCGCACTGCTGGCGACACAAGACGCCGGTGATCTACCGCGCCGCCGCCCAGTGGTTTGTCCGCATGGACGAAGGCAAGGGAGTTTTCACCAAAGACAAAGCCCGCAAGACGCTGCGCCAACTGGCGCTGGATGCGATCGACCAGACCAGTTTTTACCCCGAGAACGGCAAGGCCCGTTTGCGCGACATGATTGCCAACCGGCCCGACTGGTGCATCAGCCGCCAGCGCAGTTGGGGCGTGCCAGTGCCCTTTTTCCTGCACAAGGATTCGGGCGAACTGCACCCCAGAACCATGGACATTCTGGACCAGGCAGCGGACATCGTTGAAAAGGGAGGCATCGAGGCCTGGAGCCGCGTCACAGCGCACGACATTCTGGGTGCAGCCGATGCTGGGCACTACACCAAGAGTACCGACATCCTTGAGGTGTGGTTCGACTCTGGCTCCACCTTCTGGCATGTGCTGCGCGGCAGCCATAAGGATGCCTATGCGTGCCCGCCATTCCATGCGGAAGGCCCCGAGGCCGACCTGTACCTCGAAGGGCACGACCAGCACCGTGGCTGGTTCCACAGCTCGCTCCTGCTGGGCTGCGCACTGTTTGACCGGGCGCCCTACCGTGGCCTGCTGACACACGGTTTTGCCACCGACGGCCAGGGCCGCAAGATGAGCAAGAGCCTGGGCAACACGGTGGACCCGCACACCGTCACCACCAAGATGGGCGCAGAAATTGTGCGCCTGTGGGTTGCCGCCACGGACTACTCAGGCGACCTCAATATTGACGACAAGATTCTGGCCCGCGTCGTGGACACCTACCGCCGCGTTCGCAATACGCTCAAATTCTTGCTGGCCAACGTGAGCGACTTCGACCCGGCCCAGCACCATGTGCCGGCCGACCAGTTGCTGGAAATTGACCGCTACGCCCTCTCCCGGGCAGCGCAGTTGCAGGCTGACATTCTGGCGCACTACCAAGTCTATGAGTTTCACCCCGTGGTCTCGAAGCTGCAAATCTATTGCAGCGAAGACCTGGGCGCGTTCTACCTCGACATCCTGAAGGACCGCCTCTACACCACCGCCACCAACAGTCTGTCGCGGCGCTCTGCGCAAACCGCTTTGTGGCAGATCACCCAGGCCATGCTGCGCTGGATGGCTCCGTTCCTCAGCTTTACCGCTGAGGAAGCGTGGAGCGTGCTGGGTGATGCAGGCAAGACACCGCCCGCTAACGCAGAGTCCATCTTCATGGACACTTACCTGGCGCTGGATCCCCCTGACGAATCACTATTGCG
>CAIPGC010000313.1 GCA_903864505.1 uncultured beta proteobacterium | reverse complement strand
GTTGTCTTGGTGACTGTGGCTGAGTCTCCGTTGACAAAACCAGTCAAGCTGAAGTTCGCGGGAGTGAGTGCTGCAAGTGTTGTACCGTCATAGACCTTGCTGGTTGAGCCTGTCAGGTTGGCGAACACTGGAAGGATTGGCCTCGGGATTACAGTATAGGATTGGGTTGCGCCCACTCCGGGTGACGTTGCAAGAGGATTCGACAAGCCACCTGCATACTGCAGCACATAAGACCCAGCTGGCGTTGACACAGTAACGGGCCAGTTGGAAAAACTTGGTACTCCGACCATGGCGAAACCGGTATCCGCGCTGTCCAGGCCGCTCAGCGTGTACCCGGAAACCGCTGTAGGGCTGTTGCCAAACGTACTCGACAAAGTACCAGAGAAATTCGCGTTCACCAGGACAGGTGATCCGTACACCATCCCACTTCCTGGAAGGGCAATCGTGCCAGGGTACGTAGTGTTGTACTGGTAACCTGGGGGGACTAAGGTCCCCTTTGTCACGCTGCCAGGATTCGGTGCGTACACCAACCAACGTCCACCAGTTCCAGGTTGAAACACAGTACCCGCATAACCGTTGCTAAATGTGGTTCCAGCGACAACCACAATGCCTCCCGCCCCAGACGTAACGTAGGAACCCATTGACACTGCCCCCGCAGCGTTCAGGAGAACCGACCCTCCCGACAAAACAATGCCGGTACCCACCGACAAACCGCCCCCAGTACTTGCAAGTTTCAGCGCCCCCGATCCGGCACTTATCCCGATGTTGACTGTTACATCGCTGCTCGCGGTCAACCCAAAAGCATTGTTACCGAATCCAACGCTCGACAAAGTCGCTTTACCGACGTGGTTGAGGTAAACACTTCCTGCATAACCGATGGAAAAAACCGACGTCCCTGTACCGCCACCTATGGCGCTGGTATTCAATGGGGTTCCTGCAAGGCCAATCGGCCCATAGGTGTTTGGCTGCAAGGTCAAGTTATTTGCAGTAACAAGCCCGGTGCCGGTGATACCGGCGGTGCCACCCGAATCGCTGGTGTTGATGGTAACGGTTCCGGTTGGCGAGTTGCTGGATACGGCGCCGTTGATGTTGATGGGTTGCGCTGCCGTCGTCAGCGTGACACTTCCTGCCGTGATATCAGATACTGTCAACGGTCCGGTGGCCTGATTGATCGCCAGGGTATTCGTCTTGTTGATAACGCCGCCCGTCTGGCTGAAACTCGAGATAGAGACCGCAGCAGAGCCTGCCATTGTTCCGCCGCTCAAGGTCAAGTTCGGCAGTGTCACCGGATTAGCCGAATTCAAATTGAGTGTGCCACCCGAAAGATTTAGGATGCCCGCACCCGCTATGGCCGAACCAGTATTCAAATTGCGCGTGCCATTTGAAAATTTCAAGGTGGCGGCGCTGGCTCCAACGACAATGTTGTAGGTTCCAATGTCAGTGCCGTCAGCACCGACCTCAAGCGTGGAACCATCAGTCACATTGACAATGCCTGTGTTCGTAAACGTTGTGCCAGTCGCTCCAAGAATGGCGTTGGCCGTAGACGAATTGACCGTGCCCGAGACGCTGTTTGTCATCACTCCGTTGCCAGTTAAATTGACCGTTATAGGAGCATTGACCGTCAGGTTTCCAAGGTTGATGGTGCCGTTGTTAATCAGGTTTCCGCCCGTGCCAATGTTGACGTTGGTCGGTGCCCCTACATTGACAGCCTGACTAACAATCGTGCCATTGTTAGTCAACGGCCCGCTCAACGTCAGTGTGCCATTCATCAGCGTTGTGGATACGCCTGCCGCCAAATTAACGGCGCCAGCGCCTGTGGAAGCGAGTGTGCCTCCATACCAGTTAAATATCCCGCTGGTAGGTCCGCCGACGGTAATGACACTCGTCCCGCTCAACGTCCCGGAAGACATGACGAGTCCAGAGGTGAGTGATGTTCCGGCAGTGGTATTTAGGTTAAGCGTGCCAGCGTTCAATTGCAGCGTAGGCAAGGTCAGTGCAGACGGCGTCGCAATTGAGGTATTTCCACCCGTCACCAAAACGGAATTCGCGGCAAATGTGCCAGTCAGCGAGGTCACGCCACCCGCAATTGTCAGATTGCCCGCACCTGACGCACCGGCTTTCTGAACATCCAGATTGCCGCCTAACAAGCTAAGCGTGGTTGAAAGTGTCGCGGTGGCTGAAGCCCCCGCGCCGTGATTCAGTACCAGATTGAGTGGAGTCAAAGCAGAACTAATCGGCTGATTGACATCAATGTTGTTGCTGGCGCTCAGCGTCAGAGTAGTAGCACCGCCTGTTGAAGTAGATTTTCCGATCGGCGCGTTGACGGTAATGTTGCCCAACTGCGTGTTGGCACCTGAGGAACTGGTTGTAATAATGACGTTGTTGCCCGAGTCAAGGGCCGCGTTGATCGTCGTAGGGGTAAGAATCGAACTGTCGTTTGTCGTGGTATAGGTGGAAAGGCCGGCCGTTCCACCTGGTTGAATATTGGTGTCCGTGCCAGTGACAATATCTATGTTGTTCGGGTCGAGTAGCCAGACTCCGCCCGCACCATTCGTTGCTTTCGTGCTGACCGAAATCCCCTCTACGTCCAAATAGTGGCCCGAAGTCTCCACAAACCCACCATCACCGCCTATTGCACCACCTCTTGCAGAAATACTTCCATAGGCCCGCGCTGCATCATCGCCCCACACAACCACCTTGCCACCATCCCCTTGCGCGGTTGCATCGGCCTTGATGGTGGCCTGCGGGCCAAAGTAGGTCACCGTGGCGTTCTGCACATCCGGATTCTTGCCCTGCTTGTCCCCCCCCACCAGCACCGTGCCACCGCCGGTAGCGCCTGACGCATCCAGGCTGGCGCTGTCCAGCACCGCCACGCGGTTGCCCAGCACTTCGATCTGACCTCCTTTGCCCGTGGCGCTGCTTACGTCAATCTTGCCGCTGCCCTGCACATAGGTGTCGCCCGCCGCCTTGAGCACCACCTTACCGCCTTCCAAGGTAGCAGTAGTGGCCTGGATCAGGCCGCTACTCTTGAGCGTGCCGGCAAAAATACCCACGGCACTGCCTTGCAGTTGGCCGAGGTTGATGGCCTGGTCAGTAGGTGCCTGCACCTGCAGGCTGATGCCTTCCAATCCGCGCCCGCTAATCTCCACCTGCTGGCCTGCTGCCAAAATGGTGCTGCCGTTAGGGGCTGCAATGAGTGCGTTCTTGCCGGTGTCCACGTTGGAGCCCAGCAGCACCACGTCGCCCCTGCGCGCCAGCACATTGCCCTGCACCGAAACACCGCCACCAGCGGCAGTGCCGTCACCAAAACGAAGACGCCCGGCCATGGCATCGGCGTCGCTCATCTTTAGAGCCGAAGCGGTAAAGCCTGCGGTATCGACCACCGCATCGGCCCCTACCGTGATGCCCGACTGGTTGACCAGCACCACGTTACCGTTACTGCCCAGCGTTCCGAAAATCAGCGATGGCGTGTCGGTCACCACGCGGTTGACTACCGTGCTGGAGACGGTGGGCTGCTGGAAGTAGGTGCTGCTGCCGGTGGGGATGGAAAAACTCTGCCAGTTAATGGCCGACTGGTTCGTTCCTGCACCGTTCCGGGTGGTTACCTGCAAATTGTTGCCACTGGAAGTAAAGGTGGCTTGTCCCTGCACTACCACACCGCCGGCAGGGTTGGCATAGGCCAGCCTGGGAGTGGCACTCCAGGCCAATGCAATGGCAAGCGCTGCCAGGGTGGTGCGCGTGGCAAGGGCGGGGTTGCGGTGCGCACTACCGGCACTGCTGCTGCACCCGCCGGCAGACTTTCCCTGCGACGTGGAAATCTCGGCCACCGCCACCATGGCACCCAGTGCCTGGTTCCATACGGTGCGGTAAACGTGGTTCAGTGAAGCACGGCTTGACATGATGCAACTCCAGAGAGCGGTGAACTGACTTGGGAGCGCAATCTCCCAACGAAACATTACAGCATATTGTCAGCCCGGGGGAGCACTGTTTTCAGACTTGATTTGGTAGAAAACAACGCCCATTTCCAGGGGCTGCCCCGGGCTAAACCCTTTTGGTCAGCTCCGCTAGCAATTCGGTAGCAGTGTTGATGTTGCGCGTCATCAACCGACTCTTCGATTGGTCGTCGCTGGACGCGACGAGGGCGTCGTTGGGGTCATGGGAGAACTTCAGCTCAAAGTCAAAGTCACATTCGTAGCCCACATGAGGGGCTTGCACCTCTCTCCATGCCCTATTCAGGTAGTTGTAAGTCCAGTTCGTCACCGGGGGCCACTCATGCGTGGGATCGCCATACGCGCACTCGTGACTCCAGTGCGGGGTGATGATCAGCGCCGTGGCCCCAACCGCCATCACCCGGTACAGCTCGTTGAAAAACCCGATGCGCTGCCGGCCGGTGAGGTGCTCCAGGAAATGGCGCGCATGCACCTCGTGCACCGAACCATCCTGCCAGGGCCAGACTGCGTCGCGCAGGTCGAGCACCACGTCCACGCCATCGAAAGCGTGTGCGTCCACACCCAAAAAGCCTTCCTTCTTGCGCGTGCCGCAACCCAGGTCCAACCGCAGCCCGCCGCCGGACGGCGGGACAGGCTGCACGAACTTTTCGCCAAGTAAAGACTGAATCGTTTGTCGAACAAATCCGGTTCCGTCCAGCGTTTCCCGCGAGGGACATTGCTGACGCAGCGCAACTGCGCGTTCATGCAGGCCGGGTGTGGTCTGCATCGCGGCGAACTCGCTGGCGTAGCCCGCCTGGTCCTGGTACGCCATAAGAGCGCAGCCCTGCTCCACCAATCGCAGAGTCGTAAATAGGTGCTCCTGGTGCCGGGGAATCAGCAGCTGCGGCAGACCCGTCAACACAAAGCTTGCGACCGTGTTGTGGTTGCCGTGGTTTATGACCCAGGCTGCCTTTGCAGCCACGCTGCCCAGGTCAACCCGCTCGTCGATGAACCGCATTTGCACGCTGCTGTAGCGCTCCCTGAGTTCGGGAGGCAGATCGCGCACGTAGAGCAGGGCACACACCCCAGCCGCCTGCAGATCGCTCAGCAGTGACTCCAGCGAAGGCATAGGGTGCAAATAGCCAAACACCTTTTGGCCATCGCCTTCGGGCCACAGCGCTTCGTTTAGGGGTCGCGTCGGCTGAACGCCCAAATATCGCTCGCCTGGTCTCTCCCCGAAGTGATCCAGCGCTGGCAGCGTCATCAGGAAACGTTCATCTGCCTGGCCATAGACTTCATGCACCGTGTCAAAGCCGTCCGTACCCACCCGCTGCAATGCGCCATTAATGACCTGCAGCAGCACCTGATCGTCAGAGCGCAGACCATCGAGAACCTCGGTCGTGCGCGCGGTCGTGACGAAGGGAGCGAATGGGTCAGTGCTGGCCTGCGGAAGGGGCGGAACGAAAAATCCGTTGCCCACCACAATCTTTTTGAAAACGTAGCCGCATGCTGCAATGAGCGCCGTAGGGCTGTGTTCAAACAACACCAGGTCGGGCTGAACCAGATCGAAGATGGCACGCCAGGCGCGGACGTACCCCTCCAACTCGTCGACACCAGAAAAGCACTGGCGCACGATCATGTGGGTATAGCTGGGAAAGGCAGACCGGTCGGCCGTGACCACGTCCTGCTTGAAAGGTGCCTGCAGACAGCGCACCGGCAACCCCCCCAGCACCTCGCGCACATGGCGCAGTTCGCGCGCCGCAAGAAACACCTCGTGCCCGAGTTCGAGCGCTTGTTCGATGGGCAATCGCAGATGGCTCAAATGCCCCAGGTCCGACCCCAACTCCCAAGTACACAGAATGCGTGACATCGTGTTGGCCTCGCTACACCAGCACCCGCTCAATCCCCCCCGCATTGGCGGTCTGCACGTAGTCCACCAACCATTCCTTGCCCAGGATCCGGTTGGCCATCTCGACCACGATGTAGTCGGCTTCGAGCAGGCCGTTCTCCAAGTCATTGCCATAGCGGGTCAGGCCCTGCAGGCAACTGGGGCAACTGGTGAGGATCTTGATGTTGCCATGCTTGGGCACGATTTCGTTGACCGGGGCATTTGCACTGTGCAGGGCGCGCAGTTCGGCCTCGCCCTTCTTCAGTTCCTCTTCCTTGCGAAAACGCACCTGGGTCGAGATGTCGGGACGGGTCACGCCCAGCGTGCCGCTCTCACCGCAACAGCGATCGTTCTTCAGCACGGCATCGCCCACCAGCGCCTTGACGGTTTTGAGCGAGTCCTGCAGCTTCATTGGGTTGTGGCATGGTTCGTGGTACAGGTAACCGGCACCGGCGCCACCGTCTGGCACCAGGGTGATGCCCTTCTCCAGCAAAAACTCGTGAATGTCGATGATGCGGCAACCCGGGAAGATGTCTTCAAACTTGTAGCCCTGCAACTGGTCGTAGCAGGTGCCGCAGCTCACCACCACGGTCTTGATGTCCAGGTAATTGAGCGTGTTCGCCACGCGGTGGAACAGCACCCGGTTGTCGGTGATGATCTTCTCGGCCTTGTCGAACTGGCCCGAGCCGCGCTGCGGGTAACCGCAGCACAGGTAGCCCGGAGGCAGCACGGTCTGCACGCCGGCGTGCCACAGCATGGCCTGGGTGGCCAGCCCCACCTGGCTGAACAGCCGCTCGGAGCCGCAGCCAGGGAAGTAGAACACCGCCTCGGTGTCGGCGGTAGTCGTCTGCGGGTTGCGGATGATGGGCACGTAGGCCGCATCCTCAATATCCAGCAGGGCACGCGCCGTTTTCTTGGGCAGGCCGCCGGGCATCTTCTTGTTGATAAAGTGAATGATCTGCTCTTTGATGGGCGCCGTACCCACCGTGGCCGGCGGCTTGGCCGTCTGCCGCCTGGCGGCCAGGCGCAACACCTGGTTGGCCAGACGCTGCATCTTGAAGCCGATGCCGACCATGCCGGCGCGCACCAGTTTGATCGTCTCGGGATTGGTGGCACTCAGGAAAAACATCGCCGCAACACTGCCCGGGCGGAAACTCTTCTTGCCCATCTTGCGCAGCAGGTTGCGCATGTTCATGGTGACATCGCCAAAGTCGATCTTCACCGGGCACGGGGACAGGCACTTGTGGCACACGGTGCAGTGGTCGGCTACGTCCTCAAACTCTTCCCAGTGCTTGATGCTGATGCCGCGGCGCGTCTGCTCTTCGTACAAAAAGGCTTCCACCAGCAGCGAGGTCGCCAGGATCTTGTTGCGGGGGCTGTAGAGCAGGTTGGCGCGCGGCACGTGGGTGGCACACACCGGCTTGCACTTGCCGCAGCGCAGGCAGTCCTTCACCGAGTCGGCAATGGCGCCAATGTCGCTTTGCTGCATGATCAGGGATTCGTGCCCCATCAGGCCAAAGCTCGGGGTGTACGCGTTTGTTAAATCAGCCTCCAGCCCCCGTCCTGCTTGCGCGGGCAGCTCCTTATTTCGTAGCAGCTTGCCTTTGTTGAAATGTCCTTGCGGGTCAACCTTGGCCTTGTAATCGGTAAACGGTTGCAATTCGGCATCGCTCAAGAACTCGAGCTTGGTGATGCCGATGCCGTGCTCGCCGGAGATGACGCCGTCCAGCGAACGCGCCAGCGCCATGATGCGCCTGACCGCGCCGTGGGCCGCCTGTAGCATTTCGTAGTCGTCGCTGTTCACCGGGATATTGGTGTGTACATTGCCGTCGCCCGCATGCATGTGCAATGCCACCCACACGCGCCCCTTGAGCACGCGCTGGTGGATGGCCGTACATTCGAGTAACAGGGCTGCGAACGCTCCGCCCGTAAAAATATCCTGCAATGGGGCGCGCAGCTGGGTTTTCCAGCTGGCACGCAGGGAATGGTCCTGCAACTGGGCGAACAACCCCTCAACCCGATCGAGCCAGCCCTGCCACTGTGTGCGCACCGCAACAACGAGCGCCAGCGCTTGGGCTACGCGGTCTTCCAGCAACTCCGCAGATGCGGCATCGCCCACATCGCCCGCCTTGACCCGGGGCAGGTTTGCGCTTTGAAAAAACTCGGTAAGGGCATCGCACAGGGCCAGCTTGTTGCGCAAGCTCAGCTCGATATTAATGCGTTCGATGCCATCGGTGTACTCGGCCATGCGCGGCAGCGGAATGACCACGTCTTCGTTGATCTTGAAGGCATTGGTGTGGCGGCTGATGGCTGCCGTCTTTTTGCGGTCCAGCCAGAATTTTTTGCGCGCCTCCGGGCTGATGGCGACAAAGCCTTCACCGCTGCGTGAGTTGGCAATGCGAACGACCTCGCTGGTGGCACGCGCCACGGCATCGGCATCGTTGCCGGAAATGTCGCCGAATAGTGCCATTTTTGGCAGGCCGCCGCGCTTGCTCTTGGTGGCATAGCCTACCGCCCTCAGGTAGCGGTCGTCCAGATGCTCCAGGCCCGCCAGGAACACACCGGTGCGCTTCTGCTCTGCAAACAGAAAGTCCTTGATCTCGACGATGCTGGGTACCGCATCACGGGCGTGACCAAAAAACTCCAGGCACACGGTGCGCGTGTGCGCGGGCCTGCGGTGCACCACCCAGCGTGCGCTGGTGATGAGGCCGTCGCAGCCCTCTTTCTGGATACCGGGCAGGCCTGCCAGGAATTTGTCGGTCACGTCCTTGCCCAGGCCATTTTTGCGAAAGGTCGTTCCAGGAATATCCAACTGCTCTGTGCGCAGCAAGGTTTTGCCGTCCGCCTTGAAGTACTTCAGCTCAAAACTGGCAAGTTGCACGTCGTGGATCTTGCCCATGTTGTGCCCCACCCGGCTCACCTCCAGCCACTCGGCCTGTGGTGTCACCATGCGCCAGGATGCCAGGTTGTCCAGCGCGGTGCCCCACAACACCGCCTTCTTGCCGCCAGCGTTCATGGCGATATTGCCGCCGATACAGGAAGCCTCCGCCGACGTCGGGTCCACCGCAAATTCAAAACCTGCCCGCTCCGCGGCATCGGCCACGCGCTGGGTCACCACACCGGCCTCGGTCCACACGGTGGCCACGTCGTGGTCCATCCCGGGCAGGCGGCGCATTTCCACCTCGGTCATGGCCTCGAGTTTTTCGGTATTGATCACCGCGCTGCGCCAGGTCAGCGGAATCGCTCCGCCGGTGTAGCCAGTGCCACCGCCGCGGGGAATGATGGTCAGGCCCAGGTCAATGCAACCTTTTACCAAGCCCGCCATCTCGTCTTCGGAATCGGGTGTCAGAACTACAAACGGATACTCCACGCGCCAGTCGGTCGCGTCGGTCACGTGCGACACACGCGAGAGGCCATCGAACTTGACGTTGTCCCTGGCAGTGAGTCGGTGCAAAACACGTTGGGTACGCCGGCGCAGGTCGGCAACCTCGGTAAACGATGCGTCAAAGGCGCTCACGGCCAGCTGGGCCCGGGCCAGCAGCTGCCCCACCATCGCGTCGCGCTCAGGGTCTGCTTCTGGGCTGCGACGCTTTTCAACCTCACCCAGGCGGTGGTTGAGTGCATCCACCAGCAAGCGACGACGCTTGGGATTGTCCAGCAGGTCGTCCTGCAAGTAGGGGTTGCGCTGCACCACCCAGATGTCACCCAGCACCTCGTAGAGCATGCGCGCCGAGCGTCCCGTGCGCCGCTCACCCCGCAGTTGGTTGAGCACATTCCACGCGGGTTGGCCCAGTAGCCGGATGACGATCTCGCGGTCGGAGAACGAGGTGTAGTTGTAGGGAATTTCTCGGATGCGCTCGTGCATCGGCGACGCAACACCAGGATAGGGAAGCAGGTGATGGATCGGAGTGGAAGCGTTCATCGATTCAGGGCTCAGGGCAAGAGCGAGATGTTACCGCAGTGCAGCAATCCCCTCGGGTGTCTAATGGAAACTACGGACCTGTTCCAACCGCCCGCTCGGGTTTAATTGATTTGTCACGTCGGGTGAGTACCATACGAAGTTCTTCACAGGAGAAAATATGAAACTGAAAATTGCTGTAATAGCCCTTGCATCGGCCTTTTCACTCGGTGCCCAGGCACAGACCGAGATCCAGTGGTGGCATTCCATGACTGGCGGACTGAACGAATGGGTCAATGATCTGGCCAAGGGGTTCAATGACAGTCAAAAAGACTTCAAGGTCGTTCCGACCTTCAAGGGCAACTACGACGAGTCGATGACCACCGCCATGGCAGCCTTCCGCGCTGGCAATGCCCCGCACATCCTGCAGGTGTTCGAGGTAGGCACCGCGACCATGATGGCTTCCAAAGGAGCGATCAAGCCGGTGGGCGAAGTGATGAAGCAAGCGGGCGCCAGTTTTGATCCCAAAGCGTATGTGCCGGCCGTAGCCGGCTATTACACCGCCCCGAGTGGCGAAATGATGTCCTACCCGTTTAACAGTTCCACCACCATCTTTTACTACAACAAGGATGCCTTCAAGGCGGCCGGACTGGATCCCGAGCACGCCCCCACAACCTGGCCCGAAGTCACCCTGGCAGCAGCCAAACTCAAGGCCAGCGGGCACAAGTGCCCGTACACCTCCAGTTGGGTGAGTTGGGTGCATCTGGAGAGTTTCTCCACCTGGCATAACACGCTGTTTGCCACACAGAACAACGGCTTTGGCGGCACCAGCACGCGCCTGGCGTTCAACTCCCCGTTGCACCTGCGCCATTTTGAGAATCTGGCCAATATGTCCAAGCAGGGCCTGTTCGTCTACAAGGGGCGCGCCAGCGTCGCGGTGCCATCCTTTGTGACGGGTGAGTGCGCCATGCTGACTGGCTCGTCGGGTTCCTACGCCGATGTAAGCAAGGGTGCCAAGTTCTCCTACGGACTCGCGCCTCTGCCCTATTACCCGGATGTCGCCGGTGCACCGCAAAACACGGTCATTGGTGGCGCCAGTCTGTGGGTGATGGCCGGCAAGAAGCCCGCCGAGTACAAGGGCGTGGCCAACTTCTTCAGTTACCTCTCCAGCCCTGAAATTCAATCGGCAAGCCACAAGCGCACGGGGTATCTGCCCATCACCTTGTCGGCCTACCAATTGACCGAGAAATCCGGGTTCTACAAGGAAAAACCAGGAACTGATGTGGCGGTCACCCAGATGATTCGCAAAACCACGGACAAATCGCGCGGTATTCGCTTGGGCAACTTCGTCCAGATTCGTACCATCATTGACGAGGAGACCGAAGCCATCTGGGCTGGCAAGAAAGAACCCAGGGAAGCGCTGGAGACCGCCATGAAGCGCGGCAACGAGCAACTCGAGAAGTTCGAAAAGGCGAATAAGTAGCCCGAGCAGACC
>CAIPGC010000312.1 GCA_903864505.1 uncultured beta proteobacterium | reverse complement strand
TGCAAGGCGGCGCAGTGGACGTGGTCGTAACGGATTGGATCTGGGTCAGTCGCCAGCGCGCGGAGTCCAATTTCTACACCTTTGTACCGTTCTCAAATGCAGTGGGTGCGGTGATGGTCAAGGCCGATAGCGGCATCCGCCAAGTAGCCGACCTGAAGGACAAGAAGCTTGGCGTTGCGGGCGGCCCTTCCGACAAGACATGGCTTCTGCTGCGTGCCTATGCGCAACGCAAACTCGGTGTCGATCTGACCCAGTACGCCCAGCCGACCTACGCGGCTCCGCCCATGCTCAATGAACTGATTGTGCGCGGACAGGTCGATGCAGCGTTGAACCACTGGAATTACACGGCGCGCCTGGAAGTGCTGGGACTGCATGCATTGATCGATGTACCGGAAATTCTCAAAGGGCTGGGGATCGACAAACCGATTCCACTGCTGGGCTGGGTATTCCGCGAAGATTGGGCCAACGCCAACAGCGCAGCAGTCAGAAATTTCCTCGCCGCATCCTATGAGGCCAAGGCAATTCTGGCGAGCACTGATGCACCTTGGGAGTTGCTCCGACCGAAGATGCGAGCCGAAAACGATGCAGTGTTCAAGATGCTGCGTGCCAATTTTCGCGCCGGAATTCCGACTTGCAGTGATCAAAGCAGCATGACAGCGGTAGCCGAAACCTTCAAGATCCTGGCCGATACCGGCGGCGAGAAACTGGTCGGCAAGTCGAAGGCCTTGAGTGCTGGTACTTTCTGGCCGGGTTACGCGCTTCCCCCATGCAAGCCGTCCTGAAATTCGGTGCCGTTCTGGCAAATGGCCGGTGGGCCCGAATCCTGCCAGTCCTGCTGCTGGTTTGCGTGTGGCAAGCGTTGGCGATCCTATTGCAGAGTAAAACACTGCCACCGCCAAGCGCCGTGCTGTCCATCCTTTGGCAGGAACTCTACAGCGGAGATTTGCTGCTTCATCTGGGCATGACTCTGGGTCGGGTCGCGATCAGCTTTGCTGCTGCCATGTTGATCGGTATCGCGCTGGGAATTCTGATGGGCAGTTCGGATCGTTGGGACCGCGTGCTCGACACATTTCTGATTCTGGCACTCAACATCCCGGCGCTTGTCACCATCATCCTGTGCTACATCTGGCTGGGACTGACCGAGACAGCCGCGGTGGTCGCTGTGACCGTCAACAAAATTCCAATGGTCGCCGTCAGTTTGCGTGAAGGTGCACGGGCCGTGGACCGGAAACTGCTGCAGGTGGCCCAAGTCTATCGCCTGTCAAGGCGCGATACCTTCTTCAAGGTGTACTTGCCGCAACTCACCCCGTACTTGTTTGGTTCGGCCCGCAATGGTCTGGCCATCATCTGGAAGATCGTGCTGGTGGTGGAACTGCTGGGCAGGAGCAATGGCGTGGGCTTTCAGATTGGCAGCTACTTCCACTTTTTCGATATCACCGGCATTTTGGCTTACACGCTGGCGTTTGCGCTGGTGATTTTCGGCATTGAAGCGTTGCTGCTGCGACCGCTGGAATTGCACTTGAACCGGTGGCGCGCATGACAGTCCTGACGGTCGATGTCCGCAAGAAGGTCTACGCCAACGACTGTTGCGCCATTGAGAACCTGGCTTTTGCGGTGCAGCCGGGCGAGTTTGTCGCCATCGTCGGACCGTCGGGCGCCGGCAAGACAACGCTGCTCAATCTGATCGCCGGGCTCGACCGGGAAATGCAGGGCAGCATCTCCTTTCATTCAGGGCAGGAACGCAGAACCACCCCACGGACCAGTTTCATGTTCCAGGAACCACGTCTGATTCCGTGGCTGAGTGTTCAGCAAAATCTGGAGTTGGTTCTGACTGCGCAGTTGCGCGCGCATCCGGTGATTGCCATGCCGGACTTGTTGGCTCTGGTTGGGCTCGCGGGCTGTGCCGCGATGTTTCCAGGGCAGCTATCGGGCGGCATGCAGCGTCGGGTGGCGTTGCTGCGTGCTTTTATCATCGAGCCGAGCTTGTTGCTGATGGATGAACCATTTCAGTCGCTCGACGCACCCACTGCAAATCAGCTCCGAATACTGTTGCAGGAACTGTGGCAACGGACGCGCCCAACCGTGCTGTTCGTCACGCACAGCCTGCGCGAAGCAATCAGCCTGGCGGACCGAATCCTGTTCCTCTCGGGGCAGCCGTCCCGCATCATCCTGGACCTTCCCATTGATTTGGCTCACCCCAGAGCGATCGAGGACGCGTCGGTGCAGAACCTGCATGAATCCATACTCAACCGATACCCGCTACTGCTGACCGGGCAGAGCACTCCGGCCTGAGGCCACAACAACGCACCGAAAGGGCACCGCATGATTGGAATGTATTCATCACACAGCCAGCTCTATTTGCTGATTCTTGCCAGCCTGACCACTCTGTTCTTTGCCTTGCCACTTCTTTTGGTACCGCTGACCTGGGCACGCTTGATGCGCTGGCGTCTGCCTGAGGAGACCGATCTGACGGTCTATTTTGGCCGTTGCCTGGGTGCCTTTGTCGTTGGCGTCGATGCGATGGGTTTCCTGGGTGCCTTTTATCTGGAGCGCCAGCAAGCCATTTTTGAGGTGCTGTACTTTGTTTCCATCAGCATGATTGCGGTGCACGTTTACGGCGCATGGCGCAGGATTCAGCCGATCACCGAAACGATCGAAATTGCTTTTTACGCCCTGTTGCTGTTGCTGACATTGCTGTTTCAGCCCACAGCTGCGGTGTAAACAAAAGTCCACGGGCGGCGGCCCTCTCAGCTTTTGGCGGCGTTGCTATCATCCGCCAATCGAAACCGGAAGTGACCCCTATGTCCATGGTCCAGTTGGCGCTGCGCCGTCCCTACACTTTTATCGTGATGGCGATGCTGATCGTATTGGCCACGCCGTTTGCTTTGCTCAGCATGGCGACAGACATATTTCCAGAAATAAATATCCCGGTTGTCAGCATCATCTGGAATTATGGCGGCTTGTCTGCACAGGAAATGGGGCAACGTATCGCTGGGCAAAGCGAGCGCGGGCTGACCACCACCGTCAGCGACATCGAACACATCGAATCCCAGTCGCTCGCGGGAGTTTCGATCATCAAGGTGTTTTTTCAGCCCACTGCCAACATTCAGACTGCGATTGCCCAGGTGGTTGCGGCCATGCAAACCCAGGTTCGGCAGCTACCTCCGGGCATCACGCCTCCGCTGGTAATCAAGTACTCGGCCTCCAGCATTCCGGTCGTGCAACTTGCGCTATCCAGCCCGACACTGCCTGAGCAATCGGTGTTTGATGCAGCGGTCAATCTGTTGCGCCCGCAACTCATTACCATACCCGGGGCCGCGGTCCCTTTTCCCTATGGCGGCAAGAACCGGCTGATTTCAGTCGACCTCGACACGGCAGCGCTTCAGGCGCGTGGACTCGCCCCGGCCGACGTAGTCAACGCCATCAACCTGCAAAACCTGATTCTGCCTTCAGGTACGGCCAAGTTCGGCACCACGGAGTACACCATCAAGATGAACGGCTCACCCGACACGATCGCGGGCCTGGGTGACCTTCCGGTGCGCACGGCGGGCAACGTCACGACCTACCTGCGCGATGTTGCACAGGTTCGGGACGGCTTTTCACCGCAGACCAACATCGTGCGACAGGACGGTGCGCGCGGAGTGCTTTTGTCGGTGCTGAAGAATGGAGGGGCCTCGACACTGGACATCGTTGCCAACCTCAAGGCACTTCTGCCTAAAGTCGCTCCAGTGTTGCCACCGGACATCAAGGTCACACCCTTGTTTGACCAGTCAGTTTTTGTCAAGGCCGCGGTTACCGGCGTTGTGGTCGAGGCATTGATTGCGGCTGCATTGACCGCCGCGATGGTGCTGCTTTTTCTGGGTAACTGGCGCAGCACGCTGATCATCGCGTTGACCATTCCATTGTCCATTCTTGCGTCAATTCTGGTCCTCAGAATGCTGGGAGAGACGCTCAATCTGATGACACTTGGTGGCCTTGCGCTATCGGTCGGAATTCTGGTGGACCAAGCCATCGTCACCATCGAGAACATCGAGCGCCATCTGCATATGGGCACACCCATTACGCAAGCGATTGAAACCGGTGCTGGCGAGATTGGCGTGGCCGCCTTTGTCTCTACGTTGTGCATATGCATTGTGTTCGTGCCCATGTTCTTTCTTACGGGTGTGGCACGCTTCCTGTTCGTGCCGATGGCCGAGGCGGTTGTGCTCGCCATGATTGCGTCCTACCTGCTGTCGAGAACTTTGGTGCCCACGCTTGTCCTGCTTTTGATGGGTGGAACCAAGCCTATTGATGCCAGCGCTGGAGCCAGTCTTCTGCTGCGTCTGTACCGCTCTTTTGACCGCCATTTTGAGAGAGTTCGTCGTGCCTACACGCTGGCGCTTTCTGCATTGCTGTCGCACCGGCGTGGGTTTTCCATGGCATTTATGGGGTTTTGCCTGGTCTCCTGTCTCTTGTATCCCGTCCTTGGGCGCGACTTCTTCCCAAGTGTGGATGCCGGTCAGATCCGTCTGCACCTGCGTGCGCCAACCGGCACGCGCATTGAGGAGACCGCCCGCCTGGCCGACGCAGTGGAAACGGTGATTCGGGAAATCATCCCGGCCGATCAACTGGAAACCATCCTCGATAATCTGGGTGTTCCCAACAGCGGAATCAATCTCTCCTATAGCAATGCCGGAACGATTGGCACGCTCGACGGCGAGATCCTTTTGTCACTGCGGGCGGGTCATGCGCCAACCGAAAGCTTTGTAACGCGCTTACGCTCGGAACTGCCCAGACGATTTCCCGGAATCGAGTTCTTCTTTCAACCTGCCGACATCGTTACCCAAATTCTCAATTTTGGACTTCCAGCTGCCATTGACGTCCAATTCACCGGGGCTGACTTGCAGGGCAATGCGATGCTGGCAGCGGAGTTGACCCAATCGATCAGGAGCATCCCTGGTGCAGTGGATGCCCATGTGCATCAGCGGCTCAACGCACCGGCCCTTAACCTGCAGATGGATCGAGCCCGGCTTCAACAATTGGGCCTCTCCGCAGCCAATGTGGGACAAAACGTCTTGATTTCGCTGTCCGGAAGCTCCCAGACGGCACCCGCGTTCTGGCTCAACCCGCAGAATGGTGTGGTCTACAACATCGCGGTTCAGACACCGCAGTACAAAGTCGATTCGCTGGACGCGTTACTCAATATGCCGGTGGGTACAGGATCAGGCCCGAGCGTGTCGACCGCCGGCAGCGCACAGTTGTTGGGAAATCTGGTTGAAGCAACGCCAGGTCAGATGGTGGCGGTGGCATCACGGTACAACATCCTTCCCGCTGTGGACATCTTTGTGAGTGTGCAGGGGACTGACCTGGCAAGTGTGGCAACGCAAGTCCAGGCCATGGTGGATCAGCTACGCCCCAGGTTGCCGCGTGGCAGCCAGATCGTGTTAAAGGGCCAGGTGGAAACCATGAAGGCCTCGTTCCTGGGCCTGGGGGTGGGCCTGGCCATGGCGATCGTGCTGGTCTACCTGCTGATCGTTGTCAACTTCCAGTCGTGGATCGATGCACTGGTGATCATTGCTGCCCTGCCAGCTGCACTCGCCGGTATTGGCTGGATGCTGTTTGTCACCGGAACAACGCTCAGTGTTCCGGCATTGACGGGTGCCATCATGACCATGGGCGTCGCAACGGCGAACAGCATTTTGCTGATTTCCTTTGCGCGCCAGCGCCGCGACGCGGGGGTTCCTCCCCTGGCGGCCGCGCTGGAGGCAGGTGCGACCCGCATCCGGCCGGTACTGATGACCGCATTGGCGATGGTGATTGGGATGATCCCGATGGCGCTCGGTCTGGGTGAAGGTGCCGAGCAAAATGCACCGCTTGGGCGGGCGGTCATCGGGGGTTTGGTTTTTGCTACGGTATCCACGCTATTCTTTGTCCCCGTCGTTTTTGCCGAAGTGCATCAGCGCCTGGTGCGTCGACAGGCTGCATTGGGCTTGATGCCCCAATCAGCGCATCCCCAGGAGGCCTGAACCATGACCGAACAACGCCATGTGGCACTGGGATTACATCCGATTGAATTTGGTCAGGATGAGGATCCGGTAGAGTTGCTCAAACGAAGACAAATCGTGCGCCGAACCCAGATTGCATGCGCCGTGGTACTGCTCCTGTTGGCCATCGGCGCAGGTAATACCGTGTTCAACCGGTTCGCAAACGCAAATGCGCTGGCGGCGAGCACCGCAGAAAACGCCAAACTATACGTCAAGACCACTCTGGTAAAAAGCAGTAACGCCAGTCAGGCGCTGGTTCTTCCCGGGACACTACAAGGGTTCGTTCAGTCGCCTATTGCGGCAAGGTCAAACGGTTATCTCAAGCGGTGGACCAAGGACATTGGAAGTACCGTGGTCAAGGGCGAACTGCTGGCCGAAATAGAAGCACCAGAAATTGACCAGCAACTCGGTCAGGCCATGGCGACCCGCGATCAGGCGGCCTCCAGCCTTGCTCTTGCGAAAAGCACAGCGGAGCGATGGGAAGGTCTGCGCAGGAAGGATGTGGTGTCACAGCAGGATCTCGAAGAGCGGCGCAGCGCGGTTTCACAATCGCAAGCCCTCTTGGCGGCGGCGGAGGCCAACTTTCAGCGCTTGCGACAGTTAGAAGACTTCAAACGTGTGGTGGCTCCGTTCTCCGGTCTCATTACGCGCAGAAATGTCGACGTTGGCGATCTGATTGACAGTTCGCGCGTTCTGTTTGTCTTATCCCAGACCAGCGCACTGCGCGTCTACATCAATGTTCCGCAGGCGTATGCCCAACTCGTCAAAATTGGACAACAGGTTGTTGTTACACAGGCCGAACTCGCTGGTCAACGCTTTGCCGGGCGGGTAGCAAGAACCTCTGCATCCATTGACGCGGCCACGCGCACGATGCAGGTAGAGGTGGCCCTGTCCAATCCCAATGGAAGTCTGTTGTCCGGCGCATACGTCCAGGTGAATTTGCCATTGCAGGCTTCCAACTCGCTTGTTGCACCCACCAATGCGCTGATGTTTCGAGGAAATGGAACCAACGTGGCAATTGTTGACGCGCAAGGCATCATCACTTTGCGCAAGGTGAGTGTCGGGCGTAATTATGGGGCGGATTTTGAAGTGCTCGAAGGCATCAGCGCATCCGATCGTCTGGTGCTCAATCCGCCGGATTGGCTGGCGAACGGACAGAAGGTGGTCATTTCTCCCGACCAGGACCGACCATGATGCGATGCCGCGGGGCTGTCGCCTGTTCCTTCCTGCTCTTGATTGGATGCGCCAGTGCCCCGGAGTATGAAAGACCTGTGGTCGATCTACCAAAGGGGTGGACGACTGAAGCACCGTGGCGCGTAGGCAAGCCCGACGATGCAGTTCCCCGGGGTTCGTGGTGGCAGCGATTTGGGGACCGCGAACTTGATGCGCTTGAAGAGCGCGCTTTGGCCAACAACGCCACACTGGCGGTGTCCAATGCGCGTCTGACGCAAGCACGCTCCGTATTGGCGGGCACGTCCGCCAGCGCACTTCCCCAAGTAGGGTTGGGAGAGCGCGTCTCGCGCCAGCAGATTTCAGCCAACCGGCCGTTGACCAATTACAGCAGCCCCAACTTTTCCACCGTCCAGAATGAGTTGAGCGTGGCGATGACGGTGGGCTACGAGTTTGATCTTGCCGGACGTGTGCAGCAGTCCATATCAGGAGCGCGGGCCACCCTGGAACAGGTTTCGGCTGATTTTGAAAATACGCGTCTTTTGCTTTGCGCCGAACTGGCAACGAACTACTTCAACGTGCGTGAACTTGATGCAGAAATCCGTGTGCTCGAAAGCAGCATTGGCCTGCAACAGCGCTCGCTCCAACTGGTACGGGCACGCCATGAACTCGGCGCCGCCACCGGACTCGAACTGGCACAACAGCAAACGCTTTTGGATACAACACAGGTGCAACTGGAACTGTTGCGGCGGCAACGCAGCCAGTTTGAGCATGCCGTGGCAACCCTGGTTGGCGTGGCGGCGCCGCAGTTCATACTGCCGGTGCAACAGGGCGAACCGATTGCTGCGCCGGTTCCGTTGGGCATCCCCTCGGACCTGCTTGAACGTCGCCCGGATGTCGCTGCGGCTGAGCGTTCCATGGCCGTAGCCAACGCGCAGATTGGAATTGCGAAGGCTTCGTTTTATCCAAGCATCATCCTGGGGTCGGTCGCTGGAGTTGACAGTCGGGACATTGCTGCGCTATTTGATGCGCCTAGCCTGTTGTGGTCGATTGGCCTGTCGGCAGCACATACCCTTTTCGATGGTGGAAGGATGCAGGCAAACCTTGAATTTGCGCGCTCCGGCTACGCGGCAACCGTGGCAAATTACCGTCGCGTGGTATTGGTGGCGATGCAGGAGGTCGAGGATGGAATTTCAGGGGTGACCGCGCTTGAGCGTGCGTCGCAACAGGCCGGCCTGGCGTTGAAGGGCGCACGCCAGGTGCTGGAGATGACAACGGCGCGCTACGAAGGCGGTGCATCAACCTATGCCGATGTCCTTGCCGCACAGCAAGCCGCCCTTGCCAGCGAGCGCCAGTATGTGCAACTGCGTGGCCAGCAACAGGTGACCTCGGTGTTCCTGATCAAGGCGCTCGGTGGGGACTGGCAGGCGCCCGCACGGTAGCAAAACCGCCCCGAAAAAAATCAGGACGCCGCCTTGGCCTCGTGGTGATAACGGGTGATCCGGTCCACTTCGTTCCTGGAGCCCAGCGCGACACTGACGCGTTCGTGCAGTTTGGTGGGCTGGAGTTCGAGAATGCGCTGGTGTCCGTTGCTGGCGGCTCCACCGGCCTGCTCGATGAGCCATGCCATCGGGTTGGCTTCGTACATCAGGCGCAATTTTCCGGCCTTTTCCGGCTCACGCTTGTCCCAGGGGTAAAGGAAAACACCGCCGCGCGTCAGGATCCGGTGCACATCGGCCACCATGCTGGCAATCCAACGCATGTTGAAGTCCTTGCCGCGTGGCCCGTCCCTGCCCGCCAGACACTCATCTACGTAGCGCTTCACCGGCGCGTCCCAGTGGCGCATATTGCTCATGTTGATGGCAAATTCCCGCGTGTCTGCCGGAATCTGCATTTTTTCGTGGGTTAACACGAACGAACCTTGTTCGCGGTCCAGGGTGAACAGCGAAACGCCGTCGCCCACGGTGAGCACCAGCGTGGTTTGCGGCCCGTACACGCAGTAGCCAGCGGCCACCTGTTTGCAGCCGGCCTGCAGGAAGTCCTGCTCCGAGACGCCGGATCCTTCGGGTTTGCGCAGCACGCTGAAGATGGTACCGATGCTGACGTTGACATCAATGTTGCTGGAGCCGTCGAGCGGGTCAAACAGCAGCAGGTATTCGCCTTGCGGGTAGCGGTGCGGCACCACGTAAATGCCCTCCATCTCCTCGCTGGCCATGGCCGCCAGGTGCCCACCCCACTCATTGGCCTCGATCAGCACTTCATTGGCGATGATGTCGAGCTTTTTTTGAATTTCGCCCTGCACGTTTTCACTCTCGGCGCTGCCCATGACACCGCCGAGCGCGCCCTTGTTGACCGCCAGGCTGATCCCTTTGCAGGCACGCGCCACCACTTCGAGCAGCAGGCGCAGGTCGGCCGGAATCGCACCGTCAATGCGCTGCTCTTCCACCAGATAACGGGTGAGCGAAATTTTGCGTGTCATGGGGGCACCTTATTCTGCTAGTGCGCGGTCGACCACTTCGCGCACATCGTTGCTGAGGTCGGTCTTGGCTGCCACGCGGGCCAACGCTTCGCGTGCGGCCCCCCGGTAGGGTTCGGCCAGTTTCTTCCAGCGGTCCATGGCGCGCGCCAGACGCGCTGCCACCTGGGGGTTGATGCTGTCGAGCTCCATCACGCGCTCGCTCCAGAACACGTAGCCCGCCGCATCGACACGGTGAAAGGCCCCCGGGTTGGCACTGCAGAAGCTGAAGATGACACTGCGTGCGCGGTTCGGGTTGCGGATGTTGAAGTCCGGGTGGCTCAATAACTGTCGCACCGCAGGCAAAACCTGTCCGCCACGGTCTGGCGTGCCCGCTTGCAGTGCAAACCATTTGTCCAGCACCAGTTCCTCGTGCTTGAAGAGGGCATGAAAGCGTGCCAGGGCCTGCGCCGCGAGGGCGTGCCCGCTACCCACCAGGGCAGAGAGGGCGTGGAAGCGGTCGGTCATATTGCCGGCATCCTTGAACCGCTGCAGGCACTTGCCCGGCCAGACGGTGTCGCCGGTCTGCACCGCGGCCAGGCACAGGTAGGCCAATGCCATGCCAGCCAACGCGCGCCTTCCGGCAGAGACCGCATCCGGGCGGTAGCCAGCGCGGTCCTGGTATGACTCATATCCCCATTGCCAATCGGCATGCAGTTGCAGCGCCAGTTGAAGGCGCATGGCTTCGCGTACTGTGTGTATGCGTTGGGGGTCGACCACATCGAGTTGCTCGGCGATGTAGGATTCCGAGGGCAAGGTGAGCACCAGTTCCTTGAATGCGGCATCCAGCGTGGGGTGGCGCAGGACGCTGCGCATGGCTTCAATATATGCAGTATTTAACCCGATAGCCCCCGTGGAATCTGCGTCGGCAGCTATCGAGTTGATAGCGCACCGCAGCGCCAGTCGCTGACCGGCTTCCCATCGGTTGAACGGGTCGGGGTCGTTGGCCAGCAGGGTCAGTAACTCGGCATCGGTGTAGTCGTAGTCCAGCACCACCGGCGCGCTGAAGCCGCGCAGGATGGAGGGAACCGGCGCTTCGTCCACATTCACAAAAGTGAGAGCGTCATGGCCTTGCGTCAGCACGAACAGGTGACTGTCCTCGCTGGCCAGTTCCTGGCCGTGCAGTTGCAACGCAAGGGCCTTGCCACTGCTGCTGCCAACCAGCCCCAAACGGACCGGAATGACGAATGGCTCCTTGGTGGCTTGGCCCGGTGTCGCTGCGCAGCTCTGGGAAAATTTCAGCGTATAGGTGCGAGCTGCGGCGTTGTAGTCGCCACTGGCGCAGAGTCGGGGCGTCCCGGCCTGGCTGTACCAGCGCTTGAACTGCGGTAACAGGCGTGCCAGGGCGGAGTCGGGGTTGGCATCTGCAATCGCCTGGGCAAAGTCGTCACACGTCACGGCCTGGCCGTCAAAGCGCGCAAAGTAAAGCTTCATGCCTTTGGCAAAGCCTTCGCGTCCCACCAGGGCCTGCATCATGCGCACGACCTCTGCACCTTTTTCATAAATGGTCAGAGTGTAGAAGTTGTTGATCTCGATGTAGCTGTCGGGGCGCACCGGATGCGCCATCGGGCCCGCGTCTTCCGGGAACTGCGCAGTGCGCAGCACGCGCACGTCTTCAATGCGCTTGACTGCGCGGGCGGAAGACTCGGCACACATGTCCTGCGAAAACTCCTGGTCGCGAAACACCGTCAGGCCTTCTTTCAGGCTGAGCTGGAACCAGTCGCGGCAGGTAATGCGGTTGCCGGTCCAGTTGTGGAAGTACTCATGGCCCACCACGCTTTCGATGTTGGCGTAGTCCACATCGGTGGCGGTGGCCTGGTTGGCCAGCACATACTTGGTGTTGAAGATGTTGAGCCCCTTGTTCTCCATCGCCCCCATGTTGAAGTCGCTGGTGGCCACAATCATGAAGCGCTCCAGGTCCAGCCCCAATCCAAAGCGTGCCTCGTCCCAGGCCACCGAGGCCATCAGGGAGTTCATGGCGTGCTCGGTCTTGTCCAGATCGCCGGGACGCACATACACCTGCAGCAGATGCTCCTTGCCATTGCGTGCGGTAATGCGCTGCTCGCGCGCAACCAGTGGGCCCGCCACCAGCGCAAACAGGTAGCAGGGCTTTTTGTGCGGATCGACCCACTTGGCAAAGTGGCGGCCATCGTCGAGCGCACCCGCATCAACCAGATTGCCATTGGACAGCAGCACCGGGTATCTGGCTTTGTCGGCACGCAAGGTGACGCTGTAGCTGGCCATCACGTCCGGGCGGTCCAGGAAGTACGTGATGCGACGAAAGCCCTCGGCCTCGCATTGCGTGAAGAACGAGTCGTTACTCACATACAGCCCCGACAGCTTGGTGTTCTTTACCGGGGCACATGTGGTAAATATTTCCAGATCGAACGGCTCGGGACCTTCCGGAAGGCTTTCCAGCACCAGCTTGCCGGCATCCAGCTTGAACGAGGTTCCCTGTCCATTCACCAGCACGCGCGCCAGGTTCAGATCGTCGCCATCGAGTCTGAGTGCCTGCACTGAGACAGCCGGATTGCGGCGCAGGCGCATCTTGTTGAGGACCCGCGTTTTGGCAGGATCGAGGTCGAAGGCCAGATCGATGTTTTCGATCAGAAAGGCCGGGGGGGTGTAGTCCGCCCGGTGGATGGCGATCGCGGGGCCATCGGCTTCACGCAGTTGCAACATGCAGTGTCTCCAGAAAATTCATGTCAAATAGTTCGGTGTAGTTGCCCACCTGGGCGATCACGTGGGGGCCGTCAAGCTGCGCAGCGGTGTGGCTGGTACACAGCGCCACCGCACGCATGCCGGAACGGCGGGCGGCTTCGATGCCAAACGGGGCATCCTCAAAAACGATGCAGGCTTCGGGGCGGATCTTCATGCGCCGCGCCACCTCCAGAAATATGGCGGGCTCGGGCTTTCCGGGCAAACCTTCGTCGCCGCCCACTACCGCCAAGGGTGCGGTTGGCAAGCGCAGGTGCGACAGCACAAACCCGATGTTGGCCTGATCGCCGGCGGTACCTACACCGACCTTCAAACCACGCGCCAGCGCTTGCGCATAGAAAGCCTGGAAGCCCTCCACCTCCGTGAACCGGGGGGCAAAAAGCTCCCGGTAAATCACTTCCTTTTCGTGAATCAGTGACCAGGCCTCGCCGTCGTCCATCTCACGCTGGAACAGCACGCGAATGCACTCGGCGCCATTGCGTCCGTTGGTGCGGCGCAGGACCTCGGCCAGGTCCATCGTGATGCCGTGGCGCTGCATGAATACGATCCAGCTCCTGGCGTGCCACGGCATGGAGTCGATCATGGTGCCGTCCATGTCGAAGATTATTGCCCCCACGCTTGTCACTGCGTGTACTGCGCTGCCCCCCAGGGGGGCTAATTTCCCTCGGGGCGGCCCAGCGGGAAATTGTGTGTCGGCATCGGCGGTTTTCCTCACGCCTATACGCCCTGTTTCAAGCTGGCTTCGATGAATACGTCGAGGTCGCCGTCCAGCACTTTTTGCGTGGCGGAGACTTCGACGTTGGTGCGCAGGTCCTTGATGCGGCTGTTGTCGAGCACATAGGAGCGAATCTGGTGGCCCCAACCCACGTCGGTCTTGGAGTCTTCGAGCTTCTGCTGCTCGGCCTGGCGCTTGCGCATCTCGAAGTCGTACAGGCGGCTTCTCAATCGCTTCCACGCCACATCGCGGTTGCTGTGCTGGCTGCGCCCGTCCTGGCACTGCACCACGATGCCGGTAGGGATGTGGGTCAGGCGCACGGCCGAATCGGTCTTGTTGATGTGCTGTCCACCGGCACCGCTGGCGCGGAAGGTATCGACACGCACGTCCGACGGGTTGATATCGATCTCGATCGAATCGTCAATCTCGGGGTAGACAAAGATGCTGGCGAAGCTGGTGTGGCGACCGCCCGAGGAATCGAACGGCGACTTGCGCACCAGGCGGTGCACGCCGGTCTCGGTGCGCAGCAGGCCAAAGGCATACTCGCCCTCAATTTTGATGGTGGCCCCCTTGATGCCGGCGGTATCACCCGCCGTTTCGTCCTCAATGGTGGTCTTGAAGCCCTTGCGCTCGGCGTATTTGAGGTACTGGCGCAGCAGCATGCTGGCCCAGTCGCAGGCCTCGGTGCCGCCGGCTCCGGCCTGAATGTCCAGAAAGCAGGGCAGGGGGTCTGCGGGATTGTTGAACATGCGGCGAAACTCCAGGTCCTTGATGATGGTCGCCAGCTTCTCGGTCTCGCCTTCGATGGTCATCAATCCGGCCTGGTCTCCGTCCTCCTTGGACATCTCGAACAACTCGGTGTTGTCGGCCAACTCCCGCTCCAGCGTGGTCAGCGTGATCACCACACCATCGAGCGCCTTCTTCTCCTTGCCCAACTCCTGCGCGCGCTTGGGATCGTTCCAGACCGTGGGGTCTTCCAGCGACGCGTTGACGGTTCTCAGCCGTTCTGCTTTGGCATCGTAGTCAAAGATACCCCCGTAACTCTTGCGTGCGTGCACTCAGGTCGGCCAGCGTGGTGCCAATAAGGTTGATGCGTTCTGCTTCCATGGTGCGGATCCTGTTGTTTTGTGTGGGTTTTCGTTAACCGCGCATTTTCTCATGCCTGACTTGACCCCACCTGCACCGCGTCTTTGCCTGAGCGGATTAGGCCAGGTCCGCAGGCCATTGTGGAGCAGACCAGGCAGCATCGGG
>CAIPGC010000311.1 GCA_903864505.1 uncultured beta proteobacterium | reverse complement strand
CCGCAGCCTTCTGCAGTGTGGAGTTACGCCTCGCCGGTGCTCGCGCTGCTGTGCACCGTCGTCATCGGGGTTATCCTGTTTGTCATGCTCGGCAAGGACCCGGTGCGCGGTTTGCAGGTGTTTTTTTGGGAACCGCTCAAGAGTGGTTATGCGGTGGGCGAACTGCTGGTCAAGGCCACACCGCTGCTGCTCATTGCGCTGGGATTGGCGGTGTGTTTTCGCTCCAACGTCTGGAACATCGGCGCCGAGGGGCAGTACATCCTGGGCGCCATTGCCGCCAGTGGTGTAGCACTGATGGCCGATGGCAGCACGGGCCGCTGGATCGTCCTCTTCGTCATCCTGGCCGGGATGCTGGGTGGCATGGTCTGGGCCGGGTTTACTGCTTTGTTGCGTGACAAGTTCAACGCCAACGAAATCCTGGTGAGTCTGATGCTGGTGTATGTGGCGGTGCAGGTGCTGGGCTATTTGGTGTACGGCCCCTGGAAAGACCCCGCGGGCTACAACTTCCCGCAGACCAAAACCTTCGACGCGATGACCCGCATTCCGCGCCTGTTTGACGGCTCGCGCGTGAGCATCGGCCTGCCGTTGGCACTGGTGGGGGTGG
Organism: uncultured beta proteobacterium; assembly: GCA_903864505.1. Classification (GTDB taxonomy): domain Bacteria; phylum Pseudomonadota; class Gammaproteobacteria; order Burkholderiales; family Burkholderiaceae_C; genus Allorhodoferax. The sequence continues at coordinate 6,237 of CAIPGC010000311.1, read as the reverse complement.
CGGGGGTGTGGATCTTTCTGTTTCGTACCCGTGCCGGTTTCGCGCAGCAGGTGGGTGGTCTGGCACCGGCTGCATCGCGTTACGCCGGGTTTTCGTCGCGCCGCGCCTTGTGGACTGCGCTGCTGATTTCGGGGGGCATGGCTGGCATAGCCGGGGCGCTGGAAGTGGCGGGTCCGATTGGGCAGCTCACGCCCTATGTGCCCGCCGGCTACGGCTTTGCCGCCATCATCGTGGCCTATGTCGGGCGCCTGCATCCCGTAGGCATGGTGTTTTCCGCGGTGCTCATGAGCATGTTTTACATCGGTGGCGAACTGGCGCAGTCGCGTCTGGGCTTGCCCAAGTCTCTCACCGGGGTGTTCCAGGGCCTGCTGTTGTTCACCTTGCTGGGATGTGACACGCTGGTGAATTACCGTTTGCGCTGGGTGCACGCGGGAGGACTGAAGTAATGGATTCCTACGCGCTACTCATTGCCGCTACGCTCAATGCGGGCACGGTGCTGGCCATCGCATCGCTGGGGCTGCTCATCAACGAAAAAGCCGGCATTGTCAACCTGGGTGCTGAAGGCATGATGCTGTGCGCGGCCATTGCCGGATTCGCCACGGTGGTGCATACCGGCAGCGACACCATGGGTTTCCTGAGCGGCATGCTTGCCGGCGCCCTCATGGCAGCGGTGTTTGGGGGGTTGGTGATCTGGCTTAACACCAACCAGTACGCCACCGGTCTGGCGCTGAGCCTGTTTGGCGGGGGGTTTTCGGCTTTCGCGGGCATTGCCTATGTGCAGGAAAGAATCCCCGAGCGCCACAGCTACGCCATTCCATTGCTGTCCGACATTCCCTTGGTCGGGCCAGCGTTTTTTCGCCAGCACCCGCTGGTCTACCTCACAGTGGTGTTTGCGGCGGTTCTGATCTGGTTCCTGTACCGCACCCGTGCCGGGCTCATATTGCGCAGCGTGGGGGAGAGCCCCGAATCTGCGCACGCACTGGGCTACCGGGTACGCTGGATTCGTCTGGGCGCGGTGGTGGTGGGTGGTGCATTGTGTGGCCTGGCGGGTGCTTACATTTCCATCATTTACACGCCCTTGTGGGTGGAGGGCATGGTGGCTGGCAAAGGATGGATTGCACTGGCACTCACCACCTTTGCCACCTTGCGCCCGGCACGGGTATTGCTTGGTGCGTATCTGTTCGGTGGGGTGACCATGCTGCAATTCCATTTGCAGGGCATTGGGGTCGAGGTGCCGAGCCAGTTCCTGAGCATGCTGCCGTACCTGGCTACCATTGCGGTGTTGGCACTGATCTCGCGCAATCCGCGCTGGATTCGTATTAATATGCCTGCTGCCATTGGAAAGCCGTTTTACCCTGGCTCGTAGAGTTTGTATTTTTTAGCCCTCACTTTTACTTTTTTTAAGGAAACGACATGACAGATTTGCAAAAACGCACACTGCTGAAAGTGGCTGCGCTGACGGCGGTAGCCAGTGCGGCGCTGGTGGGTTGCGGCAAGAAGGAAGAGCCCGCTCCTGCCCCGGCACCCGCCCCGGCAGCGTCCGCGCCAGCCCCCAAGGCCGAGCCGCTGAAGATCGCATTTGCCTACGTCGGCCCGGTGGGCGACGGCGGCTGGACCTTTGCGCACGACAACGGTCGCAAGGCGCTGGAAAAAGAGTTTGGTGACAAGATCAAGACCTCATTCGTCGAGAACGTGCCCGAATCTGCGGATGCCGAGCGCGTCATCCGCGACATGGCTGGCCAGGGCAACAAGCTGATTTTCGGCACCACGTTTGGCTACATGGAGCCCATGCTCAAGATTGCCGGCGACATCAAGGACGTCAAGTTCGAGCACGCCACCGGTTACAAGACCGCTGAAAACATGCGCACCTATGACAGCCGCACCTACGAAGGTGCCTACATGGCGGGTGTGATTGCTGGCAAGATGACCAAGTCCGGTACGCTGGGTGTGGTGGCATCGGTGCCAATTCCTGAAGTGATTCGCAACATCAACAGCTTCACATTGGGCGCGCAAAGCAGCAACCCGAAAGTCAAGACCAAGGTGGTGTGGGTCAACGAGTGGTTCAACCCACCCAAAGAAACCGAAGCCGCGACCAGCCTGATCAACGGTGGTGCCGACGTGCTGTTCCAGAACACCGACTCGCCCGCTGTGCTCAAGACCGCACAGGACAAGGGCAAGCGTGCCTTTGGTTGGGACTCTGACATGACCGCCTACGGCCCCAAGGCCCACCTGGCATCCTCCGTCATCAACTGGGGTCCGTACTACATCAAGGCCACCAAAGATGCACTCGAAGGCAAGTGGGCTACGGGCAGCAGTTGGTGGGGTGTGAAGGAAGGCGCCATTGACATCGTCTCGATCGCCGAAGACGTGCCGGCGGAAACCAAAGCCAAGGTCGAACAAGTCAAGGCCGGCCTGAAAGACGGCAGCTTTGTGATCTGGAAGGGTCCGATTGTGGACAACACCGGCAAGGAACAACTGGCCAAAGATGCCGTCGCTGACGACAAGTTCCTGGGTGGCCTGGGCTTCTACGTCAAGGGCGTGGAAGGCAAGATTCCTGGCGGCAAGTAATTTGTTCTAGGCGTTGCCTGTTTCCCGACAAACGCCCGGTGACTTCACCGGGCGTTTGTGTTTTGGGCTTTTGAATTAACGTGGATCCGAACACCCTCACGCTCTATCTGGTTGCAGGCGGTTTAAGCCTCAGCCTCAGCCTGGTGCTGTGGATGTTTGCGTACCTGCACCGCGGTACGCGCTTGCTCAAGAGCATCGCCGTTGCCATCGTTGTCCTGTCCGTGGGATTCACGATATCGGGCTTGAGACCGGTGTTTCCCCTGTGGATGATCGTGATGGGCACCAATATGCTGCTGATCTCGGCAGGCGCGGTGCTCTATGCGGGGTTCGAGGCCTACTATGCAGAACGCCAGCCGGTGTTTGACCGTTGGGGTTGGGGCTTGGTCGTGCTGACGGCAATTCCGTTCTGGTATTGGGGACTGGTGGAGCCTGACGGCCTCTACCGTGCTGCGGTTTTCTCCTTTGCTACGGCTGTGATCAATGGCCGCACCGCCTTGTTGTTACTGCGTGCTGTATGGAAGCCCACACGCACCGTTCCGGTGTCCGCACTTGCCGCGCTGTTTGCAATTTTGACAGTGTGGATGGCTGTGCGTGGGGCCTTGTCGCTTGTCGCGGAACCGGTGCCTCCCGGCGAGCGCGGTGCGAACCCCACGGCCTGGACCACCGTGTTCTGGTACATCGTTCTGGTCACGATGATGACGGCGTGTTCCATCTGGATGGAGCTGAGCCGACCCAAAGTTCATCGACAGGAGGGTAGCGAGGGGTCTGACGGACTGTTCAGCGTTGTGGAGTATTTCCGCAACAAGCTGCTGCTGCTGTGGGCCACGGTGCTGATACTGGTCTTGGGTGTATTGGGGGAATCAGGCTTGTTTTACACCAAGGCGTTTGAGTGGGAAGAGGCACGGCTGACCCAAGTGGCCGAGGTGACCAACGACGCGTTTGCCCACCATTCGATGCAGGTCATCAGCCAGGTCGACACGCTCCTGAACTCGGTGCGCAGCTTTTATCAGCACACATCTTCTGTGGCCGAGACCGAGCGCTTTATCAATACCTTGCCATTTGACAGATCGACCATCGACAACGTCTATCTCATTGATGCGCAGGGCAGGATCGTGGTGTCACACGACCCTGCGGCCATCGGGCGCAGCGTGGCCGACCGTGATTATTTTGTGTTCCATCAAGCGCTAACGGGCGATCCCATTTATATTGGCTCGGTGGAGAGTGGCCGTGTCACCGGGCGTTTCCATTTTCGGGTGGTTCGGCGCATCAGTGCTGCGGATGGAAGTTTTGCCGGGGTCGTACTGGCGACCGTGGACCCTGAGTCGTTCACCCGTTATTACCAGCAGCTTGCCGGGGCGGGGCAGAACACGGCGGCACTGATCGGCACCATGGATAGAAAACTGCGCGCCCGTTCGCCAATGCCCCCGGCCGATCGCTGGCAGGTGCCTCTGGAGTCGCCGTTGTGGGGCGATTTGGTGAAGGCGAACACCGGGCACTACCAAAGCACCAGCACGGTCGATCGCATACGGCGCATCTTCGCCTACAAAAAGGTGGGCGATTTTCCGCTGGTCATGGTTACCGGGTTTTCTCAATCCGATATTCGCTCCGGCGTGCAAGAGCGTTTTCGCTGGTGGGTTGCAGGAACGCTGGCAGTGTTGGTGGTGGTACTGATCCTGGCCATCTTGTTGACGATCGAGATTCGACGCCGCAATGAGCAAAACCGATTTCTATCCATGCTCAGCCACGAGCTCAAAACACCCTTGTCGGTGTTGCGCATCGCCATGGGGTCTGAAGGTGCGCTTTCCGCCACTACGCGAAAGCATGCGCAGCAGTCGGTGCAGGACATGGATGCCATCATCGAACGTTGCTTGCAGGTCGACCGCATCGCGCAGGGTCGTTACGCGACGCGCGCGCAGCCGTGTCGGGTGGGTGAGATGCTTGCCGAATTGCAGACCGCGCATGCGCCGTGCCAGCGCATTGCCGTTAGCGCAGACGGTTTGCTCCCGGTGACGGTCGATGAACATTTGCTGCGCATTGCACTGAGTAACCTGGTCGAAAACGCCCTCAAGTATTCACCAACTGCAAGTGTGGTGCGTGTCGCTGCCAGCAACCATGTTCACAAAGGGCAACCCGGTATTCTGGTGCAGGTCGCTAACGCCGTGGGAAGCGCTGGCGTGCCGGATGCGAGCAAGGTGTTCAGAAAGTACTACCGCAGCCCGCAGGCGCACAGCAAAACCGGGTCCGGTTTGGGCCTGTACCTGGTGCGTACGGCGGCGGCACAGCTTGATGGCTGGGTGCGCCTAGTGCCCTCCGAAACCGAGGTTTGTTTTGAGTTCTGGGTTCCCTTGTGAACTTTTTCGGGGTAAATGTAGGCATTGGTAGGTTTGACTGCGCTTCGAGCATTACGCTTGCACACTCATGAACACGCACACCGCCTCCAACGCCCTGAACATCATGGTGGTCGAAGACCATGAGGCCCTGCGTGAGGTAACGGTCGAGGCGCTCAGCCAGCGCGGACACAACGTGCGGGGTGTGGACTGCGCCGAGGCTCTGCCAGACGAACCGGGATTGTTCCCCATAGACCTGTTGGTGATCGACCTCAACCTGCCGGGAGAAGACGGCATCAGCCTGGCAGCGCGCATCCGCGCGGCGCAGCCCGACATTGGCATCATCATGGTCACCGCACGCAACCAGGTGCGTGACCGTGCAGCGGGCTATGACAACGGGGCCGACATCTACCTCACCAAGCCCACGTCCACCGAGGAATTGATTGCTGCCGTGCGGGCACTGGGCAGGCGTGTCCAACCTGAGCAAGCAAACGCCTGTGCCTATTCGCTGGGCATGACATCCATGACACTCTCGGGCCCCCAGGGCAAGGCCAGCCTTTCTACCCACGAAGTGGCGTTGTTGGCAGCCTTTGTGCGCGCCCAGGACCAGCAACTCGAAACCTGGCAACTGATCGCACTGACCGACAAGGAAGTGACCGAAGGCAGCAAGAAAGCGCTGGAAGTGCAGATCGTCCGCCTGCGCAAGAAGCTGCAGCAAACGGGCGCTACCGAGCCCACCATCAAGTCCATTCGCGGGCAGGGCTACAAGCTGTGCTTGAAATTGTTCCTGAGCACTGATTGAGGTTGACCCTGGCTGCAGGAGTCCGCTCAGCTGGCGTTGCCAGTGGCCGTCTGAACCGGACGGCGGGTTGCCTCCCCAGCGTCTGTTTCTGTAGGAAACGGTAGGTTTTATTTTGGGGCGGCCAGTACGCTCGGTTTGATTGGATGCGATCTGCATCCGCCAAACCTGTCGCGCACCATGTCTGACCTATCGCTATTGCCTCTTCGCTCGCTCCCTATTGCCTGTGTGATGGCGTTGCTGACGCTCAACGCCTCAGCCCAAACCGTCCCCGATGCCGGCTCGCTCTTGCGTGAAAACGAGCGCCAGCAGCCGCGCCTGCCCCAGAGCACGCCCAAACTCACGCCCCAGGAAGCTGCCCCGGTTGACCCGAATGCCCTGCGCGTCAAGGTGAAAGCGTTTCGCATCACCGGCAACACTCTCATTGCCGAGCCGGTGTTGCAAGCGGCACTGGCGGGCTGGGTTGGAAAAGAGACGACCTTAGCCGAACTCCAGCAAGCGGCCAACGCCGTGACCGAAGCCTACCGCGCGCACGGCTGGTTT
>CAIPGC010000310.1 GCA_903864505.1 uncultured beta proteobacterium | reverse complement strand
GTCCGGTGCGCGGTGTGGCCACCGTGGTCTCGGTTGGTGTCAATGTCGCAGAGACAGAAACGTTTTGTGCTGTGATGGTGTTGGGGTTACTTTGGTTGGGGAAGGTGCCTATCGCATGGTCGGGCAGGCCATTGGCCGTGAGCGAGCGCAGTGTGCTGCTGCAGGACCATGTGGCAGTAGCGGTAGCCGTCAAGGTGGTACTGCTATACGGCACACTGCTGCTATAGCTGCAGAGCACCCCTGCGGTGCTGGATGCGGAGGTGCTGGTGACAGTCCCAGTAGTTGTGCCTGTGGTAGTGCCTGCGGTAGTCGTTTCTGTCGCCGTCGCCGCAGTCGTGGAATCACTACCCCCGCCACATGCGATCAATCCTAGCCCGGTCAGAAAAGTGGCGACGAGCAGCGCAAGCGGTGCACAGCAATGGTTGCGTGAAAGAGCATTGAAAGCGTTCATTTCGTTTCGGTGTTGGTTGTGTTGAGGAATGCCGTGGCGGCAAGGGTCTGCTGTTTGCTGGCGTAGGCAAGCCGTTCCGCTTCACTCACCGTCCCATCCTGGTTGGTGTCGGCCGGATCAGTACTTTTGCTGGAACTTGTTGCGTTGGCGCCCTTGGCCCCTGCGGGACCGCCGGTACCGCCGCCTGGAGGTGGGCCACCTGGCGGCGGCCCGGACGGGCGACCTTGCGGTGGGCCGCCATGGGGCGAATTCTTGGGGGCTGCGTCCTTGAATTCGGCACTGGTTACCTTGCCGTCAGCGTTGGCATCCATTTTGGTGAATGCATCTTTGGCCATGGACTGCGCATCTGTCTGTGAAAGGCTCATGCCTTCGGGTGAAAACTGCACGATGGCCGAAGCCAGTTCGGTTTCGGTAATAAAGCCTTTGTTGGTGCTGTCAATTTTTTTGAACGCATCCTCGGGTTTCAGTGGAGGGGGTGGCATGACCACTTTGCCGCTTGTATTGGAGATGGATGAGACCATGATTGTTGTGTCCTTTAGTTAAAGAGAAACGTTGCGCACTAGCCGCACGTAGTTCAGTACACGTTCAGCGTCCTGCCCCGTGGTACCACCAGTTGCCTTTACCTTGGCATCGAAGCGGACGGCTCCCGCTCCGTGAAGGTCTCTTCCAGATGAGTCAACGGCTCGCCCGAACGCGACGTACCAGGCGGAGTTGAACGGCGCGGTAGACGAAGCACGTGCAGATGTGTTAGTCCAGAAATAGGGGTAGTCGGCAGCCCCGGCTTCATTGGTTATGGAACTGATTTTGAACAGAGGATTGATGGCCGGACCCACATTTGCAGCGGCGGTCGCCTCGGCCGAGCGCGTGTAGTCAACCAAAGTCTGGAGTTCTTTCGTGTTGGGAAGTCGCCAGTCGCTGTACCCCGCCAACTTCTCGCCATTCTTGGTTTGTGCCCAGGCGAGGGCCTGTTCCCAGTCCATGCCGACACCGCTGTCAGACTGGGTCCACATCAGCCCCGTGGCCTGGTCATTGATGGTGCCATTGCCGTTGTCAACAAAGCTGCTGGTCCCGTAGATGAGGCCGCGCACAGCGCGCACCATGTGTTTAGGACCGATCGAGGTCGAGTAAGCCTTGATATGCCCGGTGCCGAAATTCACACCGAATGCCATTTCTGCCCCTACAGCCGAACTCCCTTCTATGCTGCTGCGCAGCAGGCCGGTGTATTTGGTGCTGCTCCACATGATCGCGTGGCTAAGTTCCTGTTCACTGGTGTAACTGACGGCGAAGAAATTTTTGTCGATGTAGGGCCACCCCGTGCTGCCGTTCCAGACCGAGTACAACTCCCTGATGGTCGGCAAGCGCCAGTCGTTATAGCCACCGTAGCTCGATTTGTTCAGCGCGGCGGGGACAGTTTCGGCTTCCGTCCAGTACACATCACCGCCGGTCTGGCTTGCTTGCCAGGTCAAGCCCGTGATGTTGTCCTTGACCGTAAGACCATCACTGCTCTTGGTGTAGCTCGGTTGTGTGCCGGCGAACTGTGCATCCTGTCCGTAGAAAGGCTGACCTTTCGCGGGAGCCGCTATGACGCCCGTCGCATCATAGGTATCCGTTTGGCCTGTATCGATCACGGGTAACCTATCAGCCACTGTCGTTACGACCGTGGTGACAGTACTGGTGTCGGCCGTGGTCGTGGAATCACTGCTGCCACCGCAGGCAGTGAGCGCCATGAAGGTTGCTGTGGCAATGGCTGTGTAGACGCTTTGTTTGAATAACATGCTTGGCTTTCTTGTGATTACTGCTTGGGTGCACCCGGATTACCAGTGGGTGCGTCTTTAGGCTTGCAAGCCAGTGGCTTGCCTTCGGGGGCCCAGCATGTTCCTTTCACGGTTCCCTGCGGAGACGAAAAGCTGCAGTCCTGGCCACTGCTCACAGACTTGCAGGCGTCCAGCGCTTCTGGCGGCGGCTTGCGTGGGCCACCAGCGCCGTCAGCGGTCTGTGCAGAAAGCCCACAGCACGCAGTTAAAGCTCCGACACAAATCGTTAGTGCAAATGCCCGGCCAATGGGCAATTTAGAGATGTTGCTAGTTTTCATGAACTCACTCCGTATGTTTCGGCAAACACCTGCGTTGCCGTGGATGAATTGTGTAAAAACAATGTGGAGAAAATATGGGCAAATCCTCACAATCTCCTCACAATTGCGGCGTCAAATAGAGGGCTATGCGAATTCGACTCGTCCATACACAAGCGCTCTTGTTGCTATCGGCTGTGCTGACTGCCGTACTGGCCATGGGCGCACTCAGTGCCTGGAACCTGCGCAACGGGTTTTCAGACTATCTGGCCACGCGGGATGTGGAGCGGCTCGAGCAGTTCGCGTTACTGGTCTCAGAAAACGCGGAGCGGGCGGGCGGCATAGACGCGCTCGAATCCAATGGAGTGAACCTGCCAGAACTGTTCCATCAATTTGGGAGGATGCCAGGTTCACCCGCAATGATGGCGTTGCGGGATGCAATGCCACGTCCAGACGAAGGCGGGATGTTCAGCCCAGGGCCGCGACCTAGACCCATTGACAGCATTGATGCCTTCAAGGACCGGGTCGCCATCTACGGCTTGGATGGTGAAGCAAGGCTCGGCCGAGCCTTGCCGCAAGATGCCCACGATACCGTTGAACGACCTGTGCGCGTAGGTCATGAAGTGGTAGCCGTGGTGCGCATGGTCACACTCAAGCCTGTTCCCAATGATGTGGAGTTGCGTTTCCTGAACACGCAGTACCAGAGCATCGTCGTTATGGCTTGCGTGTTGCTCGTGATTGCCTTGGTCGGGGCCCTCTGGATTTCCGGGCATTGGGTGCGCCCGTTGATCGAGGTCCAAGCAGCTACCGAAAAGATTGCGCAGGGCGAGTTTGATACCCGCCTGAATGCAAGCCGTAGCGATGAAATTGGTGACGCCATGCGCAACATCAATCAGATGGCAGCGGGCTTGAAAAAACTGGAGGGAGCAAGGCGCCAGTGGATTGCAGATATGTCCCATGAACTGCGCACGCCCCTGACCGTACTTCGCGGCGAGATTGACGCCCTTATCGATGGCGTCATCGCACTGACACCGAAAGCCATGCTGTCATTGCGCGAGGAAGTGTTGCAACTCAATGCGCTGGTGGACGATTTGCACCTTTTGGCCATGTCCGACCTCAATGCGCTGCCGTGTTACTTTGAAGAAGTAGATGCAGCGCGCCTCCTTGACGGCATGGTTCAGAAATTTGCTTTGAGGGCCACTCAGCTGGATCTGACTCTGACCTTGGACACCCAGCTTGAAACACCCGTGATGGTGCGCTGGGATGCCAAACGCATAGAACAACTGGTGGGCAATCTGCTCGACAACAGCCTGCGCTATACCGATGCGCCTGGGCGAGTGCTGGTGAGAGTTCGCAGTGGCGACGAG
>CAIPGC010000309.1 GCA_903864505.1 uncultured beta proteobacterium | reverse complement strand
CTGGTGCGCGCTGGCCACGGGTAGCGGGAGCTTTTGGTCATGAATGCACCCCGCGATTTGCCGCGACTCGTCCGAACTTCGCTGGAGTCCGTGACACTCGACGACAAGTATGCGCTGGCATCGGGCCAGGCGTTCATGAGTGGGGTACATGCGCTGGTGCGACTTCCCATGCTGCAGCGGGTGCGCGACCAGATGGCGGGCAAGAATACGGCCGGTTTTGTCAGCGGCTACCGTGGCTCACCCCTGGGGGGCTACGATCAGGCGCTGGTCAAGGCAGGGAAATACCTTAAAGAACACCACATCGTGTTTCAGCCCGGTGTCAATGAAGAACTGGCTGCCACGGCGGTCTGGGGCACCCAGCAACTGGGCTTCGCCCCACCCGGCAGCAATAGGTACGACGGGGTGTTTGGCATCTGGTACGGCAAAGGGCCGGGTGTAGACCGTTGCTCGGATGTGTTCAAGCATGCCAATATGGCAGGCACCACCGCGTGGGGCGGGGCGATTGCTGTCGCGGGGGATGACCATGTCGCCAAGAGTTCTACCGCAGTGCACCAGAGTGACCACGTCTTCAAGGCGTGCGGTTCACCGGTGTTCTTCCCGGCTTCCGTGCAGGAAATTCTGGACCTCGGGCTGCATGCCTTTGCAATGAGTCGTTTTTCCGGTGTCTGGGCGGGCATGAAGACGATCCAGGAAATTGTCGAGTCCAGCGCCACCGTCTCGGTAGACCCGGACCGGGTCAAGATCGTGATGCCGACCGACTTCGCCATGCCGGCAGGCGGCGTGCACATCCGCTGGCCGGACGCGGCGCTCGACCAGGAAGCGCGGCTGTTCTACACCAAATGGTATGCAGCCCTGGCCTATATCCGTGCCAATCGGCTGAACTACAACGTGATTGAAGGTCCGAACGACCGCTTTGGTCTGATTGCCAGCGGCAAGGCCTACAACGATACGCGTCAGGCACTGCACGATTTGGGGCTCGATGATGCGACCTGCCGGCGTCTGGGCATTCGCCTTCACAAGGTCGGCGTGGTGTGGCCGCTGGAGGCGCAGTTGACACGCGAGTTCGCCACCGGGCTGCGCGAAATTCTGGTGGTGGAAGAGAAGCGTCAGATCATCGAGTATCAGCTCAAGGAAGAGCTTTACGCCTGGCGCAGCGATCTGCGTCCCACGGTACTGGGCAAGTTCAACGAGGTCGACGGAGATGCCGCCCAGGGCGGCGTGGGCAGTTGCGGAGAGTGGGCCTTGCCCAACCCGAGTCAGAGCATCTTGTTGCGCGCCAATGCCGATCTGTCCCCCGCGATCATCGCGCGGGCCATAGCGCAGCGACTTCGAAAGCTCGGCGTAGACCCTGACACGCAAGCACGCATCGACGCACAGTTGGCGATTCTCGATGCCAAAGAACGTTCGATGCAGGTGCTGGCCGTCGAAGGTGTCAAGGGCATTGACCGCCAGCCCTGGTTTTGCTCTGGTTGTCCGCACAACACCTCGACCAAGGTGCCTGAAGGGTCGCGTGCCATGGCCGGTATCGGTTGCCATTTCATGACGATCTGGATGAACCGTTCTACCTCCGGTTTTACCCAGATGGGCGGCGAGGGCGTGCCCTGGGTCGGGCAACAACCGTTCTGTAACGACAAGCACATTTTTGCCAACCTGGGTGACGGAACCTACTTTCACAGCGGCCTGCTGGCGGTGCGCCAGAGCATTGCGGCGGGCGTGAACATCACCTACAAGATTTTGTATAACGACGCCGTCGCCATGACTGGTGGTCAGCAGGTGGGCGAGCGCCCGGAAGGTCACTCGGTGGTGCAGATAGCCCAGTCCATGCGAGCGGAGGGTGCTATCAAAATCGTAGTGGTGACCGACGAGCTGGAAAAATACGCTGCGGTGCAGGGGCTTCCTGAAGGCATCGCCGTGCAGCACCGGGATGCGCTCGACGCGCTGCAAAAGGAGTTTAGAGAAATAAAGGGCACCACCGTTATTATTTATGACCAGACTTGTGCCACCGAGAAGCGCCGCCGTCGCAAACGTGGAGCGATGCTGGACCCGGCACGGCGTGTGGTGATCAACGAACTGGTGTGTGAGGGTTGCGGTGACTGTGGCGTGCAGAGTAACTGCCTCTCGGTCGAGCCGCTGGAAACTGAGTTTGGGCGCAAGCGTCAGATCAACCAGAGCACCTGCAACAAGGATGTCTCCTGCGTCAAAGGCTTTTGCCCAAGTTTTGTGACCGTTGAGGGGGGCAAACTGCGCAAAAATAGCAAGGCGACTGCGCCCTCGCCGTTCGAACTGGGCGTGCTGCCCGAGCCGCAATGGCCGCTGTCCGGGGCAACGCAGGCGCAGGAGGCCTGGGGCATTGTTGTGGCCGGTGTCGGGGGTACCGGCGTCATCACCATCGGGCAGTTGTTGGGTGTCGCGGCGCACCTCGAAGGCAAGGGCGTGGTGACGCAGGACGCGGGAGGGTTGGCGCAAAAGGGTGGAGCCACTTGGAGCCATGTGCTGATCGCGCAGCGCCAGGAGGCCATTTACACAACGCGGGTTGCAATGGCCAGCGCGGATCTCGTTATTGGCTGCGATCCGATTGTGGTGGCCAACAAGGAGACTGCTGTGCGCATGCGCCCAGGGCGTACCCATGTGGCGCTGAACTCGAACGCCGTTCCCACCGCTGCCTTTGTCGCCAACGCAAACTGGACCAATCCGGGCCAGCAGTGTGTTACCGAGATTGCGACCTTGGTGGGTGACGCGGCGCTGGGCGCGTTCGATGCCGACGCGATTGCCGCGCAGTTGCTGGGGGACACTATTTACACTAACCCGATCATGCTGGGTTATGCCTGGCAAAAAGGATGGATCCCGCTGGAGCAGGCTTCCTTGTTGCGTGCGATCGAACTCAACGCGGTGGCAGTGGAGAACAACAAGGCGGCATTCGCCTGGGGCAGACGCGCTGCTAATGATTGGCCCAGCGTGCAAAAGCTATTGAATCCGGGGCAGGTGATTGCCTTCACGCCGCGCGACAAGCAATCTCTGGATGCCATGGTGCAAAAGCGCGTCGAATACCTGACGGCGTACCAAAACGCCGCTTATGCCGAGCGTTACCGCAGTCTCGTTTTCAGAGTGCAGGCGGCAGAGAAAACCTTGGCACCGGGCCCATCGCAAAATTTCCCGCTCAGTGAAGCGGTAGCCAGGTACTTCTTCAAGCTCATGGCTTACAAGGATGAGTACGAAGTGGCGCGCCTGCACAGTGACCCGAAGTTCCATGTCAAGTTGGCCACCCAGTTTGAAGGCAATTTCTCTCTGCGCTACCACATGGCGCCGCCCCTGCTGGCATCCCGTAACGCGGCAGGGGAACTGCAAAAAAGTCAATACGGAGCCTGGGTCGGCATGGTGTTCAAACTGCTGGAACCCTTGAAGGTGCTGCGCGGTGGTCCGCTGGATATCTTTGGTTACAGCCAGGAGCGGCGCCAGGAACGCGCGTTACTAGCCGAGTACCAGGCGGCCATCGAAGACCTGTTGCCCCAGCTCAGCGCCGCCAACCGGGATGCGGCCGTGGCGTTCGCGGTGTTGCCCGAGCAGATCAGGGGCTTTGGCCATGTCAAGGTGCGCCATCTCGCCGCCGCGCGCGCGCAATGGAGTGGTCTGCTGGAGCAGTTCCACCGTCCAATAACAGCGCAGGCGGCCTGAGTCCGGTTCCGCAAACTCCCTGCCCGCTTACAATGCCGGGCTGTTCGCCTTCCGCGTACCGGGTGCCGTTGTCGGCGCTACGGGGGTGGGAGAAGTTTCCGTGTTATCCCTTTCGTGGAGTTTTCTGTGTTTATTTCCTCTGCTTTTGCCCAAACTGCTCCCGGTGCTGCTGCCGGGGGCGACATGCAGTCTTCACTCATGAGCATGCTGCCGCTGGTGCTGATGTTTGTCGTGCTGTACTTTGTCATGATCCGCCCCCAGATGAAGAAGCAAAAGGAGCACAAGGCCATGATTGATGCGCTGGCCAAAGGCGACGAGGTGGTAACCGCGGGAGGCGTTCTGGGCAAAGTCAGCAAAATTGGTGACAGCTACGTGGGCCTGGAAGTGGCTAGTGGCGTAGAAGTACAGATTCAGCGCAGCGCGGTCGTGCAAGTGCTGCCCAAGGGATCTATCAAGTAAATCAGTCTGTTTAGGCACCAAAAATGAACCGTTACCCGGTGTGGAAGTACGCGATCCTCGTGATTGCGTTGTTGGTGGGCAGCCTGTTTGCGCTGCCCAATCTTTTTGGGGAGTCTCCCGCAGTTCAGGTATCGGTGGCCAAAGCCTCGGCGAAACTGGATGCCGCGGCGCTGGTGCGGGTGGAGGATGCACTCAAGGCCGCTGGCGTGGGTGCCGAGGCCGTGACTCTGGAAGGGACTTCCATCAAGGCCCGATTTAGCAACACCGACATCCAACTCAAGGCCAAGGACGCGATTCAGAAGGCGCTCAACCCCGACCCGGCCGAGCCCGGTTATGTGGTGGCGCTAAATCTGCTTTCCCGCTCACCTGCCTGGTTGAGCGCGTTGCGGGCATCGCCGATGTACCTGGGGCTGGATTTGCGCGGAGGCGTGCACTTCATGTTGCAGGTCGACATGCAGGCCGCCCTGTCCAAGAAGGCTGAGTCGCTGGCGGGGGACATCCGCAGCAGTCTGCGCGAAAAGAATGTGCGTCACAGTGGCATCACCCGCAATGGCCAAACCATCGAAATTCGTTTTCGTGAGGCACCCGCCATGGAGGCGGCCAAGCGCGTGGTGCAGGACCAGTTTACGGATCTGGAAACAGTAGAGACCAGCGACGGGGCCGAGTTCCGGATGGTGGCATCCATCAAGCCCGTGTCGGCGCGCAACGTGCAAAGCCAGGCAATCAAGCAAAACATCACCACGCTGCACAACCGAATCAATGAGCTGGGCGTGGCCGAACCGGTTATTCAGCAGCAGGGGCTCGACCGCATCGTGGTTCAACTGCCCGGAGTGCAGGATACCGCCAAGGCCAAGGACATTTTGGGTCGCACTGCGACGTTGGAAATCCGCATGGTGGACGAGGGCAGCGAGGCGCGCGCCGCCGAAATGGGTACCGCACCGGTGCCATTTGGTTCCGAGCGTTACCTGGAGCGAAACGGTCAGGCAGTGATCGTGAAAAAGCAGGTCATCCTGACCGGCGACAACCTGACCGATGCGCAGCCCGGTTTCGATAACCAGACCCAGGAAGCAGCAGTTCACCTGACACTCGATGCCAAGGGCGCGCGCATTTTCCGGGATGTAACACGTGAAAGCATTGGCAAACGAATGGCAATTCTGCTGTTCGAAAAGGGCAAGGGCGAAGTGGTTACGGCCCCGGTGATCCGTTCCGAGATTGGCGGTGGACGGGTGCAGATCTCCGGACGCATGACGACGGTAGAGGCCAACGACACGGCTCTGTTGCTGCGTGCGGGCTCACTGGCCGCACCGATGGAAATTATTGAAGAGCGCACTATTGGCCCGAGCCTGGGCGCTGAAAATATTGCCAAAGGTTTCAATAGCGTGACCTGGGGCTTTCTGGCGGTGGCCTTCTTCATGTGCGTCTACTACATGCTGTTTGGCGTGATTTCCAGCATTGCGCTGGCCGTCAACCTGCTGCTGCTGGTGGCAGTGTTGTCGATGCTGCAGGCTACTCTAACCCTCCCGGGAATGGCTGCCATGGCGCTGGTGCTGGGTATGGCCATTGACTCCAATGTGCTGATCAACGAGCGGGTGCGCGAAGAGTTGCGCGGTGGTGCATCGCCGCAGGCCGCCATCCATGCCGGTTATGACCGCGCCTGGGCCACCATCATTGACTCGAACGTTACCACCCTGATTGCAGGCCTGGCTCTGCTGGCGTTCGGCTCCGGTCCGGTGCGTGGTTTTGCCGTGGTGCATTGCCTGGGTATTTTGACCAGCATGTTCTCGGGTGTGTTCTTCTCCCGTGGCGTGGTAAATTTGTGGTACGGACGCCAGAAGAAATTGAAGGCGGTGTCCATTGGTACCGTGTGGCGGCCTGATTCCGGTAATCAGGTCTCGACCAGCTAAAGGGAAGAAACATGGAATTTTTCAAGATCCACCGCGACATTCCGTTTATGCGGCATGCGCTGGTGTTTAACCTGGTTTCGCTGGTCACGTTTGTTGCTGCGGTGTTTTTCCTGTTCTCCAGAGGGTTGCATTTGTCGGTTGAGTTCACGGGCGGTACGCTCATGGAAGTGAGTTATTCCCAGAGTGCCGATCTCAACGCAATCCGCAACAACGTGGCGGGCTTGGGCTTTAGCGACGTGCAAGTGCAGAATTTTGGTACCGCGCAAGACGTTCTGATTCGTCTGCCTGCCCTCAAGGGCAGCAGTTCGGCACAGCAAAGCGAGCAGGTATTGACGGCGCTGCGAGCCGCCGACCCTGCAGTGACCTTGCGTCGCACCGAATTTGTTGGCCCCCAGGTAGGTGACGAATTGGCCACCGACGGACTCAAGGCGCTG
Source organism: uncultured beta proteobacterium (assembly GCA_903864505.1). Classification (GTDB taxonomy): domain Bacteria; phylum Pseudomonadota; class Gammaproteobacteria; order Burkholderiales; family Burkholderiaceae_C; genus Allorhodoferax. Next base: position 13,381 of record CAIPGC010000309.1, on the reverse strand, counting down.
GCAAGCGTGATCATCGGCATCATGCTGTATCTGGCGATGCGGTTTGAGTGGAAATTCGCCGTCGCCGCCATCATTGCCAATATGCATGACGTGGTCATCATTCTCGGGTTTTTTGCGTTCTTCCAGTGGGAGTTTTCGTTGCCAGTGCTGGCGGCGGTGCTCGCGGTGCTGGGCTATTCGGTCAATGAATCGGTGGTGATCTTCGACCGAATTCGTGAAAACTTCCGGCGCTTTCGCAAAATGAATACAACAGAGATCATCAACAGCGCTATCACCTCTACCATCAGCCGCACCATCATCACCCACGGATGCACCCAACTCATGGTGCTGTCCATGCTGCTGTTTGGCGGTGCCACCTTGCACTACTTTGCGCTGGCGTTGACGATCGGCATTCTGTTTGGCATTTACTCGTCGGTGTTCGTGGCGGCAGCCATTGCCATGTGGCTGGGTATTCAGCGTGAAGATCTGATCAAAGGCTCGGTCAAGAAGGAAATTGACCCCAATGATCCCAACGCCGGGGCGACCGTATAAGATTTCCGCCCATGGCGACCCATATTCCACTGCCACCCAAGATCCAGCTCGCCAAGGCTGTGCGTGAGCGCTTTCTGGCCGATGCCGCAAAAGCCATGGTAGAGGTGGGTGAGGCGGTCATGGAGCGGCTGACTACCTTGATGGATGAGCCCGCAAGCGCCCGCGAAAACCAGATTCGCCGCGATGTCTGGATGGCCTACAAGAAGTGCCGCCCGATGTGGCTCGATGCCACCATGAAAGTCTGGACGGAGTGCCTGGAGCCTCCTGTCGTCAAGAAGAAGGTGGCCAGTGCAGAGCCCGCTGGCCTGCAGTTGGTTGGCGAAGAGGTGGTGGAAAACAAAATTCTTGCCTCACGCATGGTGCTGGCGGTGATGGAAAAGGTTAGCGGCAAGTTTGATGACTTGCGCATTCGTATCCGTTTCCTGGAAGACAAGGAAGAACTCGAAACCAACGATTTATTTCGCCCCGAGGTTCTGGTGTTACAGATGGTGGAGCAGTGGGTCAAGGTGGGCATGCCGGGAGACGCCTGGCCCTTGGTGAGCGAGGTGGTGCAGACCCTTTTAAAGGAACGCCTGCCCGCTGCTTATGACGATGCCAATACGGTGTTGATCAAAAAGGGTGTCATGCCCAGGATTGAGCTGACCGACCGGGTCAAGGGACCGGTTCATCGTCCGCCGCCTCGTCCCAGGCCCCCGGTCGCAGCCCCTTCCCCTGCGGACCGCAATACGCCTGCGGGCGAGGATCAGCGCGGCGGCCATGGCGATGCCGGCTACGGTGCCGACGCGGGGGGCTATCCCCAGCAGCAGGGGGGCGGGGGTGCAGCATCTCAGGGGTCTTCGGGCAGGCAAGGTCATGCGGGTGGTGGTGAGCCAGCACCCCGTTCTGGCGGCGGTTTTTTTGGGGGCCGACTGGGTTGGGGATCTTCAGCACCCGCACCAGCCAATGCGTCGGGTGGCCCGGCCTCAACCGGGGGTGCCCCGGGTGGACCCCCATCGGCGCAAGGGTCTGGCCCCCAGCCATTCTGGAAGCAATCCTCGGGTGGGCAAAGTGGTCATAGTCAGAGCTATAGTGCCTCCGAAGAGACCCGCATGATGACCGCAGGCACCCCACTGGCGCGGGCCCGCAGCCGTGCTCAGGGGGTGATCGGCCAGATTCGCCGCATGTTCGTCAGCCAGGGTGCGGGCGACTTTATCGGGTCTGCCCACCAGGCACCTTCGCCGGCGCTGGCTGCAGCGATCGCGCCGCCGCGCGCGGGCCAGGCTCCTGTTTACGCGGCAGGCGGCACCATGTACGAGGACTTCAGTCCCGCCGGGGTGGCGCGCGTGGCGACCGATCTGCGCGAAAAGTCTGCAGAACTCAAGCAGAAGGCCGAAACCAAGGGCGAGAAGGCCACCATCGAAATAGTGGCCCTGATGTTCCAGGCGATTCTGTCGGAGGAACGTATTCCTCCAGGCATTCGGGTCTGGTTTGCGCGACTGCAGATGCCGGTGTTGCGGGTAGCGCTGGAAGATCCGGATTTTTTTGGTACCACCACCCACCCGGCGCGTCTGCTGATCGACCGCATGGGTTCGTGCGTCATGGGTTTTGACTCGGCCGGTGTGCAGGGTGGTGCGATGGAGGCCGAGGTCAAGCGCATCGTGCAGGTCGTCGAGCAGTACCCAGAGACTGGCAAGAAGGTCTACCAGATTGTGTATGAGGAGTTTCAGAAATTCCTCTCCAAGTTCCTGACCGAGAAGGGGCCGGCCCAAAAAGTGGTGAGCGTGGCTCAGCAGGTTGAGCAAAAGGAGACGCTGACCATCCAGTACACCATCGAGATGCGCAACATGCTCAAGGACATGCCAGTGCGCGACGAGATTCGCGACTACTTGTTCAAGGTCTGGGCCGAGGTGCTGGCCGTGGCGGCGGTGCGCAAGGGCCCACAGCACGCCGACACGATGATGCTCAAGAAGTCAGCCACCGATCTGGTATGGGCAGCCAGTGCCAAACCCAACCGCGCCGACCGTGCCCGTGTGATTCAGGATTTGCCCAATTTGCTGTTGCGTCTGCGCTCGGGCATGACGCTGCTGGCCATGCCGCCGTCGGCCCAGGATAAGCATGTCAAGACCGTGAGCGATACGCTGGCCGATGCCTTTCTGTCCAAGACCCAGGCCATTCCTCAGGCCAAGATTGATGCCATGGCGCAGCGCTTGGGCAACCTGGAGGACTTCTTGAGTGAAGACGGGATGGGCGACTTGCCGCTGGATGCCGAAAGCATCGAAATGATGCTGGGCATCGATGCTTCGGACATCGAAGTGGTGGCCAATGGTGGCTCGAAACCAACTGCAGCCATGCTGGCGTGGGCACAGGAACTGCAACTGGGCTCCTGGTACACGCTGGACCACAATAAACAGATTACCCAGGTGCAGTTTGCCTGGCGCAGCGAGCGCAAACACCTTAACCTGTTCGCCGCAACGTCGGGAAAAAGCTTTTTGATTCAGGCCGGGCGCCTGGCCGCCTACTTGCAGGCCGGCTTGTTGTTGCCGCAGGAGGAGGAAACCCTGACGGTGCGCGCCACCCGCGACGCGATGACCAAGCTTGAAGCCAATCCGGAACGTCTATTGGCCTAGTGCGCCACCCGCGCCACAGCGTCCTCGCACAACTCATCGAGCACCAGCGCATCGGGCTCCTGCCCAAAGCTCCAGTAGACCATCAGAATGATGATCTTCAGGTCTTCCAGCGACACCGGTGCGCCCGGGGCGGCCATGGCCCGGTCAATGACCACCTCGCGCATGGGGGCCGGTAGCACCCCGGCAGTTTCCAGAAAGCTGATGAAACCCAAGCACTCGGCACCCAGGTGGACTTGTTCGTTGCTGGGGTAAATCCGAATGCTGGTGGGCGAGGGTTCGCGCAGCCAGGGTTCGGGCGGCGGCGGCTGTATGCCGCCGGCAAATCCCTGGGAGCCCCGGGCGGCGGCATTGAGTCCTTGCAACCAGGAAAGTGCGTCGTGAATTTCTTCCGATTCGAAACCCACCGCATTGAGCTTACGTTCCAGGTGCTCAGGTTCTGGGCAACTGTCGCCAGCGTAGTAGTTTTCGTAAACGAATACAAGTACTTCAAACATGGCGCCAATATAGCGCAGAAAGTGAGCATGCCGGCCCCGTGCCGAACTTCTCCCGCTTTTCCCGGCTTAGCCTTGCCCCACGCGCTGAAACAGGCCGCCAGGCAGGCGTGCCACTTGCCCCTGTAGCTCAAGTTGCATCAGTTGTCCCTGCAGCGAGGCTGTTTCCAGCCCCGTGCGGGCCTGCAGCGCATCAAGTCCACTGGGATCAAAGCCGAGTGCCTGCAGAAGGCTGTTGTCAGAGTCATTTTGGCCCGTAGGCCACGTAGATTGTGCGTCGTAAGCTATCAATTTCGAAGCGAAGTGGAGGCCACTCTGATTCGACAGTTCCTCCAGAACATCCTGTGCACTTTCCACCAGTTTGGCCCCCTGCTTGATCAGGGCGTGGCAACCTCTGGCCTGGGTGGAGTGGATGGAGCCTGGGATGGCGAACACGTCCTTGCCTTGTTCAATCGACAGACGTGCCGTGATCAGCGAGCCTGACTGCAGCGCCGCCTCCACTACCAGTGTGCCGCGCGCAAGGCCGGCGATGATGCGATTGCGTCTGGGAAAGTTGGTCGCTGTTGGCGGAGTGCCCAATGGGTACTCGCTCAGCAGATAGCCACGCTCGGCGATGCGGTGCGCCAGATCGTGGTGCTGCCGTGGGTAGACCCGGTCCAGTCCAGTGCCGACCACGGCAATGGTGGCCAGCTGCTCTGGCGCGGCACCCTCCAGCGCCCCTTCGTGGGCTGCGCCGTCTACACCCAGCGCCAGTCCGGAGACAATGGTCCAGCCCGACTGCGCCAGGCTGCATGCAAACTGGCGTGCATTGGTCAGGCCTTGTGGCGTAGGGTTGCGGCTGCCCACAATGGCAAGGCAGCGCGCAGCGGATTCGGTCGATCCAATACGGGTCCAGGCTCGCGCATTGCCTTTGCCGTACAGCAGCACAGGCGGGTCCTCCATGTTGAGCAGCTCTGGTGGATAGGCCGGATCGCCCAGAACCAGCACGTGGTGCTGGTCGGGATCAGCTTGAAGCCATTGCCAGGTGGTGTCGACCAGCGCAGGCCACTCGTTTGGCTCGGCTTTCAGCGCCTGTGCCTGGCTCTGGCTCACTACCTGCGCCAAGCCATATTCTGGCTGAGTGAAGATGGACTGCGGAAGTCCGAATGCTGTCAACAGGCGACGCGCACTGGCGTTGCCTACCCCCGGTGTCTGTTGCAACCGCAACCAGGCAGCGAGTTCATCGCGCTCCATATGGCGAATCGGGCAGGCACCTTGGCGACGGATACGGCTGGACCAGTCCCTAGCGTGGGTTGGTCAGTCGGTCGCCCACCCTTACACCATCCGTTATTTCCAGAATCAAGGCATACGAAAGGCGGTCAAAAGTGCGAAACACCATCAGGAGTCCGTTGCGCTCGTCGGGCAATTTCATCAGCGGCCGCGCATCGTCAGACTTGTCGACCACGCGTGCACCGTCCTTCAGGATGGCCAGTACATGCCCGGGCTCCATGCCATCGCTCTTGCCACGGTTGATCGCGACCACCTGGTTTTGGGCGGCATTGACGACGGCGCTCCCATAGACCGAAACGATGCGGCCATTCGTCACTTCTTTAGGGGCATGGGGGGTATAGGTGCGCAACTCGCGTGCCGGCTCCGGCAGCATGCGGTCTCCGACCCGCATTTCCTCCTTGGCGGCAACGATGTCAATGGTGGCCGGCATGATTGCCCCGGTCACGCTGCCGTCCTTGTTTTGAACATCTGCGGTTGACTCACCTCGGACTAGCGTGGCTTTGCCGACATACTGTGCCTCGTAGCCCAGCACTTCGCCGGTGGTGGGGTCCTTCAGGGCAGTGGCATTTCGAAAAATACGGAATTGCTTTTGCAGACGTTCGTCGTCCAGCAGCGCCACACCATTGGATCCACGCGCGTAGGCACGGTCGCCGCGGGTCAGCAGAACGCGACCCTCCTGGGTCGAAACGATGCGTGGTGCGGCGGAGAGACCCGCCTCGTCCACGATAACGGGTTCGGTCAGGAAAGGCTCAATCAGGTTGCTTTGCAGCGTCGGCAAGGCCGCATCGCCCAGCAACTCGGTGCGTGTGCGCGGTGAGAGGCGCACGGTATTGGGTTCGGCTGCGGACTTGCCGTCATCGACGCGCAAGGTGGCCCGACCGTCCTTGCGTTCCAGTACAAGAACCTGGCCGGGAAAGATCAGATGTGGGTTTTTGATATCGCCCATGTTCATGCCCCACAACTCTGGCCAGCGCCAGGGGCTTTTCAGGTACAGACGCGAGATCGCCCACAGGGTGTCTCCCTGTTTGATGGTGTAACGCTCAGGGGCATTGGCATCCAGTTCACTCAAAGGCACGCCCTTGTTGGCCACCTCCGTGGCGGTTTGGCGCTGCTCATTGGTGATGGGGAATTTCTGTGCCCATGCCGCAACGGTGGTCATCGTGCCCACCACCAGAGCCAGGGTGGCCAGTGTCGCGGTGGATTTCGCCATCAGGTGTGTCGTCATATCGTGCTGCTCATCCCAGGAATAACTTGATAATTTACGCGCGATTTTGCGCTCAAGCCCTTGATTCGGCAACGTTTTTGCAAACGCCACCCCTTGGGTATGCCGAAAAGTGGCGAAAATAGCGACATATGGCCCTACTTCCCATTCTCTGTTATCCGGACCCAAGGTTGCACAAGGTAGCCAAGCCAGTTGCCTCGGTGGATGCACGTGTTCTCCAATTGGTGGCTGACCTGCTTGAAACCATGTACGACGCGAAGGGCATTGGCCTGGCCGCTACTCAGGTGGATGTGCACGAGCGCTTGATCGTGATCGATGTCTCGGAGGAGCGCGACCAGGCGCTGGTGCTGATTAACCCGGAACTGGTCTGGACCAGCCCAACCACCCATCTCAACGAAGAAGGCTGCCTCTCGGTGCCAGGCATTTACGACGGTGTCGAGCGGTTTGATGCGGTGCACGTGCGCGCGCTTGACCAAACCGGGCAATTGCGCACGATTGAGGCCGACGAATTGCTGGCGGTCTGCATCCAGCACGAGATGGACCATCTGCTGGGCAAGGTGTTTGTGGAATACCTCTCCCCGCTCAAGCGCAACCGGATCAAGAAAAAAATGCTCAAGGCCCAGCGCGAGGAATTGCGGTGAGGGTCATCTTTGCCGGGACTCCGGAATTTGCCAGTGTTGCGCTGGAGCGCCTGCACCGCAGCGGCCACAGCATTGCGCTGGTCCTCACCCAGCCGGACCGACCCGCCGGGCGCGGTCTGAAGTTGCAGGCATCTGCGGTCAAGCGGTTTGCCTTGGACCATGCCATGCCAGTGGCCCAGCCACGCAGCCTTAAGCTCGATGGCAAATACCCCGAGGATGCTGCGGCAACGCGCCAGGCCATTGCCGATGCCGACGCCGATGTGATGGTGGTCGCCGCATACGGTCTGATCCTGCCGCAATGGTTGCTGGACGATATGGCGCTCACGCCGCCCAAATATGGGTGTCTCAACATCCACGGATCGTTGCTGCCGCGCTGGCGCGGGGCCGCACCGATCCACCGGGCTGTTGAGGCGGGCGACGCGCAAACCGGCATCACCATCATGCAGATGGACGCAGGGCTGGACACGGGTGACATGCTGTTGAAACGCAGCATCCCCATCACCTCCTTTGACACCACCGAAAGTGTGCACGACCGGTTGGCGGATTTGGGCGCAGAACTGATTGTGCTGGTGCTGGAACACGCCGCTGCGGGGCTGCTTACGCCCATGCGCCAACCGCTGGAGGGCGTAACGTACGCCCAAAAAGTAGAAAAGCGGGAGGCCGCCATCGACTGGGGCCAAAGTGCCAGGGCGATTTGCCAACGCGTACGCGCCTTCAACCCGTTTCCTGGCGCGAGTCTCACCCTCGCGGGGGAAGTGATCAAGGTCTGGGCGGCGCGAGACCAGGACGTGAAAGATCAGCCTTTGGCCGCAGAGCCGGGGACAGTTCTGGCTGTAGCGCCTGAGGGTATTGCGGTAGCTGCTATGAATTCGATAGTAATCATGACGGAGTTGCAACGCGCCAGCGGCAAGCGCCTGCAAGTAGCCGATTTTCTGCATGGCTTTGCGGTGCACGCTGGCATGCGCATGGATTCCCCCGCGCAGCCCTGTGCCAGCGACACAAACCCGCCGTGATCCTGTCCCGCACCCAACGACAGCACCCTGAATTTCGTCGGGGGGCCCAGGACATGGCCGGTGTCGCACTGGGTATTGCCGCCTGGGGATTGATGACCGGGGTTGCCTTGGTGCAGTCGGGCTTGAGCACGATCGAAGCCTTGCTGATGACACTCACCGTGTTTGCGGGCAGTGCCCAACTTGCCGCGACACCGCTGATTCTGGCGGGGGCGCCACTGTGGGTGGTGTTTGCCACCGCGATGTGCGTCAATCTGCGCTTTATGGTGTTTAGCGCACACATGCGTCCTTATGTCATGCACCTGCCACTTCACGAGCGCCTGTTGTGCGGCTTTCTCAGCGGCGACCTCACCTACGTCCTGTTTGTCAAACGCTTTGCCCGTCCCGCGGAAGATGACGCGGCGCGCGCCGCGCAAATGGCGTACCTGATCGGCAATGGCGGCATCAATTGGGTGGCTTGGACAGTCTCGGGCGTGATCGGAGTGATCGCCGCCAACTTCATTCCTATGGCCTGGGGTCTGGGGTTCGCTGGTATTCTGGCGCTGACGGGCATGGCGTGCTCGCTGGCCAGCAGTCGTTTGCGTGGGGTTGCCGCCGGGGTCGCTTCGGTGGTAGGCGTAGCCGCCTACGCTTTGCCTCTGAAACTCAACATTCTTGCGGCCATTGCCGCGGCAGTGGTCACCTGTCTGCTACTGGAAAGGCGGGTGCGATGAAACATGATGATTTCCTGGTGGGCGAAACCCATCTCTGGACGCTGCTTGCAATTGCGGGGTTGGTGTTAATCACCTTCCTCTCTCGCTCCTTCTTCTTTTTATCGCAAGCCCAGTGGCACCTCCCCCACTGGGCGCAGCGCGGTCTACAGTACGCACCAATTGCGGCGCTCTCGGCGGTGATTGCCCCCGAGATTGTGATGACACAAGGCCAACTCATCCCGAGCCTGGCCGATGCCAGGCTCTACGCGGTCGCGACAGGGGTTGCGTTTTTCTACTGGCGCAAGGGCGCTGGACAGGCGGTGCTGGGAGCCATTGTGTCGGGAATGGCGGTGTACTTGCCGTTGCATTTGGGCTTGGGCTGGTAGGTTTTCGACGCTTTTACAATGGTGTGCATTAACGGGAGGCTATTTTCATGAACTTCATCCGATTTTCTGATCTCTGCGCCAAGGGTCAAGTCGCCGGCAAACGGGTATTCATCCGCGCCGATTTGAATGTGCCGCAGGACGATGCAGGCAACATCACCGAAGACACCAGAATCCGTGCCAGCGTTCCCTGTATCAAGTTGGCGCTGGAAGCAGGCGCAGCAGTAATGGTCACTTCGCATCTGGGTCGTCCAACCGAAGGTGCCTTTACTCCCGAGGACTCACTCGCTCCCGTGGCACGGCGCATGCAGGAACTGCTGGGTCGTGAGGTGCCACTGGTTGCAAACTGGGTTGACGGCGTGCAGGTTGCGGGCAAGCCCCTGGCTGCGGGTCAACTGGTACTGTTGGAAAACTGCCGCGTTAACAAGGGCGAGAAGAAAAACAACGAAGACCTGGCGAAGAAAATGGCCGCGTTGTGCGACATCTTTGTTCACGATGCGTTTGGAACGGCGCACCGGGCCGAAGCCAGCACCTACGGTATCGCGCAGTTCGCACCCATTGCCTGCGCCGGGCCGTTGCTTGCGGCCGAGATGGACGCCATCTCTAAAGCACTGCTGGCCCCGAAGCGGCCGCTGGTGGCCATTGTGGCCGGCTCCAAGGTGTCGACCAAACTCACTATTCTGAAGAGTCTGTCGGCCAACGTGGACCAACTCATTGTGGGGGGCGGCATTGCCAACACCTTCATGCTGGCGGCTGGTCTGAAAATTGGCAAGAGCCTGGCCGAGCCTGACCTTCTGGCAGAGGCCGTGTCGGTGATTGAGTCCATGAAGGTGCGTGGCGCAGCAGTGCCGATACCGACCGATGTGGTGACGGCCAAAACCTTTGCGGCGGATGCGGTGGCTACGGTCAAGGCAGCCACCGATGTGGCTGACGACGATCTGATATTGGACATTGGCCCGCAAACGGCGCAGGCTCTGGCCGAGCAACTCAAAAAGGCCGGCACCATTGTCTGGAATGGCCCGGTCGGTGTGTTCGAGTTCGCTGCGTTCGAGAACGGCACAAAGGTGATTGCCCAGGCGATTGCCGAGTCCAGTGCGTTTTCCATTGCTGGCGGCGGCGACACGCTGGCGGCCATCGCAAAGTACGGTGTCGAGAAGCAGGTCAGCTATATATCGACCGGCGGGGGCGCGTTTCTGGAGGTGCTGGAGGGAAAGACCCTGCCCGCCTTTGAAATTCTGACGCGCCGCGCCGCGAGCTAGTAGGCACAGACTCTAAACTCTACCTGCGCGTGCGACCCACAATGGCAAACAGCATTCTGCAAGCGGGCAGCAGTCCCCATTGGCTTCTGCGGCCGGGAACGGCGGTGATGATGCGAACCAAGCTGGGCACCAAGATCGCGCTGCTGGTGCTGACGCTGGCAGCGCCTATGGTGTTTCTGATGCAGCAGCAGTTGTGTCACCTCGGTGGTGGTTGCACAGAAGATGTCACCCAAATGATTGTGGTGACCTGGTTGGTGGTTGGCTTGGGCTTCGTCCTGTGTGCCTATGGCCTGCTGTGCCTGTTCATCAATAACAACGTCATGGTCGACAAGCTCAAGCGCGGTGTGCACAACTCTGCCGAGGGTGACCTGTCGATGCGCGGCTATTACCGCGGGACCGACAGTCTGGGTGAGTTAGGTCGGGATTTTGAACGAATGCTCGACAACCTGTCGAACATGACGGCGCAGGTCCGCACGGCATCGGCTTTGCTTGGGGAGACCGGACGTGGTTTGGTCGAGAATACGCGGGCACTGTCGGAGCGTGCGCAAACGCAAGGGACGAGTTTGCAGCAGACGGCGTTACATGTGCGCCGCGTTAGCGAGACCGTCGCCAGGAATGCCGATGCGTCGCAAGAGGTCAGCATGATGACTTCCAGCGTGCATCTGGAGGCGGAGTCCGCGGAACGGCTGATGCAGCAGGCCGTCACCGGGATGGGACCTTTGCAGGTCACTTCGGGGCGCATGAATGAAATAATTGGCACGATTGATGGTATTGCGTTTCAGACCAATCTGCTTGCGCTCAACGCTGCGGTCGAGGCCGCTCGCGCCGGTGAGCAGGGAAGGGGTTTTGCTGTGGTGGCTACCGAAGTACGTGCACTGGCCAAACGCAGCCAGGCGGCGGCGGCTGAAGTGCGTGGCCTGATTGCAGAGTCCTCAACCCGCGTGGCGACCACCGTCACAGAGATTGCGCAGGTCAACACGCTGATGGAAAGTCTGGTCGCCGGCATCCGCGAGATCGCCATGAATATCAACGTGATGGCTGAGGGCAGCGCTGCGCAAAGTTCAGCTTTGGCCGAGGTAGTCAACGCTGTGGGCGATCTGGACACGTTGACGCAGGAAAACAGCAGCCTGGTGGCGCAGGCCTCAGAGAAGTCTGACCGCCTGATCAACCAGACCCTGGAGCTTGATGGGGCCGTAAGTTTCATTCGTTTGCGCAACGGCACTGCGCAGGAAGCGCAACAACTGACATTGGATGCTGCGCTGCATGTACACAACGTTGGGCTGGAGCGTGCGTTTCGGGAGTTCCACGACCCCGGCAGCCGCTTCATTGACCGTGACCTGTACATTTTTGCCTTCAACCGGCGTGGCGTGTACAGCGCATTCGGGCGCTCGCCCAAGCGCGTGGGCACACGGTTGGGTGATACGCCCGGGCTTGACGGCCCGCAGTTGTTAGCCGATGCCTGGGCAGTGTGTGATGCCGGCGGAGGCTGGATCACCTACGGCATCCTGAATCCCATTTCGGGCGAAGAGTCCAAGAAGTCATCGTATGTGGTGCCACTGGACCACGACACCCTGATTGGCTGCGGCACCTACCTTGCGTCCGACATTGAACAGTTGTTGCAAACCGGTGCGATGCAGTCCGAGAGCACAGCGCAAGGGTTATTCCCCGCATCAAATCGGGTTACGATGTCACTCCCCTCCAACAAATAATCAGCGATGTCAATCGGACCCTCATCCTCGCAGTGCGAGGGATCAAATTTCCAGACCGTGCAGGCTAGGGTAGCGTTGTGCGCCGGACTCTTGCCGGTCTGGGTGCGCCATTTGGCCACCTCACGTGCGCAGTCGGAGGTGGCGGTGAGCGAGATGCTGCAGGCATTTTCTGACATCGGTCCGCATATCAACATGGCAGAGCGTCAGTCCGAGCAGATCAACGATGCACTGGCACAGCCAATTGGAGGGGTGACAGGTCTAATGGAGGCGTGCGAGCATGTGTTGGCTCCGGTGTTCCAGGATCCGAATCTGTCAGCAACCAGCAAAGCGACCTTGGAGCAACTGCTGAACATGGTGCGCCGAGCGGTAGGCGCTCTGGAGCAAGTGGCCAAACCCTTTCAGCACGAGACCCAGATGGTGGCGGCCCAGGTTGAGCGCATGTACATGGGCTTTCAGTACCAGGACCGGATCAGCCAGATGATGGCGCTGCTTGAAGGTGATATGGTCAGCTTACAGCAGGCCCTGGCGGCCGAGGGCAGTCAGGTGCCAGAACTGGCCGCGTGGTTGCTGCACCTTGAGTCACAGTATGCGATGTCCGAGCAGCGGGCGGACCACGCCGGCGTGGCAAGCGATGCCCCGGTGGACGGAAAAGATAACGAAGCTACATTTTTTTAGACGAGGTTCGAATGGCAAAAACTATATTGGTTATCGATGACTCGGCGAGTTTGCGCCAGGTGGTGAAGATGGCGCTGACCGGCGCGGGCTACAACGTGATTGAGGCCGGTGACGGGCAGGCCGCACTGGCTCTGCTCGATGGCCGGCAGATCAACATGGCCATTTGCGACGTGAACATGCCCATCATGAATGGCATCGAGTTTGTGAAGGCCGCCAAACAGCTCGCGGCCTACAAGTTCCTGCCCATCCTGATGCTCACCACGGAGAGTCAGGAAGAGAAAAAAGAGCAAGGCAAGGCTGCCGGGGCCAAGGCGTGGATGGTCAAGCCGTTCTCTCCTACCCAACTTGTGAGCGCGGTGTCCAAACTTTGTGTCTAGCTGGAACGCGGACCGCTGAGGTCTGTGTCGTTCCATGCAATGCTGTCAGGGGGTCATCATGAGTGAGCGCTTTGAGCTGCCTTCGGAGTTGAATATCTACAACGCTTTGGAGGCGCGCGACGCGTTGCTGGCTTGGGTGGCCTCCCAAGCAACGCAAGGGCACGACCTCCTGGAGATATCCGCTCGCGATGTGGCCGAGGTTGACGGTTCCGGTTTGCAATTGATTGCCGCGTTGACACACGTGGATCAGCCTTGGCACCTGGTGGAAACCAGCGATGTCTTTGCAGATGCCTGCCGTACCCTGGGGCTCGCCCACTGGCTCGACAGGCGCCACCTCAAGAACGCAGTCGGGGAGCGTGCGACGTGAGCTACGGTACCCAGACGGACCAGGAATTCATAGAGCAGGCGATGCCGGCCTTTATCAGCGAGGCGGCCGAACAGATCGAAGCCATCGAAACCCTGCTGCTCGAACTTGAAGAACAACCCGACAACCGCGAACTGCTGGACTCACTGTTT